>SFGS01000041.1 GCA_004557565.1 Bacteroidales bacterium | reverse complement strand
TCGTTTCCAATGACGCAAAGCGCACAATCCCTACGCCAAATGCGAAGCATTCCACATTGCTCCAAGGCTGTTTTTTATGTTTTTGTTTTTTATTCCATTCACGATTCTGCAACAATGCATAATTTATCCCCACAAATTTTCCATTGATCCGAATGATTCCCCCAATGTGATATAAGGGGAGGGGAAAAAGAAAGCTGCCCTTGGGGTGGGGCAGCTTTCTGGGGGGGTATATCTATTTAGATATGGGGATTTCGGGGATTATTTGCAGCAAGCGCAGCTTTTTTTAGCGATTTCTTTGAAGAAGTCGTTACCCTTGTCGTCAACGAGGATGAATGCAGGGAAGTCTTCAACGGTGATTTTCCAGATGGCTTCCATACCGAGTTCTGGATATTCCACACATTCGATGCTCTTGATGCTGCTTTGTGAGAGCACTGCTGCCACGCCACCGATAGTGCCGAGGTAGAAGCCACCGTGCTTTTGGCAAGCGTCGGTCACCACTTGTCCGCGGTTACCCTTGGCAATCATCACCAGTGAAGCGCCGTGGTCTTGGAACTCGTCAACGTATGGATCCATGCGGTTGGCTGTGGTTGGACCCATAGAGCCGCAAGGATAGCCAGCAGGAGTCTTGGCAGGGCCAGCGTAGAGAATTGGGTGATCTTTGAAGTATTGTGGCATTTCCTCACCAGCGTCGAGGCGAGCTTTCAGCTTAGCGTGAGCGATGTCGCGAGCCACGATGATAGTACCCTTGAGGCTAACGCGAGTGCTTACAGGATATTTGGTGAGTTCGGCACGAACTGCGTCGATACCCTTGTCGAGGTCGATTTCCACGCCAGTGGTGCCTTCGCCTGGGTTGCGGAGTTCTTCTGGAATGAGTTCAGTTGGATTTTCGTCCATTTGTTCCAACCAGATACCGTCTTTGTTGATTTTAGCCTTGATGTTGCGGTCGGCAGAGCAGCTCACGCCCATACCGATAGGGCAAGAAGCGCCGTGGCGAGGCAAACGAATCACGCGAATGTCGTGTGCGAGGTATTTGCCGCCGAATTGTGCACCCATACCAATCTTTTGAGCTTCCACGAGAAGCTTTTCTTCGAGGTCGATGTCGCGGAACGCGCGTCCGGTCTCGTCGCCTGTGGTTGGGAGGTTGTCGTAGTATTTAATAGAAGCGAGCTTCACAGTGAGCAGGTTCTTTTCTGCGCTTGTGCCACCAATCACGAAAGCGATGTGGTAAGGAGGACAAGCGGCGGTGCCCAAAGTCTTCATTTTCTCCACGAGGAAAGGAAGCAGCGTGCCTTCGTTTTGGATAGTAGCCTTAGTCATAGGGTAGAAGTAGGTCTTGTTGGCAGAGCCACCACCCTTAGCCACCATCACGAAGCGGTATTCAGCACCCTCCACAGCTTCGATGTCGATTTGAGCAGGCAAGTTGCACTTGGTGTTCACCTCGTCGTACATGTTGAGAGGCGCATTTTGTGAGTAGCGCAAGTTGTCTTGAGTAAACGTGTTGTACACGCCCAGTGAGAGGGCTTCTTCATCTTCGAAGCCAGTCCACACTTGCTGTCCCTTTTCGCCGTGAATGATAGCGGTGCCGGTGTCTTGGCAGAAAGGAAGCACGCCCTTAACGGCGGTTTCGGCATTGCGAAGGAATTGCAGAGCCACGTATTTGTCGTTTTCTGAAGCTTCAGGGTCGTTGAGGATAGCGGCCACTTGAAGGTTGTGCTCGCGGCGAAGCTTAAATTCCACATCGTGGAAAGCTTCCTGTGCAAGGCGGGTGAGTGCTTCAGGAGTGACTTTGAGGATTTCCTTACCTTCAAATTCGCCAACGCTCACACCTTCTTTGGTGAGCAGGCGGTACTCAGTTTTGTCAGGTCCCAGTTGGAACATGGGAGCGTACTTAAACTCAGGGTTTGCCATAATTTACTTGTAAGTGATAGTTGTTATTATAATAATAAATTGTTTGCTATGTGCAAATATACGAAAAATTTCAGAAGTGCAGAAAAACCTCTATATATAATAATGTGTAAAACACATTTTATGCCTTTTGGCTGTTCTTCTCCGCCTCTGCTGCCAGGGCTTGCCATAGTGGCTCGTTGGGCACGGGGGCGGTCACGTCCACTTTGATGTGGCTCACGGGGTGCTCGAAGCAGATGCGGTGGCTCTGGAGCGAAATGCCTCCGCCCACATTGCTGCGTGGGGCGCCGTATTTCAAATCGCCCTTGATAGGGCAGCCTATGCTGCTGAGCTGTGCGCGAATCTGGTGCTTACGGCCGGTGAGCAAATCCACCTCCAGCAGGCAGTAGCGCTCGCCCTCGGCAATCACCCGATAGTTCAGCACCGCCTTCTGTGCACCCTCGCGTGGTGAGCGCAGCACCTCGGTGCGGTTGCCCTTCTCGTGCGAAATCAGGTAGTTCGTGAGGGTGTCGGTTTGCTTGGGTGGATGGTTTTTCACAATCGCCCAATACGTTTTGCTCACGTCGCCCTTTCGAAACAGCTCGTTCATGCGCGAGAGCCCCTTGCTTGTGCGCGCAAACACCACCAGCCCACAGGTTGGGCGGTCGATGCGGTGCGTCACTCCGCAGAACACGTTGCCTGGCTTTTGGTATTTCTCTTTAATCCATCGCTTCAGCGTTTCCACCAGTGGCTCATCGCCTGTGCGGTCGCCTTGCACGATCTCGCCGCAAGCCTTGTTTATTATAATGAGGTGATTGTCTTCGTAAACTACTTCCATTAATTATATATCAGTGTTAAATTTACCACAAAATTACAATCTTTAAGCGGATTCATCAAATCAAAACATTCGATTTTTCCGAAATACGGAAATTGCGCGCTTTTTTCACCAAAAAAATCGTCAAAAGTACCATTTTGCTACCAAAAATATCATTTTGTACGCATTTTGCCCTTTGATTCTATCCTTTTTTGCGCTTTTCCCCTTAAAAAATAGCAAAAATCCATAATTTTAACACTTTGCGAGTGTAATTAAAATAGGCTTTTTACAGGGTCAAGTGTTAGCAAATGCCCATAATCTTCGCATTTTATTAATTAAACTAAAAATTTTGCTTATAAAATTAGTATAATTGGAAAAATTTAGTTTTCTTTGCAATCGGAATGTTATATGTTTGTTAAGAAACGCTTATAAGTTGCAAATTAGTATCAATGTAGAACCTAACATGCTCTTTATCCTATATGGGGGTGTGCTTGTGATAACTTTATTTGTTAGCTAAGAAGTTGATTGACAAATTATTCTATGAAATATAATAAAATGTAATATAATAATTAAAATTTAACAGTGCTTATGAGTTTTAGAAAGTTACTATTGCTCTTCGTGTTCGCTGCTTCAACATTGGCTATGAGCGCCCAGTTCAAGGTCAGTGGTGTGGTTGTTGACGAATCTGGAGAAGCGGTAATCGGTGCCTCTGTTGTTCAGAAGGGTAAGCCTTCAAATGGTGTGGCTACCGACATTGATGGTAAGTTTACGCTCACTGTGCCTAACAACAAATCGCAAATCGTAGTCACCTACGTTGGTTACGAGAAGCAGGAGTTGACAGTTAAGAGCGGAGTTATGAAAATTGCTTTGAAGGTTGCCGGACAGGTTTTGGATGGCGTCGTGGTCACTGGTATGGCGAAGGTTGACTCCCGTATGTTTACCGGTGCAACTACCAAGATCGACGCTGAAAAGACCAAACTTTCAGGTGTGGCTGACATCAGCCGCGGTTTGGAAGGTAAGGTTTCTGGTGTGCAAGTGTCAAACGTGTCGGGTACATTCGGTACTGCTCCTAAGATCCGTGTGCGTGGTGCTACCTCTATCTATGGTAGCTCTAAGCCTCTGTGGATTGTGGATGGTGTGGAACTCGCCGACAACGTGGAACTTTCAGCCGACGACCTCTCATCTGGTGATGCTGTGACTTTGATTTCTTCAGCTATCGCAGGTTTGAACGCCGACGACATCGAAAGCTTCCAGATCTTGAAGGACGGTTCTGCAACCTCAATCTACGGTGCTAAGGCAATGGCTGGTGTGATTGTTGTAACCACCAAGACTGGTCGCTCAGGTCACACATCTATTAATTATACAGGTGAATTCACCTACCGTATGAAGCCAAGCTACCGCGACTACAACATCTGTAACTCACAAGAGCAGATGGGTATCTATAAGGAAATGGAACAAAAGGGTTGGCTCGAGTTCGCTTCATTGCGTAGCGGCAGCCGCACTGGTGTGTATGGCCGCATGTACAACATGCTCGACAACTACATCATCGACCCAATAACTGGCGAAGGTCACTTCGAGCTCGCCAACACCACTCAGGCTAAGAACGCTTACTTGCGTGAAGCCGAGTTCCGCAACACCGACTGGTTCGACTTGCTCTTCAACAGCAACGTGATGCAAAACCACGCTGTGAGCATCTCTGGCGGTACCGACAAGGGTTCATTCTATACTTCTGCATCTGTAATGACCGATCCAGGTTGGTACAAGTCGTCAAGCGTTGAGCGTTACACTTTCAATGCTAATGCGCTCTACAACCTCTCAAGTCGCGTGCGTGTGAAGTTGCTCACTTCCGACAGCTTCCGTAAGCAAAAGGCTCCTGGCACCATCAGCCAGCAGACCGACGTGGTGAATGGTGAAGTTAGCCGTTCGTTCGACATCAACCCATTCAGCTACGCGATGAACACCTCACGTACACTCGACCCTAACGTGTACTATCGTCGTAACTACACCGACTTCAACATCTTCAACGAACTCCAGAACAACTGGATCGACTTGACAGTTACCGACTTGAAGTTCCAAGGAGAACTGAACATCAAGCCTATCATGAACCAAAACCACACTGTGGAATTGAACATGATTGGTTACTATCGTTACAGCAATTCAGAGCAAAACCACTTCGTTACTGAAAACAGTAACCAGGCTCGCGCTTACCGTGCAGGTATCGACCCAGAAGATGCAATCATCCGCTCTTCTAACACATACCTCTACACCGACCCTGATGTGGAAAACGCTCTTCCTGAAACCGTTCTTCCTAAGGGTGGTATGTTGTTCCACAACAAGTACGACGTATCACAATATGTGTTCCGTGGCACAGCTAACTGGAATGGTAGCTTCAACCGCGACCACACTATTAATATGATGGCAGGTTTGGAAGCAAGCCGCGTTGACCGTCACTCACAGTCGTTCGATGGCTGGGGTATCGTTTACGCCAACGGTAATCTTCCATTCATCAACAGCGACCTCTTCAAGCAAATGCAAGAAGAAAACAGCGCATACTACAGCGAGCAACGCTCTTATCGCCGCAACCTCGCTTACTTCGCAACTGCTAACTACAGCTACAAGATGCGCTATGTGCTCACCGGTACTCTCCGTTACGAAGGTAGTAACCAAATGGGTAAGACCACCCAGAGCCGCTGGTTGCCTACTTGGAACGTGTCAGCAGCATGGAATGCTCACCAAGAGCCATTCTTCACCAATGCTCGCTTCTTCAAGAGTGGTGCATTCACTTATGCTAAGCTCCGCACCTCTTACTCTCTGACCGCAGAAACCGGTCCTACTTCTTATGCAAATGCTGAAGCTCTCTACTATCCAAACCGTATTTGGAACCAGGAAACCGACGGCCAGCAAATCGGTCTCGAACTCTCTGGTCTTGCCAACAGCGAGCTTACTTATGAAAAGAAGCACGAGTTCGACGTGGGTGTTGACCTCGGTTTCGTGAACAACCGCATCAACTTCGTGTTCGACTGGTACAAGCGTAACAACTTCGACCTTATCGGCCGCGTATATACTGAAGGTGTAGGTGGTCAGACTATGAAGTATGCCAACGTGGCAGAGATGGCTTCACACGGTGTGGAATTCACCCTCACCACCCACAACATCAAGAGCGCAAATCCCGACGGTTTCAACTGGTCAACCGACATCACTTTCGCTTACGCTAAGAACGAAATCACCAAGCTCGTGTCTCGCTCTCGCGCAATCGACTTGATTCAAGGTACTGGTTTCGCACTCGAAGGCTATCCAGTGCGTGCACTCTTCTCTTATCAGTTCGTAGGTTTGGATTCACACGGTATTCCACAAGTGATCAACGAAACCACTGGCGAACTTTCTGCTAACGACGAAATCAACTTCCAGCAATTCGATGCTGAACTCTTGAAGAAGAACCTCAAATACGAAGGCGCAGTTGACCCAACCATCACTGGTGGTTTCAACAACAGCTTCTCTTGGAAGGGCCTCCATCTCAATGTGTTCTGCACCTACTCATTTGGCAATAAGCTCCGCCTTAGCCCTGACTTCTCTTACGCATACAGCGACCTTACCGCTATGCCTAAGGAATTCAAGAACCGCTGGGTGATTCCAGGCGATGAAGCCTACACCACAATTCCTGTGATTGCTTCACGCCGTCAATACTACGCCGACACTTACTTGGGCCGTGCTTACAGTGCTTACAACTACAGCTCTGCTCGTGTGGCTGATGGTGGTTTCATTCGCTTGAAAGAAATTTCTTTGACTTACGATATTCCTAAGACATTGTTGAAGGCTATCCGCCTCAACAACGCTTCAGTGAAGCTCTCTGCTACCAACATCGGTCTTCTCTATGCCGATGACAAGCTCAATGGTCAAGACCCTGAATTCTACAACGCAGGTGGTGTGGCATCTCCAAACCCACGTCAGTTCACCCTCACAGTTAGATTTGGTCTTTAATCATAATTTGCAACACATTATATAATATATAATACAGACAATATAATTATGAAGTTTAAATATATAGCAATCGCAGCTGCAGGTGTGGCACTCATGTCGCTCTCATCATGTAAAGACTTCCTCGACAAGGTGCCCGACACCCGCGTGGACCTCGAAACTGTGGAGCAATTGCGTGAGCTGCTCAATAATGGCTACCTCCAGTACAATTATTCTACACCCTGCGAGCTTTCATCCGATAATGTAATCGACAACAATGCCCCAGACCCTGATGGCGTTCGCTACAATCTTCCTTCGTATGCGGCTACCGACGACCAGTTGTTCCGCTTCGAGGACGTGACCATGGGTATGGGTTCCGACACTCCTTCCGGCATTTGGGAGGGCTGCTACCGTGCTATCGCTTCTGCCAACGCCGTTATCGAGCGTGGTACTGAAATGAGCGAACAAGGCGGCTTGACCAACGACGAAACTAAAAAACTCAGCGCAGTGATGGGTGAGGCTTACATGATCCGCTCTTACCACCACTTCATTCTCGCTCAAGTGTTCTGTATGCCTTACCGCGGTCCAGAATTGAGCAAGAGCTGTCAAGGTATTCCTTACATCACCAAGCCTGAAACCACAGTGAAGCCTCACTACGAGCGTGGCACACTTGCCGAGACTTACGAGAAGATTGAAAAGGACCTCGAACTTGGTTTGAAACTTATCGACGACGCAATCTACGAAGTGCCTAAATACCACTTCAACCGCGCCGCTGCCAATGCTTATGCTGCTCGCTTCTATGTGTTCACCCGTCAATACGACAAGGCTCTCGAATGTGCCAACGCCGCATTCAACGGTAGTGATCCTGCAACTATGATGAGCGACATCTGGGCTAACCGTGGTTCTATGTACTACATCAGCGACATTGGCCGCTACTACACCAGCATGAAGCGTGCCAACGTGTTTATGGACATCTCCACCTATTCTACCTCTTCACGTCGCTTCCATGGTAATCGCTACACCTGCAACCGCGACGCTCGCCGCTCTACTATCCAAGGTCCTGGCCCATCATGGGAAGGCATTAAGTTTAAAAACTCAAAGACTGGCGAAACCTTCTCAATGCACCCAGGCTTCAATGGCTTGTGTGGTACAGCAGGTAAGGCTGAATACGGTAGCTACTTCGGTGGTATCAGCTCTGAGCAGTTTGAATACACCGACAAGGTGTCGGGTATCGGTTACGCTCACGTGGTTCGCTTGGAATTCTGGGCTGAGGAAACTCTCCTCTGCCGTGCAGAAGCTAAGCTCTTCCTCGGCGACATCGATGGTTGTATGGCAGACCTCACCATTTGGGATGCAGCTCGTCAAAAGCTTGGTGCAGGCGAAAGCTACTCTTTCAAGCCAATGACTCGCGAACTCATTGAAAAGTTCTACGCTGTAGATCAAGGCGACAAGAAGTATAAAGGTTTCGGTATTGTGAAGCCAATCCACATCGACGAGGTTTGCCCATCTGACAAGTATTCACTCACTGATGACAAGTTGCCTTACATGCAATGTATCCAGCACTTCCGCCGTATCGAAACTGTGCACAATGGTATGCGCTTCTTCGATATCAAGCGTCTCGGTCTTTCGATCACTCACCACTTTGGTCGCTTCAACACTCCTTACACTCTTAAAACGCTCGACGCACGCTATGCAATGCAGATTCCAAGCGAAGTGATCTCTGCTGGTATGGATGCTAACGTTCGCCCTGTAGTGTCAAAGAAGAGTGAGGCTACTGTAGAGGCTTCTGGCTCTTACATTCTTGTTAAATGATTTAATCTGGTAAACAACAATGAAAGTAATTAAAAAATATATCTCAGCATTCGTGATGATGTCGGCATTAGCTATGGGCTTCACCTCTTGTAGCGACGACGACTTCACCGAAACCATCTTCCCTGACCAGTCAGAGGAGCTTGACCCTAACTCTGCGACTTATAAGTTCGACAAGTGGTTGAAGCAAAACTATTTGGATGTCTATAACTTGGACTTCCGCTATAAGATGCAGGATGTGGGCACCGACATGAACTATAACCTCGTGCCAGCCACTTACCAAAATGCGCAAGACCTTGCACTTTTGGCTAAGCACCTTTGGTTCGACGTGTATAATGATGTGGTAGGCCCTAACTTCCTGAAGGAATACGGTCCACGTATCATTCACCTTATTGGTTCACCAGCCTACGACCCATCAACCGGTACCATCACCGTGGGTTTGGCAGAAGGCGGTATCAAGGTTTCGCTCTTCCGTGTGAATGCGCTCGACCTCAACTCACCTGACCAGTTGAATGAATACTACTTCAAGACTATGCACCACGAGTTTGCTCACATTTTGCACCAGACCAAGACTTACCCTGCAAAGTTCAACACCATTTCTGTAGGTAAGTACGATGGCAGCAACTGGCAAGACCGCCAAGAAGGCGTAGTGCTCTCTTGTGGTTTCGTTACCCCTTATGCAAGCTCTGCATATCGTGAAGACTTCGCTGAAATCATCGCTAACTACATCGTGAAGACCGATGCACAATGGAAACGCTTCTACAACCTTGCAAGCCGTGGTTGGGCTACTCCAAGCGGCGACGATCCTAACGCTGTCTACTACTGCTACTACTATTATAAGGATAATGTGGTAGATGAGGAGAAGAAGCAATACTTCAGCGACGACGACCTGTTTAATGAATATGTCACTCCTAACGGCGACACTATCAATGTGTATAGCAATCAGGTGACCAATGAATTCTACCGCGGCGAAGCACCTTACACCCAGGATGCCGACAACCCAGGCAAATACTTCGATGCTAAGAATCGCCCAGTAGATGAAAGTGGCTTCCTTCTCGATGAGAGAGGCAACAAGATTGCTATTCCTGTAACCGCCTACAAGGTGGAAGACAAGGACGGCATCGACGGTGTGGCAGCCTTGAAGGAAAAGATTCAGATTGCACGCGATTGGCTCCGCGATTCATTCGGTGTTGACCTCGACAAGCTCCGTGAAGAAGTTCAGAAGCGTCAGGCTACCTTCGACATCAATGAGCTCCGCAAGCAAATTGAAAACGTACAGTAATTTTAAATTTATAAATTCAATCGACAATGATGAAGAAATTATATAAATTTTCAGCTATCGCCGCTGTGCTGATGAGCGCATCGCTCGCTTCATGTAACCATGAAGAGGCCGACATCTTCGACCAAAATGCTGCTCACCGCACCGAGGAAGCTCGCAAGATGTATAAAGAGATTCTCTTGGACAAGGGCGGAAAGTGGCAAATGGAATACTTCACTACTGAAGAAGAACACGGCTATGTGTACCTCTTCACTTTCCGCAACGATGGCACCGTTACCATTTCGGGTAACAACGAGTACATCACAAAGCTTACCAACATTGACTCTAACGTTCCATCTTATGGAAGCGAAACCTCAATGTGGACTATCCTTTCCGACAACGGTCCTGTGCTCTCGTTCAACTCTTACAACACCATTTTCCACCTCTTCGCTACCCCAGAAGATATTCCTGGCACCGAACGCGACGAGCAGGGCTACGGACACAGTGGTGACTATGAGTTCGACCTCATGAAATTCAGCAACGACACGCTCTACCTTGAAGGTAAGAAGAACGGTGCCGAAATTATCATGACTCGCATCGCTCCCGAAATTGACGATGAAACTTACTTGAACGAAGTGGTGGCACTTGCCGACTCTTTCTTCAACGCTAAGGTTCCTGCAGTGTATGTTAACCTCCCTGGCGGTTATCGCCATGTGGTGCTCGATGGAGCCACCCAGCTTCCTAAGTTCTATCCCGAAACTGGTGACTACATCACTGAATATGTAGGCCGCAACGCCATCATCACTCACGATGGTTTCACCCTCGGTAAGCCTCTCACTCTGCGCGACTCAATCGACGGCAACGACTACACTATTCAGCACTTCATCCGCCAGAAAGATGGTTCACTCCTTTGCACCGACGACAATCGCATCACCATCACAGCTGATGCCCTTAATAAGGTGGTGGGCGACGAGCGTCTGCTCTGGCGTGTGAATGCAGCCGACTGCAAAGGCGAGCTGGGCACAGCGTTTGCTGGTCTGAACACTGGTTTCAAGGCCTACAACGGTTCTTCACTTGTGCATTTCAACATCGGTTTGAATGTATTGAACAATACCAAGTCGCCTTACACCATGGTGGTGCGTATCAAGACTAAGAGAGGTTCATACTTGAATATGTCGGTGCCTTACACCGTGGAATACATCGGCAAAGATGAAATCAAGTTTGTGCTCGGTGAAATGGATAGTAACATGAAGACCTTTATCGATAAGGTTCCTGCGTTCAAGACTATGATGAACAAGCTTGCTTCTTCCACTTTCAAGTGCTCAAGCAACTCACTGATTGCTCCTGTGAATATGGTACTGACCGACAGCAGCGATGCTTCAAGCGCTCTCGGTATCAGTATTCAATAACCAACGATACAGCAAATGAGGCTTCAGCCTCGAAGCCTCATTTGCTTCATTCAAGATAATAATCAATTATTTTTTATATCTTTTTTTTATTAACCAAATTTAAACTATTTCAATTATGAAAAAGGGTTTACTTTTACTCGCTGCCGCAGCAGTTGCAGTATCTGCTTCTGCTCAAAACAAGAATCAAGTGGCTACAAGCAAAGCGGCTGATTCTGGTGTGGCTCCTTTCGAATGCACAGTTGTAAAGGCTGAAATGGCAACCGACGCTCAACGTGCAGCAATGAAGAAAGTGGCTCCAAAGGCCGCTGTGAAGGCTTGGTACAATCGTCCAGCTGGATCATTCTATCGTTCACTCACTGTTACTGGTGGTGCCTTCTACAATCCTGTATTGGTCCTTCCATGCTGGCGTGACGTTACTTTCACCAACGCTTCAACTGGTGCTGACGCTTATGTTTGGAAATATGACAAGTACGACACCTCTGTTAAGGATTGGGTAGAACAGACTTCAACAAATGTTGACATCACCGACAACTTCCTCAATTGTTCAATGTATGCTCCAACACTTACTGCTACTGGTGGTGGTGCTACAAGCTCTTATCAGTTGTTCTCAACTTACATCAACCAAAAGACCCATGAGACTAAGGACTACCAAGGTCTTACTTACTACTACGATGACCCACGTGCAGAATTTATGAGTGGTGAAAACGCAGTTGACTGCTACCTTTCTCCAAAGTACTTCTGCGCTGGTACACGCGAACAACCTGATATGTTAAAGGGCCGTGGTGGTGTGATTACCCTCACTGGTGCTAAAGATGCTGATGGTGGCAAGGACGGCTACTGGTTCGGTCAAAACGCACAAGGTTGGAACGGTATGGCTCTTTATGTTGAAAAGCCAGCATCTCCTTATGCTCTCCGTGGTATCCACGTACTTTACATGTACGACAAGATCACTGGTGCTACTCCACTCGAAGCTAAGGTTTACGCTGTAGAAAAAGACGATAAGGACAACCTGATTTTCGGTGACCTCATCGCTACTGCTAAGGGTACACTCGCAGCTGATGCTGAAGACTGTGGTTTCATTGATCTTCCTCTCGTTGAAGAAGAAGACGGTTTGCAATACGAAGTGGTTGCTAACATCGACCGTCCAATCGCAGTTGTATTCTCTGGTTACGAAAAAGCAAACACTAAGGGTTTCCGCATGGTGATTTCTACCGACTGCGTGAACGAAGGTTATGGCCAACATGGTTACATGTGTAAAATCGATGCTGAAGGTTATCCAACCCAGTGCGTAGGTTTGGATCAATTCTTTACCAGTTCTCTGGGTTACACCGCTCCTTCAATCTTCTTGGATGTAGAATGGCCAATCATGATTTGGAACTACACCTTTGAAGATGGCAAGTACAACTTCCCAAAAACTGGTGGTGCATGGCAAAGAACTGTTGGTACTACTAAGTTCGACGCTATCAGCGTTTACTCAACTAAGAGCAGCGAAGAATGGACTGTAACTACTGTTGACGGTCAAGACGTACCTGAATGGTTGACTCTCCAAGTTGCTGACGTTCAAGAAGCTGGCGAATTCACTGGCGAAGTTCAAATCAAGGCTACTGCAGCTGCTCTCCCAGCTGACGTTGAAGGTCGTGAAGCAAAGGTTAAATTTGCTGTTCCTGGTGCAGAACTCGTTTACGATTTCACCCAAGGTACTGTTTCTGGTATCAACGACGTAACTACTACTATCGGTGGTGTTAAGGCTCACAAGGTGGTAGAAAACGGTCAAGTACTCGTTGTCGTAGGTGACAAGAAGTACAACATGATGGGTGCTGAAGTAAAATAATTCACCCCCTCAAGCGTTCCTCACACCGAGGAAAGCTCCTAAATTAGAAACATTAGCAGTTTCTTAACATACTTTTATTTTTGAGTGAGGTTGGCTGTTGAAGTCAGCCTCATTCTATTTCTATCCCCACCCCTCACACAAATCCCACTAATATCGGGGCAATGCTCACACAGATCCCACTCTCACGGAATAGCACGCCTAACGCTAAATCTCACAGACGCTTCAAGGTAGCTTCACTCCAAAGCCTCACACAGATCCCACAGATCTCACGGAATAGCACGCCTGATGTTAAATCTCACAGACGCTTCTGTATCTGGTGGGTTGATATGGGGCTGTTGTGGGGGAGGGAAACACCTATTTCATCCATTTAAATCCAATTTACGCCTATTAAAAATTAATTATAAAAATCGGTGTTAATGGATTGAAATTGGATGAAATAGGTGTTTCTTTTCAAGAGCAATCGAGGTACCTCCGTGAGATTTAACACCATCAAAAGAAAAATTCCGTGAGATCTGTGGGATCTGTGTGAGCCTTTGGAGTGAAGCAGTCGTGAAACCTCCGTGAGATTTAACATCATCAAAAGAAAAATTCCGTGAGATCTGTGGGATCTGTGTGAGGCTTTGGTGTGAAGCAGCCGTGGAGCATCTGTGAGATTTAGCGTCAGGCGTGCAAACTTAGAGTGGGGTCTGTGTGAGGTTTGTTAATATATTCTGTGGATTTTCTTTGTGTTTTTAATGAGAATTGCTATCTTTGCAAAAATAGTAAATAAAAGTTGATGGTTTTAGTTATTAAACAATAAATTCTTAGCACATGAAAAAATCGTTACTCTTAGTGGCATTTGCCACATGCGCTACATCTGCCGCATTTGCACAGCGTGCGGCATCTGTGAACAATTTCTCCGTACAGAATATGGCGGTGGTTGAGGCTGAAGAATGTCCTGCTCAAGACCTCTACATCTCGAATGGCAGAGCAGCCAAAGTTCAGAAAGCCGAGGAAGAAACTAAGTTGAAAGCATGGTATCATCGTCCTGCTGGTTCTTTCTATCTCTCCAGCTACACTACTGAAGGCAAAGCGAGCTACAGCAGTTGGTATGCTCCCTACTTGATGATGCGTCCTTACGCAGATTATGATTTCATTGGCGTTAGCACCAATGCCACCGAGCAAAAGTGGAAATTATGGTATCAGGAGGATATGAAAAATAAAACTGAAGAACTCATAGGCACTGGTTTTAAGGCTACTTGGGGTATTGAGGTTGACACCGTTCCATGCCTCACGGCTATTGGTGCCGACAATCAAGAAAGCGTGTATCAGTTGGGCGGTTTCAATGGCACAACAGCCCACACCAGCTATTTGAGCACTTATCCAGGCTATCCTGCGCAGATTAAGCCATCTACTACCGTGGTTCGTCACGCATGGGCAAGTCCAAAATTCTTTGCTGCCAAGAGCAACCGCGACGGCACAGTGAAAGCCGGTGCTTACTATGGCACAGTGAAGGATGAAGACGGTAAGTCGTTGGGTAATCTGCTCGGGCGCAACACTGCTGGCGTAGATGCCATGGCAATTGCAGTGGAAAGTCCAACCCATCCTTACGCCATCAACGCTATTGGCGTTCGCTTCCAATCGCTGAAAATGGCTTCAAGCGATGCGCAAGCCACTCTCGTGGCAAACATCTACAAGGTGGATGAAATTCCTTCATTCAAGGAACCTTATGTGACCATCACTCCAGGCGAAAAGATTGCCACTACCAGCGTGAAGGTGAACGATTTCTACCTCACCAACACTCCTGAATTAAGTTACAAATCCGCGACTGGCATGTATAGCGGTATTTTGTATTTCCCACTTGAAAAGACTTTGAACGTGGACGATGCCATCATGGTGGAAATCACTGGTTACAATGTGGAAGCCCTTGACGCTGGATTTACCAGCCTCTTCAGCGCCGACTACTACGAGGAAGGTTATGGCGAAATTGGCTATGTGAAGAAAGACGGCAAGTATATGTCGATGCGTGGTCGTTTCATCAATGCGGAGCGCAGTACTGCTCCTGCCATTCTTCTTGAAGTGGAGATGCCATTCCTTACATGGAATTACTCTAACGAAACAGGTGAAGGCATGTTTGCCGCAGCTGGCGAAACCAAGAAGATAGAGGTGTTCACTTATCGCCAAGCATCCGAAATGAAGATTACGCTTGACGATGGTGGCAAGACTCCCGATTGGTTGACCGCAACTGTGGACGACGATATGTCAACTGGCGAATTTGGCTTCTTGAGTTACCTTAATGTGAAGGCTGATCCTCTGCCAGCAGGTGTGACCTCTCGTGAGGCTACCGTTACATTGTCGTACCCTGGTGCAGTGCTCACCTACACCGCTAAGCAGGGCGCAGAACTTACCGGCATCAACGATGTGAAGGCCGCCGACGCTACCAAGGCTCGCAAGGTGATTGAAAACGGCCAAATCTACATCATGGTAGGCGACAAGAAATACAACGTGATGGGCGCCGAGGTGAAGTAACCTCTCGCCACACAGATCCCACTAATATTGGGGCAATGCTCACACAGATCCCACTCTCGGAATTTTTTCTTTTGATGATGTTAAATCTCACAGAGGTTTCGGGTGTGGGCGTGTGGCTCACACGGATCCCACTAATATTGGGGCAATGCTCACACAGATCCCACGGATCTCACGGAATTTTTCTTTTGATGATGTTAAATCTCACAGAGGTTTCTGCATCTGATGGGGGATGATGGGAGTAGTGATATAGGGTAAGGGAAACACCTATTTTATCCATTTAAATCCAATTTACACCTATTTTTATTTTAGGTGTTAATGGATTGAAATTGGATGAAATAGGTGTTTTTTTTCTTTCAAGTGCAGCGACGATTCAGTGAACCAAAGAATCATCCGTGAGATTTAACATCAGGCGTGCAATCCTGTGAGATCTGTGGGATCTGTGTGAGGCGTTGTAGTGGAGCAGCCGTGGAGCATCCGTGAGATTTAACATCAGGCGTGCAATTCCGTGAGATCTGTGGAATCTGTGTGAGGCTCAGTCTTTTACAAGAGAGTTCTGTGTGATGCTTGGCTACCCTTGGGTGAGGAGGAATTTTTTGAAACTTTTGTAGCCGGAGTTGATGGCGGTGATGTGGCCAATGCCGTTGAAGAAGCGCATGAGGGTGGCAGGCACTTCTATCGTCTCGCCAATGGCTCCCTCTACCGTTGACAACGCCTTGGCAGGGTGGGAGGTGGCAAGTGCAACGCCAATTTCACCTGGTCGCAGTCCGTCGGTGAGCGCTTGATATGCTGTGGCACTGTGCGGATTGAGCAGGTAGTGCTCCTGCTGCCAAGTTCGGGCTATGGTGCTGACGATATTCTCGTCGGAGTAGGCGAATCCCTCCATTATCTTGCACATGGCGGCGTGGTCGCCAAGCAGTTTCTCCAATCGAGGGAAATTGCGAGGGTTGCCACAGTCCATCGCTATTGCCAACGACGGCTCGCTCTCGCGTGGCACAAACTTGCCCGTGCGCAGATATTGGGTGAAAATGTCGTTTTTATTGTCGGCAACGATAATTCGCTTGATAGGAAGACCCATTTTTCGTGCGACCACCGCAGCGGTGAGGTTGCCGAGGTTGCCACAAGGCACCGACACCACCATCTGGCTCATGTCGTGGCCTTGTTTTGCCAACTGACCGTATGCCCAGAAGTAATAGAAAGTCTGCGGAAGCAGTCGGGCTATATTCACGCTCTTGGCGCTGGTGAGCAGCATCTTTTTCGACAATTCGGGGTCGTTGAACGCCTCCATCACTATGTTTTTGCAGTCGGAGAGCGTACCGTTCACCTCGATGGCGGTGACATTGCCACCGAGTGTGGAGAACTGTGCGATTTGGAGCGAAGTGAGTTGCCCTTGCGGGTAGAGGATATACACATGCGTGCCCTCGATGCCGTAGAAACCGTTGGCGATGGCACCGCCCGAATGACCGGAAGTGACGGTAATCACATTGATTTCACGACCGCTTTTCTTGGTGGCGTGGTAGTGCGCCAGCAGACGCGCCATGAAGCGAGTGCCAATGTCCTTGAAACTCATGGTAGGGCCATGAAACAACTCCAGAATGTGGCGATTGTCGCCCATGTCGATGAGCGGAATGGGGAAATTGAGCGTTTCGAACACCACATCGTGAAGCACTTGCGCGTCGATGTCGCCCTGCAGGGCATAGTTGGCAATGGCGTAACTCACCTCCTGCAATGTCATGTCGCCGAGGTTCATCATAAACGCCTTAGGCAGCGTGGGTATGTTTTCAGGCAGATACTGTCCGCCGTCGGGTGCATATCCGTGAAGCACAGCCTCCCTAATCGAAGCCGTCACATTATAGTCTTTTGTGCTATGGAATATCATTTATATGCTGCTTTATTTCGGGTCGAGAATCACAGTGCCGGTGGCAGAGGGATTGAAAGTGTTCTTTACCCAAACGGGAATGTGCTTGAATGCCACAGGGCCGAGGGTGGGGGTGTAGATAACCTTCGCTCCAGCCTCGCACATCTCTTGCGCTTGCGCGTAGGTCATTTGCGGAATGACGGTGGCATCGGGGTTGGTGCGAGGGTCGGCAGTCATAAAGCCATCCACATCGGTCCAAATCTCCAAAGCCTCGGCATCGAGTGCGGCTGCAATCAGTGCGGCGGTGAAGTCGCTGCCGCCACGGCCCAAATTGGTCTTTTTGCCGTCGGTCGAGTCTTCGGCGATGAAGCCCTGAGTGACATGCACTTGCTCCAGTCTGCCGCCAAACTCCTTGGTGATCAGCTCGAAAGAGGCATTGTCGAGAATGCGCTCGTAGTCCACATCTTTCGTCTTGATGAAGTTGGGGGCATAGTGTGGCACGGCACCGTCGATCATGCTGGCAACGATAGCCGACGACATGATTTCGCCGTGGCTCACGATAGCGTCGCGCAACTGCTCCTTGTAGGCTGGTGGCAGCTGATTGTTGGCGTAGAGCATAGCGTAGTAGCTATACAGCCCCTCGCTGATGAAGCCCTCAATCACGGTTTTGCACTGCGCCTGTCGGTCTTCGGGAACCACCGCGTCGATTACGCTCATGTGGCGCGCCTTCACCTGCTCCAGAATGGATTCCCATTCGTCGCTGTGCGCTTCTGCCAAATCTGCCATTTGAATCAATTGGTTTGTGACACCACCCAAAGCCGATACCACTACGATAACCTGGCCTTTGCAAGCAGTCACTATCTGTTTTACATTCGTAAGGCTTTCAGCGGTTCCTACCGATGTGCCTCCAAATTTTAATACTTTCATTTGTTGCTATTTATCAGAATAAATAAGTGTGATATATTATAACGCAAAAATCGGTAAAAAATTATGCGATTTTGCGGTTTCGGGCTGTTTTGAAAACATACAGCCTACAAAAATAATGCCAAATTTTTGCATGTGCAACTGTGTGCGTCAGGTGGTATCGACTTTTCGCATATAAACCTTTGGCGAACAGCCATTGATGTTCTTGAAATTGCGGTAAAAAGAATTTAGCGATGCGAATCCCGAATCGTAGGCGATGTCGGTGACAGGCATTTCGGGCTGCGTGGTGATAAGGCGTGTGGCGTATTCGATTCGCTTCTTGTTGATGTAGTCGGAAAACGAGGTTTGCAGCACATAATTGAAGGCTTGTGAGATATACACACGGTTGGTGCACAGCTGCGTAGCCAAGTCCGACACTTTGAGGTTGGGCTGGAGGAACATCTGCTTTTCCTCAATCACTTTTTCGATGCGCTTCGCCAAATCCTCCGCCAGCGCCTTGTCGCGCTCGTATGGCATGGACTGTGGCGCAGAGTCTTGATCCTGCTCTTCAAGTTCCTCGTTCATGCTCTCGAAAGTGAACGACTGGCGCAATCCCAACAGCCCCAATATGAATATGAGCACCGAAAACACGACAGACGGCAGCGTGAGCGCCCAGAAAGTGGAGTCGAAATGGTAGCGCCCCACAATGTTGAAGGCAAACGATGCCACCGAGGTGAAGAAAAACAGATACAGGAATATTTTGAACGAAATCAGCGTTTTTCCCTCCAAATTGGAATACACCGACTTGATGTGGCGGTCGTATTTCACAAGCAAATTCATGCCAGCCACCACCACATAAATCACGATGATGGCGAAGCTTATTTTAATCACCAAGTGGGCAATGGCCATGTGGTGGACAATGCCGGTGAAGTCGAAGAATTGCTCATAGTAGAGGCATCGGGTGATAAACTCGGAGGTCTCGTCGGCACTCATCAGGGCGTACATCACCCCCACAGTCACACTCAAAAACACTGCAGGGAGCAACAGCAACCACGATCGGCGCAGATGCTGACTGGTGGAAGTGAGCGAAACCAGGAATATGTAGAATAGGGGATAACTTGCCAGCACGCCAAACGAGTAGAAAGTGTCGCTCACAGGAATCTCGCTGTGCATTTCGTTGAAAAACACACAGTGCGCGTAAAACATCAGAGCGGTGACAACCATAAACAAGGATAGCACGAGCCTGCTTCGGTTGTATTTCTCAATTTGGGTGCACAGGAGTAGTATTGCCCAAAATCCGCTCACAAACATCGGCAGTGAGGAGAAAATCAGTCGTACCATTATAACAAATTCTATTGCGTAAAAATACTAAAAATCGGGGAGATTTCCTAATGGGCGTGCGTCCAAGTTTGTCCATTTTCGATTTGTGGGCAGATTTGTTGCGTAGGTCGGCGGTAAATAGTAATTTTGGGTTGATTATGGAAGAAATCAGTATCGACATTTTCAATTTGCTCGACAAGCAACCGGAGCCGGCGCGCGGCAATGTGCTGCTGGCGAAACCCACCGTTGACGATGCTTGCTTCAAGCGCTCGGTGATATTGCTCGTTGACCACGACAGTGAGGGTTCGATGGGTGTGATAGTGAATAGGCTGACCGACTACACTTTAGCCGACGTGATTGAAGGTCCTGACTATTTTCAGGAAATACCGCTTTATATGGGCGGACCGGTGGGGCTCAACCAGATGTTTTTTCTTCACACATTAGGTCCCGATGTGATTCCCAACTGCATACAGGTGGCTCGTGGGCTGTATTTCGGCGGCGACTACGAGGCGGTGAAGCGCTATGTGGCGTGTGGCGAGCCTGTGGAGGGGAAAATGAAGTTTATCGTGGGCTATTCAGGTTGGGAGAAAGGGCAGTTGGCTGATGAGATTTCGCGCTTCGACTGGGTGATACAGAAGCACATCGACGAGGCATTGATCATGGGCGACCAAGAAGCCGACGATATGTGGAAAGCGGCTGTGGAGAGTTTCGGAGAAAAATACCGCACATGGAACAACTGGCCCACCAATCCCAGCGACAATTAATTGTAATTAGATTCCACCAAAACGTCGTGACATACCTTCGGTATGCTTCTAAAGCGTTGAGGCAATGGTGGATGCCTTGCGATATATCGATTTTGGATTAATAGGGCTCAGTGGAAAATTCCAAGGGAAAGATTCTTCATTGTTGCCGCCATGCCGCCAACCACACAATCCCTCCGCCACCCTCTTACGAGGGCTCACCACATTGCCCCAAGGATAAAAACCGCTCGCCGTTTCACGGCGAAAAACCTTGATGATAACATGATTTCTTGTAAGGAGGTTGTGTCAAATCTCCCAAACGATTTTGTATGGTAGGGACGCGATACTTCGAAAGCACTGAAAAAGTCGAAAAGAGGGATTTAGGAGCCGTTGTAAACGGCATATTGTGGTTAACTCCATGCAAGCTCGCTTGCGAGCGCAGCTTGGAGACGGTCGGTCGTGGTAGCATCAATAGTTTTGACCATAACCGACCCTCTACGAGGCTCATACCCTCTTTAGTACTATCTCCAAGCTGCGCTCATTCGCTCCTGCGGAGCTTCATTCGCTTGCATGGAGTTAACCATAATTAGCCGTTTCCAACGGCTACAAGCTTCCACAAAATCTTTACTTCATTCACTATTTTTATAGTTTTTCAGTGCTTTTGACACTTCGCGTCCGCACCAAATGGTTGATATTCAATATGATACTATAGTTGTGAGCGGACGTGAAGTATCACGTCCCTACCGGGTTTGGTTTTTCGCCGAAGGCGAGCGGTTTTTATCCTTTTGGCGATGCCACCGACCTCGTAAGAGGGCGG
>SFGS01000115.1 GCA_004557565.1 Bacteroidales bacterium | reverse complement strand
AGCTGCGGCTGTAGCCTTTCGCCCTGTTGTAGGCAAGCAGTTCTGTGGGCGGCACATAGTAGCGAAGTCCGCCATACAGGGCTGATGACTTCTCCGATGGCATGTCGTGGCGCAGGGCAAGCTCGCGGGTGGACGACAGGCGGAACATGTTGTAGCGCTCGCCCATGTTCTCTGTGGCGGAACAGGGCAGCTGCTCGATGCCGATGTTGTAGAGGGCGCCGGAGGGCGAGAAGTAAACATTCTTCACGCCTTTCAACTCATCGGCCAGCGGTCCCCAAACCAGCTCACAAAGTGCCGGTGTGGTGTACCACTTGCTCTCGCGAACCATACGCAGTTCCCTTTCCTCGAACAGGGTTATCATCTTGGGCTTGTCGTAGCCTTTCTTCAAGGTCAATGCCACATAGAGGATGCTGTCGCCGCCAAACACTGGTGATGCGAGGAACTCTATCGCCACATCATCATCACCCAGCCCTTTCTGCACATCTTTCCAACCGACGGTCAGGTTGCGGGTGAAGTCGCCGAATGCCTTTGACGATTTCATCAGCTCGCGCTCCATCTGCTCCGCCACACGCTCCAGCGAGTCGCAGTTCAGCTTGCGATCGGCGATCGGCTTCTCATACTGCTTGTTCAGCGTCATGCGGATCATCTGCATGGCATCAAACTGCTGCACCGCTGCAGAATCGCCACTCTCAAGAATCAAGTCCCTCAGGCTCGTCTCCGCATTCAGCAGCAGTCCCTTGGTAAACAGCGCAGAGTTGTCATACACCTCACCACTGCTATCCATATCACCAGCCTTGAGACAATATGGCGGTAGCAATGTAAATATAAGTTTATTTTTGCTCCAAAATAATTGCCTCGTACGATTTGGCAAACCCTTAAACTGCGACAAAACCATTTCTTTTTTATATTGAGCACTCTTTAGCAGTAACTGAAAAGCTTCCTCATAATTTCCATTCAAGTAATTACATCCTGCGAGATTGTCCAACGAAAGTGCATAATTAGGATGAGTTTCACAAAGAACACGCTTACTGATTTCCAACGCTTGAGTGCCAAATCCAACTGCCTTGGAAAAGTCGCCTAAATAAGAATAATAACTTGCAAGATTGCCCAATGAGGTGGCATAGTCGCGATGAGATTCACCAAGAACACGCTTACGGATTTGCAACGCTTGCGTGCCAAGTTCTACAGCCTTTGAATTATCGCCTAAATGGGAATAATACAGGGCGAGATTGCACAACGAGGTAGCATAACCTGGGTGAGATTCTCTAAAAACTTGCTTATAGATTTGCAACGCTTGTGTGCCAAGTTCTACAGCCTTTGAATAGTCGCCCAAATCATCGTAATAGCCTGCAAGATTGTTCAGTGAAAGCGCATAATCAGGATGATATTCTCCAAGTACACGCTTACGGATTTGCAACGCTTGCGTGCCATATTCAACAGCCTTGGAATTGTCGCCCAAATGGGAATAATACAGGGCGAGATTGTTCAATGAGGTGGAATAGTCTGGATGAGATTCACCAAGAACACGCTTACAGATTTCCAAATCCTGCAAACCAAGCTCTACAGCCTTTGAATAGTCGCCCAAATCTTCGTAATAGCTTGCAAGAGTGTTCAACGAAGTGACATAGTCTGGGTGAGATTCACCGAGAACACGCTTACGGATTTCCATTGCTTGCGTACCAAGTTCTACAGCCTTGGTATAGTCTTCTAAACGGGAATAATACAATGCGAGATTGTTCAATGAAGATGCATAATCGGGGTGAAATTCGCCAAGCACATGCTTACGGACCTCCATAGCCTGAGTGCCATAGTCAACAGCCTTGGTGTAGTCGTCTAAATGGGAATAATATAGTGCTAGATTGTTTAATGAGGTGGCATAGTCGGAGTGAGATTCGCCAAGCACACGCTTACAGATTTCCATATCTTGCGTGCCAAGTTCTATAGCCTTAGAATAGTCGCCTAAATCATCGTAATAGCTTGCAAGAATATTCAACGAGGTGGCATAGTCGGGGTGAGATTCACCAAAAACCTTCTTGTAAATTTCCATCACCTGTGTGCTAAGTTCTACAGCCTTAAATTTGTCGCCTAAATGGGAGTAATAACCTGCAAGACTGTTCAACGAAAGTGCATAGGTAAGGTGATATTTGCCAAAAACTTCCTTGCAAATTCCCATCGCCAGAGTGCCATATTCAACAGCCTTGTTATAGTCGCCCAAATCTTCGTAATAACCAGCTAGATTGCTCAACAATGTGGCATAGTCGGGATGAGATTCACCAAACAACAATTTTTGAATATTCAATGCCCGCGTACAGAGGTCTATTGCTATTTTATATTTTTCCAAGTTTGCATAGCTATCAGCCATATAGTTCAACAGCAAATAGTCGACTTCTTGCATTTCTTTCGTTGTGTCTTGCGATGCGAACTTTTCACAGGACCCCAGATACTTTATGGCAAGTTCATATTGACCGGAATCTAAGGCCTCCATGCCTTTCGACAAATTGTCTTCAAAATCAAAATCTTGCGCAGTTACAGGATATACTGTAAATAGCATGAATAGAATCACAAGTGATGCTTTTATTGCTTTTATCGCTCTCATATTTTCTTTATGCTTTTTTATATTTACAACTTCTGTGTCATTATCTTACTTCGGGGTCGAGGAGGATGAAGGATGCCCAGTATGGGGGACGGGCTTCGTCCTGTGGGAGATTGGTGGGGTATTTTTCCTTGAGGAAGCGTTGGGCGGCAAGGAAACTGGCGCGCTTGCCCTCGCCGGCGGTGAGGTGGCGGTAGAATTCGGTCATGAACTCCTGCGTGGGGCGGTCTGCCACCTTCCACAGGCTCATCACTATGCTCTG
>SFGS01000040.1 GCA_004557565.1 Bacteroidales bacterium | reverse complement strand
CATTTGGCGGTGCGACTGTGCGCTTTGCGTCATTGGAAACGAGTTTCCATGCCGCCAACCACACAATCCCTCCGCCACCCTCTCACGAGGGCTATCCACATGGCCCCAAGGATAAAAACCGCTCGCCGTTTCACGGCGAAAAACCCCTGATGATAAAATATTTTCTTGGTAAAAAGCTGAATCCCGATTTTGCATGGTAGGGACGCGATACTTCGCGTCCGCGTCAAATGATTGATATTCAATATGGTATTACAATTATGGGCGGACGTGAAATATCACGTCCCTACCGGGTTTGGTTTTTCGCCGAAGGCGAGCGGTTTTTATCCTTTTGGCGATGCCACTGACCTCAAAGAGGGCGGCGTTGGTGCTGTGGTGTGGCTGATTCAAGCCCCAGCTTGAAAGCAGCCACACCACAGCACTAACGACAGGTGCGAAGCACTGGCATCGCCAAAAGGCTGTTTTTTATGTTTTTGTTTCAGTCCCTCCAGTATTTATCCACTGAACCCAACGTGTTGTGGGGGCTTTGTGAAAAAAAAGTGGGGAGGTGGAGGAAATTGTGGGGGAAATGTTTATCTTTGTGTGTAATAAAATTGACTGCGATATGAAAATAGCTATCATTAATGGGCCAAACCTGAATTTGATTGGCGTGCGCGAACCTGAAATCTACGGCAACCGCTCGCTTGTGGAGTACCTCAACGAACTCGTGGGCGAATATCCCGATGTGGAATTCTCCCTCTTTCAAAGTAATCACGAAGGGGCTATTATCGACGAGCTCCAGCGCATCGGCTTCAGCTACGACGGCATCGTGCTCAACGCTGGCGCATACACCCACTATTCCATCGCCATTGCCGACTGCATTCGTGCCATCACCGCTCCTGTGGTGGAAACGCACATCAGCGATGTGCAGGCGCGCGAAACGTTCCGCCACGTGTCGATGATTAAGGACGCTTGCGCCACTATGGTTGCCGGCTTCGGGCTCGACAGTTATCGCCTTGCCGTGGATTGGTTGATTGAATACGCAAACGAACAATGACGGAACAACTCGAAGACTACATTTTACAACATATCGACACCGAGCCTGAGCATCTTTACCAGCTCGACCGCGACACGCACATCAAGTTGCTCTACTCGCGCATGTGTTCGGGGCATCTGCAAGGCCGCCTGCTGAAGATGCTCGTGCGCATGGCTAAGCCTCGTCGCATACTTGAGTTAGGCACATTCTCCGGCTATTCTGCGCAGTGCCTTGCCGAAGGTTTGCTCGACGACGATGCCCAGCTCCACACCATCGAGATAGAGGACGAATTGGAGGATTTCCTCCGTGAGCATTTCGCAAAGTCGCCTTTCTGCAGCCGTATTCACCTGCACATTGGCGATGCCAACGAGATTTTGCCACGGTTGGGCGAGAGTTTTGATTTGGTGTTTATCGACGCCAACAAGCGCCAATATCCCGAATACTACGAAATGGTGCTGCCACACGTGGCACCAGGTGGTTTCATCATTGCCGACAACACCCTTTGGGACGGCAAAGTGGCGGACCCCAACACCAAACACGACCCACAAACCGAAGGCATTCTCCGCTTCAACGACATGGTTGCATCCGACCCCCGCGTAGAAAAAGTGATAGTCCCCCTCCGCGACGGCCTCACCATCATCTACAAAAAACCATAATTCAGAAATCAGAGGTTAGAAATCAGAGGTTAGAAGTCAGATTTTTTAGAAGTTAAGAAGTTAAGAAGTCAAAGAAGTTAAGACGGCACCATCGCCTCTGGTAATGTGTCAGAATCAAAACACCGATTAAATCCATTTAAATCCATTATCACCGATTTTTTATAATTATTTCAAATCGGGTGTAAATAGGATTTAAATGGATTTAATCGGTGTTCTTGCCAGTCTCGCCAACCATAGTCAGACTTGTCCGACCAGTCCGACTCGTCAGACTCCCCCACAAACTCGTTGACCTGTTGACTTGTTTTGGGGAGGTGGATTAGTTGGGGATTTCTTCGTATTCGGCGTCGGTGATGAGGTCTTCTTGGGGGTAAGAAGATGTGTGGTTGGTGTTGGAGGTGTTGTTGGTTGGTTCTGTGGGGGATTCGGGGTCGTTGGAGCCTGGGAGTTCTTCGAATTCTACGTATTCGCCGTCGGTTTGGGTGTAGCGTTTTTCGCGTGGTTGGGAGGCACTGTTTTGCTCACCTTCGTATTGCTCGCCGCCGAAATGGCGCTGGGCTTCCTCGAATTGGCGGCGGAAATCTTTGCGCACAGCGTCGATGCGGCGCTTGAACATGAACGCCTTATACAACAGATAGCCAACGAATATCAGTAGTAATGCCTCAATCATAATCTTTAGCAATTTGGTTACAGGCTATGCAACGTAGCAAAATCCGTGCCAATTAGTCTTGCTTGGTGACGGCAGAGAGCACGATGTAGAAAAGCATTGCCCATGCCAAGCCTGTTACGCCGCAGAAACCCACGCAAATCACAAACGCCAACACGAGCAGGTATTGCTTGTAGTTTTCCCTCACGCTGAGGCTGTGGAGTTTGAGCGAGAACATGCGCAAGTTGCACACCATCAGCAACGAAAGCGCTACCACCAGAACGGCTACCACCAGCACTGGCACATCGGCGTGGTGCTCGGCGTAGAAGTTGGTGAAGCCAATCCAGAAAATGGCGTTGGCAGGAATGGGAAGTCCGGTGAATGTGGTGCTCTGGTCGGTGGAAACGTTGAATTTCGCCAATCGCAATGCGCCAAACACCGGGATGAGCATGGCGATGTATGCCACGCCGCTTTCTGGCTCATATTGCACCAGCATATTGTAGAGCACCATGCCTGGAGCCAGGCCGAAACTCACTGCATCGCTCAGCGAGTCGAGTTCCTTGCCTAATGGCGACACGGCGTGGAGCAAACGTGCGGTGAAACCGTCGAAAAAGTCGAAAACAGCGGCAAGCGCAATCAGCACAAATGCCACCTGATAGCCTTGCAAGCCCCACCACCATGGTTCAAACGCATGGAAGGCTGCCACGCAAGCCAACGCACCCGAAAGCAAGTTACAGCAAGTGACCGCATTTGGGGTGTTATTACGAGTTGATTGTAGAATGTTCATCAGTTATTGCGAGGTTTGAGGCGTGCAATCGGTGTCATACCACCAGTTGTTTTTTCGCCTAATTTCACGAGAATTTCGCTATCGAGAGGTAAATAAATGTCCACACGCGAGCCAAATTTAATGAAGCCCATGTGTTGCTCAATGCTCACTTCCTCCTCTGGCTCAACGTAGGTGACGATGCGGCGTGCCACAGCACCGGCAATCTGACGCACGAGAATATCGTGGCCCGCAGGGGTGGAAATCACCACCGACGAACGCTCGTTCTCGGTGCTCGACTTTGGCAGATAGGCGGCGAGGAAACGACCGTTGTGGTGCTTCACATATTTCACGATGCCGTTAACTGGAACCCAGTTGGCATGCACGTTAAACACGCTCATAAACACCGACAGCTGAATGCAGTTGCAGTGCAAGCACTCGTCCTCGTACACCTCTTCAAGTGCCACCACCGTGCCATCGACCGACGACAGCACCGTGTTTTCCACCTCACCCTTATAATGGCGGCGAGGCGAGCGGAAGAAGTTGATAACCAAAAGGAACAATATGGCGGAAATCACCATGAAGACAATGGGTATAGGCTTATACTCTATGAACAAGTATGCTGGCACGTTGAATGCCAACAAGATGAACAATAGAACAAAGATAATGTTCAAGCCCTCACGGTGTATTTTATATTTCATTTTCATGATGCTTTCTATATTAATTTACAAAGGTAGCAATAATTTCGCAAACTATCAAAAAGCAGCGCAGATTAGAGGAATTAGATGTTAGAAGATTTTTATAGAAGTTAAGAAGTTAAGAAGTTAAAGAAGTTAAGACGATACCATCGCCTCTTGGTAATTTGATAGGGTGTTCGCCCATCTGATTCGTCCGACTTGTCAGCCCCCAAAAAAACTCGTGGACTCGTTGACTTGTTGACTTGTTGACTCTTCAAGAGATTTGGGTGGATTTGATGGTGATGCCGAATGCCTGTTTTGTGGCAGGGGTGGGCTTTGAGGTGTCTTTCAGCACGATGCTCACCGTGCCGCCGTCCTCAATGTAGATGCAGATGTCGGCTTCGGCATCGGTGAGTGAATTTTCGGTGAAATGTAGCGATTTTTCAGCGATGGAATCGGGACATTTCGCATTTTTCAGGAATTGGCGCATCTCTGCCATCGCCTCAGCAGTTTGTCCACTCGGCACTGTGGCGGAATAGGTGCGCGCTGCATCGGGGGCTGGTATCAGCGTGAGGGGCGAAATGCTTTTGCCGCGGCTCATTCGCCAAGTGATGCCCACCTGCACCAGCAGCATAGCGCCAGCCGAGAGCGGAAAACCCCACCAGAGCATATCGGGGGCAGCCACTTGCGTGAACACAAACACCGCCACCACGATCGACGCCACCTGACCTACAGCCACGCCCACGCTCAGCACCAAATAGCCCAGCACTTGATACATGCCGCGCAGCAACACGGTGAGCGAAAACGGCAACAGTATGGCGCTGAATATGCGAAGCACTCGGCACAGTTCGGCACGCAAAGCAGGGTCGTCGGCACCGAATAGCGTAGCCATCGCACCGGGGGCAAAAGCCACAAAGGCGGAAAACGGCACCAGCACGGCGCATGAAAATGTCATCACTTTGCGATTGAGCATTTTCAGTCCCGTGATGTCGTGTTCGCCGAGCAGCATTCCGCCAATGGCGAACGTGGCATCGAGCACACCATTGAGCACCACGAAGGTGATGAGCAGCAACTGTATGCACACAGCCACCATATACACGCCGTCGGATCCAAGCACACCGTCAACCATCTTATTGATGAGCAGCACAATCACGCTGAGCAACACATTGGCAATCATCAGCGGAAGTCCTTGTTTGAGGTTGGCTCCGAGCGTGTGCCACACCTGTTTAGTGAACCGCACAATGCGGTAGGAGCACGACTTGCGGCGCAGGTGCGACGAGGTGATGCACACCGTTACGCCGTAGTTGATGACCGTGGCCCACGCCGAGCCAGCGATGCCAAGTCCCAGCATCTTGATAAACACGATGTCGAGCACCACATTGGTCACGGCACCCACAATCACGGCACAAGTCACCAGCCGAGGGCGACCGTCGCTCTGCACCATCATATTCATCATGCCCGACAGCACCAGCACCGTGACACCGAGGCTCGTGACACGCAGATAACTCAGCACCATGGGGCGAATTTCATCGTCGGCGCACACGATGCGCGAAATCTGCTCACAGCACGCATAACTCGCCACCGTCACCACCACGCCCACCGCCAGCACCGAATAGAGTGCCGCAGTGAACACACGGCTCGCCTCCTCGCTGTCGCGGCTGCCGATAGCCTTGGCGGCAAGCAGACTCGCCCCCACGCCCAACAGCGAATTGAGCGAGAGGAAGGTGGTGAGCACAGGCATCGCCATGTTTACGGCTGCCATGGCGTGAGGACCCATCAGATGGCTCACGATGGCATCGTCGGTGCTCACCGCCAGCTGAGCAGCCACGGTGGTGAGAATCGATGCGCCCAGGAAGTTCCAAAACGCACGATTCACGAGCGATGGTTTGCGCTGCAACATTATTTTTTGGATTCTTTAAAACTGCATTTCGGGCATAGCCCCTTGATAAGAAAATTGGCAGACTGCGCCTCGTAGCCTTCGGGGAGTTGGGCGGAAGGCACGGCGAGTTGCTCCAGGCAGGTGGTGTGTCCGCACCTCACGCAATAGAAATGCGCATGGGTGTCGTCGTCGGTATCGGAATGGTGATGGCTGTGGCACAATTCATATTTCACGGTCGCGCTGCCGTCCTCAATCACATGCACCAAATGGCGGTCGCGAAACACGCCAATCGTGCGCGATATCACGCTGCGGTCGATGGTCATCAGAAGCGACTCCAAATCAATCTGCGACAAAGGACTCTGTGCCTCTGCCAACGCACGGCACATGGCTATACGGTTGGCGGTGGGTCGCACGCCATGCTCCACCAGCAGCAGTTCGGCATCAGCTATCGAGAGCGTTTTTTCCATAGGCTTAATTTTTCGTTTTTATGGGCAAATGTCGCCAAATGCACCTCGGCACACGCCGCCACAGGGCTATCAGCACCCGATAGCGCCAGTCCAGTATCGCCACGTGCTTTTTCGCCTTCACCGCCTTCATAATCAGGCGTGCTGTGGTCTGCACATTCATCAGCATGGGATAGTTATGCTCATCGTTGAGCAATGCGGTGGCAACGAAGCCGGGGCGAATGTCGGTGAACGAAATGTTGAGTTTGCGCATGTTAGCCAACTGTTCAAGGGCTTGCAGATAGGTGTTCTGAAACGCCTTGGCGGCACTGTACGACGGTGCCATGCCCAGTCCCTTGGTGCCAGCCACCGAAGTGATGGCGGCGATGTGCCCACCACCGTGCTTGGCCATATAGCCAAAGGCTGCGTCAATCATGCGAGTGAATCCCATGCCGTTGGTGCTCACCGTGCGCAATTCGATTTCGGCGTCCACATTCGGATTCTGCTTACCGATGCCCGATGCGTGAAAATACAGGTCCATGCCGCCCATGCGCTCGGCAAGAGCGGTGAGCTGTTCGCCAGCGGCGGTGTCGGTCACGTCAATCACTGCCACGGTCACCTGTTCGGGGTATTGCTTGCGCAACTGCTCCAGGGCATCGGCACGGCGTGCCGCCACGCCCACCTGCCATCCGTCGGCAAGCAGGAGCAAAGCCACCTCACGGCCCATGCCGCTCGAAGCCCCCATCACTATCGCATTTTTTCGCATCACCAATTTCGATTATAGGTGGTTTTGGAGCACTCGGAGTACTCAGAAACTTGTTGACCTGTTGACTCGTAGTCTCGTTGACTTCAATTTTCTCCGTCGGCAATGATGTCGGTGGCGAAGCGGTTTGTTTCGCCACGCCATGGCAACATGCCTTTAAATTCTTCGTATTTCACCGTCACACGGCGGCCAGTGGATTGCAGGCGCGAAGCCTTTGCTGCCAGCGAATCGCTCTTGATGGTGAACTCGAAGCCCGATTTGTAGGCGCGCACCGTGTCGGCAATGTATTTCTCGCTAATCATCTGCACCTCGTAGGTTTTGAGGATAGTGCCTTCGCTCTGCACCTTCAGTATCACGCCACGTTCCTCGCTCACGATGTAGGGGTGGAAATAACGGAGCCAAAGCGCGATGCTCACGCCCAGCACCAGCAGCACCACGCCACCAATAATCAGTATGCGTTTGCGCTTCGACGAGCGGTCGTAGGTCAATTCCCTCAATTCACGCTCCTCGCGTTCCTCTGGAGTTTCCTCCACAGGTTGCTGTTCTTTTTTCTTTTGCTCCTCCTCGTCTTTTTTGCTTGAGTAGAAGTGGTCGTCGTATTTATCGCTAAACAGGTTGCCCATTTTTTTAGAAATTAGAGATTAGATGTTAGAAATTAGATTCTCGATTCTTCGAAAAATCGCCTTGTTGACATGTTGACCCGTTGACTCGTAGACTTGTAGTCTTCCCTACAACGTCATGCCTTCGGCGTCGCTTTTGGTGCGAACGATGGTTTTGCCTTGGGCTATGCGGCGGCGGTCAATCGCCATCGACACAAACGCGTAGATGCCGAGCACCACCAGCAGCACTTGCTGCACCAGCCACACCGTCCATGCGAAAGCACTGGCTTGGGGATTGTAGGGGTCGCCCAACGGCAGTTCGCCCACGCCGTAGATGGCAAGTCCGAACATGATGGCGTATTGCCATGCGCCCACACCGCCATTGGTAGGCACCGCCATACCCAAACTGCTGAACACAAACAGCACCAGTATAGCCACAATGCCCAAATCTTTGGTGAATGTGAACGCCATAGAGGCGATATAGAGTTGGAAGAAATAGCAGCCCCAAATCAGCAATGTGTAGAGCAGGAACCACCATTTTCCCTTCATCTTCGTGATTGAAATCAAGCCTTCCCACAGGTTGGTGAGCATGAGGCGAATTTTGGTCAATACCTTGTTTTCGCTCTTGGTCTTGAAAATCCACACCATCAGCGCCACCATCAGTGCGCCCACAGCCACCAAAGCCCAGAACCACCAGGTGGCAAACATGCTCTCGCCGCTGGCTGCGCCTTTTTGGCTCAAAAACTTCATAAACGCGCCCTGCGCCAAGAAGAAGGTGACGATGGTCAGTGCCAGTACCGTGAGGGTGTCGCTCAGGCGGTCGCCCACCATCGAGCCTACCACCTTGGAGAACGAAGTGCGCTCACGCGATGCGATGTAGCCGCTGCGCCACACCTCGCCCAGTCGGGGAGCCAGCAAATTCACGAAATAGGTGCCGAAAATACTGTTGACCAGCGCACTAAGCGGTGCGTCGATACCCAGCGCACGCAACTGCAAACGCCAGCGGCAAGCCCTGAACACATGGCTGAAGATGCTCACCACAATCACAGGCACAAACCACCAGAAGTTCACGTCTTCACGCAGGCTCTGCTTTATGGCTTCCATATCCATATTTTTATAGAAAAACCACACCAGCAACACACTCAGTGCCACAGGAATGCCATATTTCAGCAAAGGAGATATAATCTTTTTCACAATCCAAATATATTAAATTACTATCCATGCAACTTCCCAAAAAGCCACACTCCCCACAAAGTTACAAAAAAAACCGAATTTATAAAATATGTCAACGAGTCAACAAGCCAACAGGTCAACAAGTGAAAAAATAGCCAGATTTGGAGTTGAGGGTCAAGTTGCCTCACAAACTAACGGAAAAACCTGAAAATCGCTATTTTAAATTATCGTTGACTATTTTAAGAATATATTCACGATTCAGCCAATATCCTTTTTTCTTCTGAGGTCCAAAAGGCGTGTTCATCAAGTCTTTTGAATCCTTTGCTTTAGGGCGCACATGACAAATGTTGCCATCTCCACACTTGATGAAATGGTTGAAATCCCCACGCTTAATCTTGTTTTTGGTATCTTCCCAAAATATTCTTGCCAATTCCAAATCAGAAGTCGGCATTGCCCAAAAAAACACTTTCTCCAAAACGGAACTTTTAGGGTCGTTGTTTTCGTCTTTTCTAAAAACCACAAAGAAGAAACGCTGAGTGAGGGTGTTGTGCCAAACAGAATCCTCCCATTCGTCTTCGTGTATTATGTCATTGTATTTGATTTGCCCAAATACCATACTTTCCTTTAGTTTCCCATTAGGTTCCAGTCGGATGGATTTTTGCTGAAGGTTTGCCTTTTCAAACTCCTTGATTTTACTGGTTTTTACTCCCAAGATAGCGCAGATTGTGGCGTGCGACACTGCTTTTACTTTATTGGTGATTTTAGTGCCAACTTTGGATTCAATTTCATAAACAGTGCAACCATAGAAAGGCCTAAACTTTCGCTCCACAAGTTCCTCAAAAGTTTCATTGGGTTGGTATTCGTCAATAGAATGCACAATACTACTCGCCGATTTTCTTATTTGCTCAATCTTTTTCTTGCTGAGAAATAAGTGGTCGCACATCTCTGGATGCATAAGCGAATCTAAAACGATTGTGCTCATGTATTTAGGTTTGAGCGAATAGGCTCTTTGCTGTGCGAGTGGTGCAGTTTCGTCAATTTGTGTGCGCATCTCTTTGCCGGCTTTCGAACCTTTTGGGCAAGCCCCTAAATATAGAGTGTCGCCTTCCGATATTTCATGGGCGTAGCCATTTGCCATCTTCCAATGGAGTTTCTCCCAGTCATCGCGAATGATTTTCAAGTCCTCTTCAGGGAAGTTCCACAATCGAATTATTTTGAAAACCAAATCCACAACAGGAACACCACATTCGTGCAGATAAAACATCAAGAGCAACCATTGGTTTTTCTTCCAAAAACTACTGGTTTCAAATGTCGCCTTTGCCTCTTTGATATAGTCAATGATGTTGAGTACCAAGCGTTCCTTTGGCACCATGCTACCATCTTGAAGTTCTTTCAATGGCGTACATTTCAATTCAACACCTGCTTGGGGAAAGTCGGGAGTGGGGTCGCTGTTTGGGTTGTAATGAAAATGAAACTGCTCAACACATTGCCCCATTCTGCCACGACCTTCATTTAAGACAACTGCTTCATTGTGTAAATCTCGTAGTGATTTGCCCAAAAGTTGTTGAGCGTGGGAGAGAATTGAGGTTTTTGATGTATGGTCATAGTCGCACATAATCACATTCTATAAAGTAAAACACGGGCAATATTTTCCACAATACCAGTCACGAGAGCATTCCCCATTAAAAACGCCCGTCTGGTGTCGGTGGCCTCTTGGGTGTGATTGTCGGGGAACATGTTCAAACGCTCCAACTCTACAGGAACAAGACGGCGGTAACGACCTGTCGGGGTGACAACAACGTGCTTGAAACGAGAAGCACTCAGCCCTCCTTCGCCTGTGATAATTGTGCGCGATGGCTTTTCTAAACTGTCGGGGAATGACATCGCACCCTCTGAATAATTATATTCAAATCCCTCTTTTGTGGTTCTCTTTTCCGATTTTCCGCCTTTCAGATACTTCCACTTCTCAAGTTCTTCAGCGTTGATGAAAAAGTCATTTGGGATTATTTCTTCAGGCAGCAGAATATCGCCAAGCGTGATTCGTGGTCCGTCGTACACCGCTTCTACCGTGGTTGACCAAACTTGACGATTTACCATCACTCCGGCATTGCAGAATGGCGACTTCGCATTTTTCTTTTCTGACACGCCAAAATTATTGGTCACATCAACCAATGAACCGTCGATCGTGAAATTGGAGTGGCTTTTATTGTAAGCCTCGCCTTTTTCCTCGCATTGGAACGCAGAGGAAATCACTCCTTTCCTTAAAATCCATTCGTAAGGAGCCGAGATAGCACCCTCTAATTGCTTTCCTATACGGCTGGATTGGTGATATGCAACAATGTAGGTTCGCTTTCTACGTTGTGGCATACCATAGTCAGCCGCATTAATAATTCGCCATTCCACATAATAGCCAAGGTCAGACAATGAAGCCAAAATAATGGCGAAATCCCTGCCTCGTTGCTTGGCAGGCGAACTGAGTAGGCGGTCCACATTCTCCAAGAGCAAATACTTTGGCGCTTTTTCTGCTTTATCACGCAGGATTCTTTGAATCTCCCACCACAGAACACCCTTTTTGCCCTCTATGCCCTTTGAGTTGACAAGCGTTGTTGCCACAGAGTAGTCTTGACATGGAAATCCGCCACACAGCATATCTGAGTCGGGGATCTCGCTTGCTAATACTTTAGAAATGTCTTTGTTGCAGTGCCCCTCTGATCCAAACCGATGTTGATAGATTATCGAAGCATCTTGCCTCTTTGTGGAAGGCTCCCACTGGTTGTTCCAAACAGTTTTAAATCGAGAGGAAGCCCTTTCAAAACCAATACGAAAGCCCCCAACCCCTGCAAACAATTCCACAATGCGTATATCGCCATTGTTGGTTTTGACAGGAGAGGTATCGAATAAAGAAAGTTGCAACTGGCGCTCTGCTGAAGATTTGCTATATTCAACAATTTTTTCACAAAGCATACATTTCAAATCCTCAACAGGAGTAGAATCAGTGTATTTTTTAGGTGTCATACCAAAAAGAGTCAATGAATATTTCTGCACCGTAAAGTTAGTTATAAATTTTGAAACATTAATCAAATGCGCAAAGAATTATGTCCAACGAGTCAACGAGATTTTGAATCTTCGAAATTTCGGGATTTTGGGGAAGGCGATGGTGTTGTCTTAACTTCTTTAACTTCTTTAACTTCTTGACTTCTTAACTTCTGATAAGAAACTTCTTTGACTTCTTGACTTCTGATAAAAATCTTCTTAACTCCTTAACTTCTGGGAACGTGTTCTTCACTTGTGAAAAAATTCGTATCTTTGTAGATTGAATAATTTAGCACATTTTCTATATGCAACAAGTGAAAGCGAAAAAGGCTCTGGGCCAGCATTTTCTCACCGACCTGTCGGTGGCGCAGCGCATTGCCGACACCGTGAGCGAATATAAGGGGATGCCTGTGCTTGAGGTGGGGCCCGGTATGGGCGTGCTGACGCAGTTTTTGCTGCAAGCCGGTCACGACCTTACCGTGGTGGAACTCGACACCGAGAGCGTGGACTACCTGAATGCCGTATATCCTGACGAACTGCGCGACCGCATTGTGTCGGCAGATTTTCTGAAACTCGACCTGAAGCAGACGCTTGGCGATGGCAAGATGGTGATTATCGGCAACTACCCCTACAACATCTCATCGCAGATTTTCTTCAAGGTGCTCGACTATAAAGACCAAGTGGTGTGCTGCAGCGGTATGCTACAGCGAGAGGTGGCGCAACGCATTGCGGCGGGTCCGGGCAGCAAGACCTACGGCATTCTGTCGGTGCTGCTGCAAGCGTGGTACGACATTGAATACCTGTTCACCGTAGATGAGAATGTGTTTAACCCGCCACCAAAGGTGAAGTCGGGCGTGATTAAGTTGGTGCGCAACAATGTCACCGACCTCGGTTGCGACGAGCGCCTGTTTAAGACGGTGGTGAAAACCTCCTTCGGTATGCGCCGCAAGATGCTTCGCAGTTCGCTCAAGAGCATGTTCCCGCAGGGCAGCCCGGTGCTTGCCACCGACCTGTTCCGTATGCGCCCCGAACAACTCAGCGTGCAGCAGTTTGTGGACCTCACCAACATGGTGGCGGCAGAGAGAAACAACGACGAACAAACCAAATAACAAAATAACATATACAGACATGAACAAAGTATTGATTATCGGATGCGGTGGCGTTGGCACCGTGGCGGCTTACAAGTGCGCCCAGTACCCTGAAGTGTTTCACGAAATAGTGATTGCCTCACGCCGTAAAGAGAAATGCGACGAGGTGGCTAAGGCCATCGGCGCGCCTAACATCACTACCGACCAGGTGGATGCCGACGATGTGCAGCAACTGGTGGCATTGCTGAAGAAGCACCAGCCTCAACTGGTGGTGAACTTGGCTCTCCCTTACCAAGACCTCACCATTATGGACGCTTGCTTGGAATGTGGCGTGAACTACCTCGACACCGCCAACTATGAGCCACGCGACGAGGCTCACTTCGAATACAGCTGGCAATGGGCTTACCGTGAACGCTTCGAAAAGGCTGGCCTCTGCGCTATCCTCGGTTGCGGTTTCGACCCAGGCGTGAGTGGCATCTACACTGCCTACGCGGCTAAGCACCACTTCAAGGAAATGCACACCCTCGACATCGTGGACTGCAACGCTGGTAACCACGGCAAGGCATTTGCCACCAACTTCAACCCTGAAATCAACATTCGCGAAATCACCCAAAAGGGTCGCTACTACGAAGATGGCAAGTGGATTCAGACCGGTGCGCTCGAAGTGCACAAGCCTCTCACTTACCCCGAAATCGGTCCTCGCGAAAGCTACTTGATGTATCACGAAGAACTCGAATCGCTCGTGCTCAACTTCCCAACCATCAAGCGTGCCCGCTTCTGGATGACCTTCGGCGAAGAATACCTCACCCACTTGCGCGTGATTCAAAACATAGGCATGGCTCGCATCGACCCTGTGATGTACAATGGCGTGGAAATCATTCCTCTCCAGTTCCTCAAGGCTGTGCTGCCTAATCCAAAGGAATTGGGCGAAAACTACACTGGCCAAACCTCTATCGGCTGCCGCATCAGTGGTATCGGTAAGGACGGCAAACCGCTCACTTACTACATCTACAACAACTGCGACCACCACAAGGCTTACGAGGAAACCGGTATGCAAGCCGTGAGCTACACCACTGGTGTGCCAGCCATGACAGGTGCCATGATGTTCTTCAAGGGCTTGTGGAACAAGCCAGGCGTACACAACGTGGAAGAATTCGACCCAGATCCATTCTTGAAGCAAGTGGCAGAATCTGGTCTGCCTTGGCACGAAATCCTCAACGGCGACTTGGAACTGTAGGGTTGCTGAAGTCAACGAGTCAACAGGTCAACGAGTTTTTTCGAATTTTCGAGATTTCGAGATTTCGAGGGCTTTGACTTAGCAAAATAAAAATTAAAACGGTGAAGCTTTTTGGGCTTCACCGTTATTTGTTTTATCACATTTCTTGGCCTGGCTCTATTGGCTCGGCTGCTGGTGGGGTGGCAGCTGGAGGGGTTTCGGTTGGGGTTTCGCCTCCTTCGCCTTCAGTGGTGATGTCGGCATCGTCGATGACGAATGTGGTGTCGGGCTCGTCATATCTTTCCACCTCCACTTCAGCACACTCTAATGTGCTGCTTGGCATACTCAATCCCACATATTTCGCACTCACGAGCGGACGGAGCTTGCTGTCGCCCCACACCTTCTGGAAGAAGCGGCCGCAGATGGGCAATGCCGTGCGGCTTCCCTGACCTTGCGCACCCGATGTGAAGTGTATGCAGCGGTATTCGCCGCCAACCCACACGCCAGCCACAAGGTTAGGCGAGGTGCCCACAAACCAAGCGTCGCTGTAGTTGTTGCTCGTACCGGTTTTTCCGCCGAAGTCGGTGGTGTTCATATAGGTGTCCACATAATCGGTGAGCGGTTGCGAAGTGCCGCCACCGTCGGTCAAGCCGAAGCCCAGCATCTTCTGCATAAAGTAGGCTGCGCGTGCCGAAATTGCGGCATTGGCATCCACCTCGTCTTCATAGTTGTATATCGTTTCTTCGGTGCCGTCGGGGTTCGTTTTCACGATGCGGGTCACCAACACAGGGTCGATGTGCTTGCCATAGTTTGCCACGGTGCCATATCCGTTCACCAGTTCGAGCAAGTTCACGTCCATAGAGCCGAGGCACATGGCAGGCTTGTCTTCGTTGGCTTTGTCGGGGCGCAGTGGCGATTTGATGCCCATCATCTCGGCGGTGGCGCGCACATTGTCGAAGCCCACGCGTTTGCCCACACGCACAGCCACAATGTTGACGCTGCGTGCGAACGCCTCGCGGAAACTCATCTGTCCGCCTGTGCAGCGACCGTTGGCGTTGCGTGGCGAGTAGTCTTCCATTTCGCCTTTGCTCTCGTTATACACGTCCCAGTGGAACACCTCGTCGAGTTCGGTGTCGCATGGCGTGAGTCCCTGCTCCATGGCAGCGGAATATACAAAGAGTTTGAATGTGGAGCCGCACTGTCGGCTTGATGTCACCTTGTCGTACTGCCATGTCTTGTAGTCGATGTCGCCCACCCAAGCCTTCACGAAGCCGTTGCGAGGGTCCATCGCCACCAGTCCGGCGTGCATGAAGTGGAGCATGTATGCCACCGAGTCCATTGGTGAGATGTTCATCATCTTCGATGCTGCCACCACCTTTCCGCCTTCTTTGCGGTATTCAAACATGCGCATTTCGCGCGGTGTGTTCATATAGTGTCTGATAGAGTCAGCATTGTTGGGGAAGCGTGATTCGAGCACCTTGTAATAAGGAGTCTTTTTCGCCACGCTTTCCACGAAGCCTGGCACCTCTTTGCCTTCCTCGTCCACCCAGCATGGGTCGCTGCCCCATCTGCCGTTGAAGCGCTGCTGAATTTCGTACATCTTCTCCAGCACAGCCTCCTCGGCATAGGTCTGCATACGGCTGTCGAGGGTGGTGTAAATCTTCAAACCGTCGGTATAGAAGTTCACATTGTTTTTCTCGCGCCATTCCTTCAACTGCTCGTTGCTGTCGATGGCATTGCGGAAATATTGCGCACGTCCGCTGGTGGCATTCTCCACGGTGAAGTGCAGCGGCGTGGGCTCGTCTTTCATGCGGTTGTAGGCGGCATGGTCGAGGTGGCCGTGAATCACCATATTGTTGAGCACCACATTGCGGCGCGCCATGCTTCGCTTAGGATTCTTCTTGGGATTGTAACTCGAAGTGGCTTTCAGCAAGCCCACGAGCGTGGCACTCTGGTCAACCGAGAGGCTATCGGGGGTGGTGTTGTAATAGGTGCGTGCGGCGGTTTTGATACCGAATGCGCCATTGCCGAAGTCCACCGTGTTGGCATACATGGTGATGATCTCGTCTTTCGAAAATTGCGTCTCAATCACCAGCGCCAACAGAATTTCCTTGGTTTTCATAATCAAGATGCCCAAGCCCGGAATCTTGCCCAGCAAACCGGTGGAATACTCGGTGCGCACCTTGAACATGTTTTTTACCAACTGCTGCGTGATGGTGGAAGCACCACGGGCGCGCTGATGCACGATAAAGTCTTTAGCAGCACCGCCCAAGCCCTTGAAGTCCACGCCGCAGTGGTCGTGGAAGCGCTCGTCTTCGGTGTCGATAAGTGCCTGGAAAAACAGTGGCGACACTTCTTCGAACTTCACCGGCGTACGGTTTTCGTCGAAGAATTTGCACAGCAGTTGCCCATCGGCACTGTAAACGTAAGATGCGTTGTTGGTCTTTGGGTTCATGATGCTGCTGATAGATGGCGACTTGCCAAACAGCCACATAAAGTTGAAAAACACCATCAGTGAGTAGATCACGACAAACACCACAAACGATGCTATCGCCGAGACAGTTTTCACATACCACGGACGACCAACGTAAATACTCTTATACCATTGCCAAAACGAACGAATCCCTCGCCCGATTGAGCGCAACAAATGCCCCACTTTTGTAAGGAAGCCCTCTTTGTTAGATGCCATTCTTATGCATATTATTAAATAACGGTGCAAATGTAATAATTTCCTCCATAGTAAAAACACCTTTTAACACTAAATAGAGTTAAACAAGCAAGAAAAATCAAGGAGTCAAGGGCACAGTTGCCCCAAATATTCCGCAAAACTTCGCCAAAATCGCATATTTTTGTTGATTTTGGCGAAGTTTTGCGGAAATTGGGTTTAGCCAGCGTCGCTGGGCTATGGTAGGGACGTGATACTTCACGTCCGCCCATAATTGTAATACCATATTGAATATCAATCATTTGACGCGGACGCGAAGTATCGCGTCCCTACCAGGCAAAATCGTTTGAGAGATTTGATACAACCTCCTTCCAAGAAATTTTTTACCATCAGGGGTTTTTTCGCCGTGAAACGGCGAGCGGTTTTTATCCTTGGGGCAATGTGGTGAGCCCTCGTGAGAGGGTGGCGGAGGGATTGTGTGGTTGGCGGTATGGAAACTCGTTTCCAAAGACGCAAAGTGCACAGTCGCACCGCCAAATGCGAAGCATTCCACTTTGCCCCAAGGCTGTTTTTTATGTTTTTGTTTTTGATTCCACCCACGATTCGGCAACAATGCATAATCTATCCCCAGTAATTTTCCACTGAGCCGTGTTTTCCACTAAGGAGTGGGAGGTGAGGTGCAAAAAAATGCCACCCTTCGGAGTGAGGGGTGGCATTTGGTATGTGTGTGTGAAACCTCGAGTGGGGGTTAGATGTGGAATTTTTCTTTGATTTGGTCCACGTAGTCGAGTTTTTCCCAAGTGAAGAGTTCCACGTCGAGGTTAAATTCTTTGCGTTCGTACTTTGAGGCGAAGTGCTTGGTCACCACCTTTGGCTTGCGGCCCATGTGTCCGTAGGCTGCGGTTTCCTCGTAGATAGGCTGACGCAACTTCAGGCGTTGCTCAATGGCGAATGGGGTGAGTGGGAACAGTTCTTTGAGTTTTTCAGCGATTTCGGCATCGCTTTCCTTCACCTTGCTTGTGCCGTAGGTGTCAACGAAGAAGTTCACAGGTTCGGCTTGACCGATGGCGTAACTGATTTGCACGAGCATTTCATCGGCGATGCCTGCTGCCACGGCATTCTTTGCAATGTGGCGTGCGGCGTAGGCGGCACTGCGGTCCACCTTGCTGGGGTCTTTGCCTGAGAATGCGCCACCACCGTGTGCGCCACGGCCTCCGTAGGTGTCAACGATGATTTTACGGCCAGTAAGACCGGTGTCGCCGTGAGGGCCACCAATCACGAATTTGCCAGTAGGGTTGACGAGCAAAATCAACTTGTCGTCGAACAGTGCTTTAGTGGCTTCGGGCAGGTCGGCAAGGAGCGCAGGGAGCAGCACATTTTTCACATCATTGTAGATGCGGTCGTGCATTTGCTTGTCGGCTTCCTCTTGTGTGATGCCTTCCTTCATTGGATTGACGAAATCATCGTGCTGGGTGCTGATTACAATGGTGTGGATGCGCACAGGCTTATGGGTTTCGCCATCGTATTCCACAGTCACCTGGCTCTTGGCGTCGGGACGGAGGTAAGGAATCACATGGCCTTTGCGGAGTTTTGCGAGTTTGATGAGCAGCAAGTGCGCCAAGTCGAGCGTGAGGGGCAGATAACTTGGGGTTTCGGTACAAGCGTAGCCAAACATCATGCCTTGGTCGCCTGCGCCTTGCGCTTCTTTTTCGCTGCGGTCCACGCCGCGGTTGATGTCGCCCGACTGCTCGTGAATGGCAGTGAGCACACCGCATGAGTCGGCGTCGAACATGTATTCGCTCTTGTGATAGCCAATCTTTTTGATGGTGCGTCGTGCCACTTCAGGGAGGTCGATGTAGGCCTGCGACTTCACTTCGCCGGCAAGCACCACCTGACCGGTGGTCACGAGGGTTTCGCAAGCCACTTTCGATTCAGGGTCGAAAGCAAGAAATTGGTCAAGAATAGCATCGCTAATCTGGTCGGCAACCTTGTCGGGATGCCCTTCGGAAACTGATTCCGATGTGAATAAGTAATTCATTTTTTCCATCATTTAATGGTGGAAAAAACGCTAATTGGGCTGTGAATATAGAGGGATTTATTCGCAGTTTTAGCATTTTTTCAAGTGGTTGCAAGCAGCCAAATTTTTCCACCTTGGTTAATATATTTTTCAATTGCGGTGCAAAGTTACGCCATTTCCCCAAATTTACCAAGAAAATCTCCCACCACTCGCCAATTTTGCCCAACTTGCTCCGTTTTTTTGCCTATATTTGCAGAAAAATGAACAATATGAATATCAGGCAACGCATCAACGCATCAATTCTTCGTCAGCCCAAACTTTGGCTGTGGTGGACCACCGCCGCCGTGGCGCTTTACCTTTCGCTGGGCGTGGTGTTCGGCTTCGATGTGTGCGACAATGGGCAGTATATGACCATGTATGCCAACATCTTCACCGCCCCCGACACCGTGGGCTACCACTTTATGTACTATCTGAGTGGCATTGTGGGTGGCGTGGTGCTGTGGGCGCTCCCCTCGATGGGGTTGCTGGGTATGCGCTTGTTTGGTTTGCTCTGCCTGGTGGCGTGTATGCTCACCGTGTGGCGAATCCTCAAGCCCCATATTTCGCCCTCTGCCATCGTGCTGGGCAATGCGCTGTCGATGGTGGCGTTTGTGGCGCTTCCAGTCACTTTCTGCTACGATATTCTCTCCATCATGCTCTACCTTTTGGCAATTGAACAGTTGCTGAAACGCCAACCGCTGCCAGTGCTCTTAGGCGGCTGTTTGCTTGGTGCCAACGCATTCTCACGCACCCCCAATGTGCTGGGATTCGTGTTTGCCTTCACGCCTTTGCTCATGGCGTGGTGCAATGGCGAGTCGGTGGCGAAAGGCGTGCGCCGCTCCGCCGTCGCCGTGTTGGGCGTGATTGTTGGGGTGGGTGCCGTGCTGATGTTGATGTGGGCTTTGGGGCATTTACACATTTTCTTCGACAACCTTGCCACACTGCGCCACATAGCCAGCGACGGCTCCGGCGAATCGTCGCACAGCATCGGCTCGCTCATCGCGCAGCAGTTTAGTTTTTATTATATTGAGTTTACCACTTGGCTGAAACTCGCCTCCATCATCTGCATCTACACCATTCTGCGTCAGCGCATCGCCTCGCCATTGGTGCGAGTGGTGATGCTCGGCTGCGCCCTTGCCGTGTCGGTGTGGATGATGTGGAGAATGCAACTCTTGCAACCCATCTGGGCACTTTGCGCCGTTGGTTGCCTCACGGTCATCGTCAATCGCCGCAACGCTGTGCGCGCCTTGGGTGTTGTCGCCTTTTTGTTGATGCTCATCTTCCCGATGGGCTCCGACAGCGCATTCAATAGCGGCTCCATCATCACTATGCTTGCAGCACCCATTGCCATAGCCGTGTGCATTCGCCACACGCAAATGTTCCGCACCGCCTACTTCATCGTGGCGTTTGCCCTCGTGTGCGTAGCGAAGATGGCTACCAATGGGGCGTATTTCGACGGAGGCAGACTGTGGGAAAAGACAGCCAGCATTGAAAACTCACGCGCCGCTGGCATACTCACCACGCCGGAGCGCGCCGCCATTATCAACGATGTGCTCGATGGTATCAAACCCTGGGTACACCCTGGCGACACGATGCTCGTGTACGGCAGTATGCCCATGCTCAACTACCTCACCGACACCCGGCCAGCCATGGACTGCTGTTGGCCTGAATTGCTCAGCAGCGCCCTGCTCACCGAGCGCCTCAACAATGTGAAGCCCCTCCCAATAGTGCTTCGCCAAAAATTCGTGTCAATCGGCACCGAGTTCACCGCGCCCACCGACAGTATGCTCCACACCTACGGCGCAGCGCAAAGCGCATTCTGCATCGACACCAAAATCGCAGCCCTCAACCACTTCCTCGCCACGCACCCCTACCGCATCGCCTACGACACCCCCCACTTCACCCTCTACCTCCCGAAGTGAAAGTCAACAAGTCAACGAGTTTTTGTCTGACGAGTCTGACAGGTCTGACAAGTCTGACTGTGGATGACGAGGCTGGCAAGAACACCTATTAAATCCATTTAAATCCTATTTACCCTCAAATCCGCAACTACGCGCCTAATATGATACAGAAGCGAAAATAATCTGCATCGTTAGTAAAAAGGGGGCACAGTGCATCGAATGTCACCATAAAG
>SFGS01000114.1 GCA_004557565.1 Bacteroidales bacterium | reverse complement strand
TAAGGAGTTAAGAAGTTAAAGAAGTTAAGACGATAGTTTTGGCTTCTGTTAATTTGCTTGGTGGGGGGAGGGGAAGGGAAGTTAAGGAGTTAAGAAGTTAAAGGAGTTAAGACGATAGTTTTGGCTTCTGTTAATTCTCTGTATAATGTGTTCACTCTAAAAAAAGTGAAGGCTAAAAAGCATCACGTTTTTTAGCCTTCACTAACGAATGAGGAATTAATTGTTGTATGACGGTGATATTGTTCTACTTGACGAATTTGGTGGCAGATGTACTGCCGTCGGTGTATGTTGTAACCATAATGTTGATGCCATCAAAAGGAGTGGTGTGTGCCACGCCTGTAGGGCTGTAATAGATTACGTTTTCCACCTGCTTGTTGGCGCTGATGGTGTCCACTCCTGTAACCACGCCCTTGGCAGGATAGTCGAGGTCGAAGAAGAATTGTCCCATAACAGGTTCTCCAGTGGCGTTGGTGCCAATTTTGTAGGTGTAGCAGACCGATTTTGGTGCATCTGAAGAGTCGTCGCAGTCGGCATTGGCGGCGCACCCTGCTTTCAATATGAATACGCAACCTTGCACATTGAGCGAGAATGTTTTAAAGATTTCAGGGTCAATAGCATCTTGGTTTGTGACCTTGTTGTCAGAAATCATGCACAATTTGTCTTCTGCATTATTGGTGTGCGTGCTTACGCCATGTTTTCCGAAAGTGTCTTCAGATTTGGCGGTAGTGAACGAAATCACCTTGTCGTCGTCGAATCCATCATCGGCAAGGGTGTTGTAGAGATTGATTCGCTTTGTGCTCCAGTTTTCTTTGTGCAAATGGCTGTTGTCGTCCACGTACTTGTCGTATGACACGATGTCGTAGTACCCTTTTTTCTTCGAAAGCACGGGTTCGTCGGCTGTTCCTGTCCATTTTGTGCGCAGATAGTAAACATAGTAGTATTTTTTGTTGCCACTGTGGTACCATTTTGCGAGGTCGGCTTGAATGTGTCGATAGTTGTTGCTCACTTCAACGTAAGGCTTGAGTATGCCCCCACGGGCTTCAGATTTAGAAGTCACTTCTCGGCAGAATTGCAAGTCTTTGTATTCGTCAGAAATCTGCTGTCCGAGTTTTTCTGAAGGAATGTTTAGCGAGGAGATGTGCATGTTTTGCACATGTAAGTCGCGCAATTCAACGCATCCGCTCAGGTCGAGTTTGTGCAGCCAGTTGCCTTTTGGCAATTGGCGTGCTCCCCAAATTGAATTGTGAAACCATAAAGATTGGAGTTTGGTGTGCTTGCTCAAATCCAATTCGTCGGTGTAGGTGCTAAAGGCGTGTAGGAAAGCCAAGTTGGGGAAATTGTCAATAAGGCTCTGCATCGAGTAATTTTGGTCAAACCCATACATCGTGTCGAAAATAGCAAGTTCGAAAAGTTTTTCATTTCTGTTGGCGTCGATGCCCATCAGATTGAAGTTGTGCGCCATCTCAAGCCGTTCCAGATAAGGGTATGGAGTGATGTCGAAATAGCTGAAATTGTTGTTGTTCAAGTTCAAGTATTTGAGTTTGGATAGTTTGTCGATACCAGTGGTTCCCACTTCTTTCAATGTGCCGTAGTCGAGGTCGAGATATTCAAGTTGAGTGTTGTATTGGAGATCGATGTTTCCTTCTGTAATTGACGAGAATCTTCCCGTGTAGGCATTATCGTCGCCAGCAATGTTGCGGTTGAATTCAAGTCTTTTCAGATTGGTGAAATATTCGATTCCTTTGAGGTTGGTAACCCCTGCGAAGGTTTTCTTATTGGCATTGTTTTCAAGTGTCCCATAGTCGCCATAGTTGCCTAAATTGTTCAGTTCGGTGATGGTTTCGCAGTCGATAACGATGTGCTCGTTGCTACCGCCGTGTGCTCGTCCGAAGTCGGCATAGTTTTTCTTCAATGTGGCTTTCCCTATTATTTTATGGGTGGCCTCATCGTAAACCTGTGCGAAATTTTCAATCAGGTATTTTTCGAAATAAGCGTCTGTAACCCTCTTGTCTTTAGTCAGCACAGAAGTCGACTGATTGGCGGGTATTAATTTCCATTTTTGAGCATCAGAGTTGTTTTTGGTGTAGAGATGCACGTTCACGCCATTCTTGAATTTGTCAGAACTTGTGGCACCATCTATGTCAAGTGCCAGGTTCTCGTTGAGTTTTGACACGATTTGGAATGATCCGTCATTGTTTTTGAGGATTTTCCATTGTTGTGCGTCGCTCCCGTTCCATTCGTAAATTTGAACGTTGGTGCCAGGGTTTGCCTGACCATTTGTCACATCGAGCACTTTGTTGTTTCTTTTGATTCTGTAATAGCCCCCACCTGTAGGGTAAAGTTCAAAGGTTTGGTTAGAATCCCAAATTTGTACATTGGCTTTGTTGTCTTGGCTGTCGCCGCTAATGTCTAATCTATAGGAGGTGTTGGCAAAGCAGAGTATTCTGTAAGTGCCTTGTAGGTCAGGGGAGGATAGTTCGAGCAACTTCTTGCCTTTCAGTTCGCCATCTGAGGGCACGAGATAAGTGCGCTTTGCTGCGTCGGCTACCGTGTAGGTGTCGGCACTTGCCGAGAAAGTAGCGGCAAGGACAATACCGATTGCCACTATTAGTTTGAGTTTGAAAATTTTTTTCATACCTTTATGAGAAAATGTTTAAGGACTGGAACTTTAAAGCACTCGGCTTGAAAAATGCCAGTTTTGATGAAAATATAATGTTAATTGCCTTTGTTAACTATTTTTTTTGCAAAGATATGAAAAATTATGCATAAGTATTACTGTTTTTGGGAAAAAAATAAAGAGTGAAGAAAAAGGGAGGGAGAAGTTAGTAAGGGAGAAGTTAAGGAGTTAAGAAGTTAATAAGGAGTTAAGAAGTTAAAGAAGTTAAGACGATAGTTTTGGCTTCTGTTAATTTGCTTGGTGGGGGGAGGGGAAGGGAAGTTAAGGAGTTAAGAAGTTGAAGAAGTTAAGACGATAGTTTTGTCGGCTCATTGGAAAATTTCTGGGAATAGATTATGCATTGTTGCCGAATCGTGAATGCAATCAAAAACAAAAATATAAAAAACAGCCTTGGAGCAACGTGGAATGCTTCGCATTTGGCGGTGCGACTGTGCGCTTTGCGTCATTGGAAACGAGTTTCCATGCCGCCAACCGCACAATCCCTCCGCCACCCTCTTAGGAGGGCTCACCACGTTGCCCCAAGGATAAAAACCGCTCGCCGTTTCACGGCGAAAAACCCCTGATGATAAAATATTAGGAAATGATATACAAGTTGTCCCGAAGAAGATGCGATGAAATTCCATTAGGAATTTGATGTGTGAGGTATGCAGAAAAGATGTAATGGAGCGAAGCGAAATGGAATCTTTTCGAACCTTTAGCTCGCTCGAACTTGTTCGGGCAAATGCCTGCAATAGATTTG
>SFGS01000039.1 GCA_004557565.1 Bacteroidales bacterium | reverse complement strand
GGAAGGAGCAGAACCACCACCGCCACAAGATTCGGACACGGTTGTTGCTGCATCAATCATATCAAGGAAGAGAAGCATACCTACATGAGAAATGTCCTCCCTTGATGCACTCATATCAGAGTCAGGAACCTGAACCTCATTGAGGAAGATGTCCTTGACCGTGTTCGGAATATAGATTCTCTTCGTTTCACCGCCAACATTGAAACTGAAAGCAGTCTTGGTAGCAACTGGCAATGGCTTAGAATTGGACTGGGTAGGTTTCGCTGTCTGAACAACTGGGCGAGCAGGGCGAGCCGGAGTAACGGAAGGAGAAGCGGGTCGCATCTTGACCTGAGTAGGCTTAGGATGCATCTTCTTCCATGTGGCTTCAAGCTGTGATAAACCAAAGGGACGGTTCTTTTGGTTTGTAAAAAGTCTATGTTGCAGATGGTATTATCTAAAGTTATAACGCATAAGAAAAATGTTGATTTTTTTGCATTAGATATTAGATAGAATAGTTCCGATAAATGGAGGGAATTATTTGGGATTTGTTTGGAGCGTTGGAATTTAATTGATAAATTTGCAGCGAATAAAAAACACGAAAATATATGTTGAAAAAAAGCCTTTTATCTAAAGAATGTCGAGAAACCAGTCTCGCTGGCGTGCACCATGTAGTTTTGCGCGGTTTCAATTATGAAAGAGTATTTAACGACGAGCAGGACCGCAGTAAGTTTTTGGAAATCCTCCGCCAAATCACTCACCCAATGGACGAAAATGGCACTCCGCTGCCGCCATATTGCACCATCTACGCCTACTGCCTGATGACGAACCACATCCACATACTCTTAGCCGAGGGCACAGAACAGATGTCTGACACGGTGGAACGCATAAGTGAAGCATACATCAACTATTACGACAATCGCTACGAGCGTCAGAACCCACTATTTACCGAACGTTTACACAGCAGAATCGTGGACAACGTAGGCTACTTTCTCATTGCGCTGAGATACATACACCAGAACCCCGTTAAGGCAGGAATGGTTGAACGCCCCTCTCTATTCCAGTGGAGTAGTTTCCGCGAGTACGACGGCTCGATAGATACCGACTGCATTTGCAGCCACACGCTGCCGTTTGCAAGCATGAGCAAGAAGGATGTGTGCGAAGTGGTGGTGAGCGTGAGCAAAAAGCGAAAACATAAAAAACGCACACAGAGAACTCGCAGCAATTTGCAATAAATCAAACAATAAAACAAAACACAAACCAAAAGAACCGTCCCTTTGGTGCGTAAATAGTGCGAATTGTGGGGGATTGGTTTGGATTGTTGAGATTTAATTGATAAATTTGCTTGGGGTAGCCGATTGTGTGATAGGGCTACCGCAGTGATGATTAATTAACTTGTAAAAACAAACATACATCGATGAGAAAAACGGTATTTATCACAGGAGCCACAAGTGGCATCGGCGAGGCTTGCGCTCGCAAGTTTGCACAAGGTGGCTACAATCTGATTATCACGGCACGCCGCGCAGAGAAGTTGGCTGAAATCAAGGCACAACTTGAGGCAGAGGGCGCGAAGGTGAAAACGCTTACATTCGACGTTCGCGACGCTCAAGCGGCACAGGCTGCGGTGGAGTCGCTCGATGAGGAATGGCAGAAAATCGACGTGCTGATCAACAACGCCGGACTCGCACTTGGTCTTGACAAAGAATACGAGGGCGACCCTGAGGACTGGAACACAATGATCGACACCAACATCAAGGGACTCCTGACCATGACGCGCCTGATAGTGCCCGGCATGGTGAAGCGAAACGAGGGGCATGTGATAAATGTGGGCAGCGTGGCTGGCGATGCCGCCTACGCCAAGGGCAATGTGTATTGCGGCACAAAAGCGGCTGTGAAGGCGATTACCGACGGCTTGCGCATCGACGTGGCTGAAACGGCTGTGCGTGTCACCAACCTGAAGCCCGGACTGGTGGAAACCAACTTCAGCAACGTGCGTTTCCACGGCGACAACGAGCGTGCCGAAAACGTGTATAAAGGCATCACTCCACTCACAGGTGCCGACATCGCCGACGTGGCATTCTACGCCGCCTCAGCCCCCAAACACGTGCAAATAGCCGAAGTGCTCATCCTTGCCACCCACCAAGCCAACGGCTCCACCATCCACCGACAATAAGAAATTAGAAGTTAGAAATTAGAAATTAGAAGTTAGAAATTAGAAGTTAGAAGTTAGAAGTTAGAAATTAGAAATTAGAAGTTAGAAATTAGAAGTTAGAAATTAGAAGTTAGAAATTAGAAATTAGAACAAAACACCATCAAAGGGACGGCTTTGATGGTGTTTTGTTTGTGATATAAGATGATGAGGGGTCAGTGGAGGAGTTCGCCGAGGCTGGTGGTGAGGTTGAGCATGAAGGTGGTGGCACCGGTATGGGGTTGGGCGAATGCCACGCCGAAACCGAACGATTTCACTTTCATGCCGGCTCCCAACGATAGGCCAGAGAGGAAGTTGCGCTGATATGTGCTCATGTCGGTACGCACTTTGTGGTTGTAGCCAAGGCCGATATACATATTGTCGCTGGGCAGAAATTCCAGACCGAGCACAAGGTGACGCATGAAGTTGGAGCCGAAACTCTCTTTCTTCACCAGGTCGCTGTTGGTGTTGTTCTTGTCCTCTGGTTCGTAGTAAGGCAGGCTCCATTTGCGCAGGTTGTAGGCGGTGATGGAGAGGCGGAATGGCGATGTGCCAAACCTCTGCGAATAGCCCAGTTGAATATCCCATGGCAAGCGGTCTTTGGCATCGGTGGTGCCGTTGAACTTCTTCACCTGGCCACCAAGGTTTTTTGCCACCACAGAGAGCGACAATTCGTTGTCGGGGTTGTAGATGTTCACACCCAAGTCGGCGGCGATGGCTCCAGCCGAGAAATCGCCATATTTTGAATACAAATATTTCAAAGTGATACCACCACGAATGTTGGTGGCGATGTCGTGTGAATAAGTCACGTTGAAATTGATGTCGCTGGCATTGAATTTGCCAAGGATTGAACCTTGAGCATCAGTTTCGGTCATGCTGCCGTAGCCATAGTATTGAAGCCCCACAGCAAATGCGCTATGTTCGGTAAGTCCCTGGCCATATCTCACGCCAGTGAAATTGGTGGAGCCGATGTATTTCATATAGTTCACGCCCACTTGGTGGTCAAATTCCGGTCCCAAAAGCGCAGGGTTTTGCTCCACAAGGTTGATGTCGTCGTCGATGATGGTGAGGTTGTGTCCACCAAGCCCATACACATGCGACGACGGGCTCACGTTGAGAAATTCGTAAGCCGTGGTGCCGTCTTGCGCCCACGCCGCAAAGCTCACAGCCCATGCGGCAAGCAGGCAGATATAGCGATGAATGGATAATTTCATACTTAAATATTAACGCGTTATAACTCTATTAACGCACACACCCCTTTAAATCGTATATCCTTTTAGTTTTTTTTTACAACATTCGGTGAATTTTGCCCAATCTGTAAAAATACATGAAACAATATTAATCATTTTCAAATTTGACCTTTCGAGTATTGAAATTTGCGAAAACGAAATTATATTTGCAATGTTTTTAATAGGAAAAGTACTGCTTTACTTCTCGTTTAAGACACTATTTATCTGTAAATCACAATGATGCGACAATACAAACATATTTTACCACTCTTCGTGTTATCGGCACTCATTCTTTCCGCTATCGAGGCCACAGCGCAAACGCGCCCTCGTGCCAGCCGAATTGGTGTAGTGAATCCTATGTCGCCCGACCACACCTCATACCTCGAATTTTACGAATTTGAGCAAGTTGATGTGCAACCATCATTCCCTGGTGGCGAACGTGGTCTTGTGAAATTCGTAAACAACACTCGCGAATATCCCTACAACGAATACGTGGCACGCCAGCAAGGCCGCGTGCTTTGCAGCTTCATCATCCTCACCGACGGACAAGTGTCGCACGTGAAAGTGCTCCGCAGCTCCGGTCACGAGGCTCTCGACAACGAAGCCGTGCGTGTAATCAAAAAAATGCCCCGATGGGAAGCCGGAAAAATGTGGAACACAAAAGTGAACGTGCGCTGCATCCTCCCCATCGCATTCCGACTATAGCAAACTATATACAAGAGACAAGATATATTTAACCCCCAAATGAAAGTTAAATAGGAGTTGTGCCACGATGTGAATCGCAGCACAATTTTTTTATCCCCACACCTAACAAAATGTTTATTTGAGAAATTTTTATGGTTCAGAGAATAAATACTGGGGGCACAGAAACAAAAACATAAAAAACACTCGCCTTCGGCGAAAAACCAAACCCGGTAGGGACGTGATACTTCACGTCCGCCCATAATCACATTATCATATTGAATGTCAACCATTTGACGCGGACGCGATAATGGTGAAGTAAAGAGATTTTTCAGCATAATATGGGGATATGCCTTTGGGGTGTTTTTCGGGCGTAACAAGCAAGGTGGCAATGCTTTGCTACAACGCATCGGAAACATGCCGAAGGCATGTCCCTACGTTATGGCGTTATCTTTTTGGCGCTTCGTTATTCGGGGTCGTCGAGGCGGAAGATGGTGAAGTTTACTTTGCCGTAGATGCGGTGCTGATAGAAGTGGGGCAAGTGGCTGAAGTCGTAAGCCTTGCTGTGCTCAATCACGAAGATGGTGTCGGGTTTGAGCATTTGGGAGTTGAGCACCAGTTCGGGAATGGTGGCGAAGTCGGGCAAATCGTATGGTGGGTCGGCAAAGATGATGTCGAACTTCGTGCCGCACGTTTCCACAAATTTCAGCGCATCGCCCTTCACCTGAATGAGGTTGGGGTCGTGGAGTTGTTCTTTCACCTTGCGAATGAAATTGTATTGCGTAGCCGCCTTCTCCACGCTGGTCACTTGGGTGCAACCGCGTGAAAGCAGTTCGAAACTGATGGCACCAGTGCCCGAAAAAAGGTCGAGAGCAGTGAGTCCTTCAAAATCCACCCAGTTGCCAAGCACATTGAAAATGTTTTCGCGCGCCATGTCGGTAGTGGGGCGAGCGGTGATGTTTGTAGGCACTTGAAAACGGCGACGGCCGTATTTTCCGCTGATTATTCGCATAGGGCTAAAAGAATGAGTTCAAGTGGTGCCTTCACCGCGTCTTGCCCAATGCGCAGGGCTGCCGCGGGGAAAATGGAAGGCATCACATAGTTAATGTATTTTCGGAGAGTGGGGATAGCGGCATCGCGAAGCGGCTTTCCACCAGTCACAAAAAGTTCGTTTTTATTGGCATCAAGTCCGAAACTCTGCCATGCGTTGAGCGCATAGTAGATGGCGTTGGCTGCATCGGTGCATGGGAAGGAATTTGCCATCACCAAGGCACGGTCGCGCACGATGAGCAGGTCGATGCGCTCGGGGTGCAGATTGAGGTGCATACACGCCCCTGTGCGGTGCTCGTCCTGGTGCTTGAAGTGCTCCATCAGTGGATAGAGGTGGTGCACCACAGGCGGCATATTGAAGGTGCGCTGCAAGAATCCGAGCAGTCCCTTCGGCATTTCGTAGGCAATATGCACACCGCAGCGTGGAAGCGCACAGAGGGCGAAATCGCCTTCCATATCGGGAAACATCGCCTCGAAGGCATCTTGCGCATCGAGTTCATCGGCGAACGCCTCCGGCAAAATCATGAAGTGCTGGCTTTCGACCATGATGCGCACTTTCTTGTAATCGTTGAGCAGCACGGGATTGTCGTAGATGGCATTTTCCGCAGCCTTCAGATAGCTGCCACAGCTGAGGTCGAGAGGCAATGTGCCCGTAATCAGCGAGTTTTCCTCGTCGATGTCGTGAAGCGTGTATTGCACTTCGCTGGGGCCAAACGCCAGTTGAAGCGTCCAGTATTCGGGGTGCTGTATGTCGATATTTGCTGTGGTGCTGGAAAGATTACTCATAATTTCATAAACAGTGCTTTTGCAAAATTAGCAAAATTCTCACTTATGTCAAAATCGGATTTTCGCACTTCTGCGTCAAAATTCTCATATCCAGCGCAATTATCGCCAAGCGAAAATGCAAAGCGGCACGGCGCAACACCACGGAGCGCGGAGTAAAAAAAAGGTGGATATGCTTGGTAGTGTAGTGGGTTTGCTGTAATTTTGCATAGGATTTATCCGATATACAATCTATATATGATAGAACGACACGTGATTATCGACAATGTGGACCCCGTGGTTTTCTATGGGGTAAACAATTGCAACATACAACTTATCCGCAACCTCTTTCCAAAGTTACGCATGGCGGCTCGTGGCAATGTGATTAAAGTGATTGGCGACGAGGAGGAAACGGCGCTCTTCGAGCAGAAAGTGAAAGAACTTGCCGACTTCTGCAACCACTACAATCAACTCAACGAGGAAGTGATCATCGACACCATCAAGGGCACTCCGCCCAAGGAACTGAAGATGGACGATGCCATCATCTTCGGCGTGAACGGCAAGCCTATCAAGGCACGCACGCCCAATCAGCAGCTACTGGTGAAAACCTTCACCGAAAACGACCTCACCTTCGCACTCGGTCCTGCCGGCACCGGTAAAACCTACCTGGCGGTGGCTATGGCTGTGCGCGCGCTGAAAAATCGCGAGGTGCGCAAAATCATCCTCTCACGCCCTGCCGTGGAAGCCGGCGAAAAACTCGGTTTCCTGCCCGGCGACATGAAGGACAAAATCGACCCCTATCTCCAGCCGCTTTACGATGCACTCGAAGACATGATTCCGAACGCCAAGTTGAAGGAATATATGGAAACGAAGGTGATTCAAATCGCCCCCTTGGCATTTATGCGTGGCCGCACGCTCAACGACGCCATCGTGGTGCTCGACGAGGCGCAAAACACCACTACGCACCAAATCAAGATGTTTCTCACACGCCTCGGCATGGGCAGCAAGATGATTGTGACTGGCGACGTGACGCAAATCGACTTGCCTCGCACCACCGCTTCGGGTTTGATTCAGGCGCTGAAGATTTTGCGCAACGTGAAAGGCATCGGCAGGGTGGAATTTGAGAAAAAAGACATCGTGCGCCACCACTTGGTGCAACGCATCGTGGAGGCTTACGAACGCCACGACGAGGAAGAGCGAGCCACCCCACCCCAACAACAACAATGAAAACTTCTATTCAAAACATATAAAATATCAAATCAATGGCTAAAACTTTAGTTCGCACCGACTTCAACTTCGAAGGTCAAACAAATGTGTATCATGGTAAAGTGCGCGATGTTTACAGCATCGGCAACGACATTCTCGTGATGGTGGCAACCGACCGTATTTCGGCTTTCGACGTAATCCTTCCAAAGGGTATTCCCTCAAAAGGACAAGTTCTTAACCAGATAGCGGCATCATTCCTCGATGCCACTGCCGACATCGTTCCTAACTGGAAACTCGCTACACCCGACCCAATGGTGACCGTGGGCAAGAAGTGCGAAGGGTTTGCCGTTGAAATGATTATCCGTGGCTACCTCACCGGTAGCGCATGGCGTGCCTACAAGGAAGGCTGCCGTGAAATTTGCGGCGTGAAACTCCCCGACGGTATGCGCGAAAACGAGCGTTTCCCAGAACCAATCATCACCCCAACCACCAAGGCTGCGGAAGGACACGATGAAGACATTTCTCGCGAAGAAATCATCGCCAGGGGCATCGTGAGCAAAGAGGACTACGAGCAGGTGGAGAAATACACCCGCGCCCTGTTTGCACGCGGCACCGAAATCGCAGCAAGCAAGGGTCTTATCCTCGTCGACACCAAGTATGAGTTTGGCAAGGCCGACGGCAAGGTGATTTTGATGGACGAAATCCACACCCCCGACAGCAGCCGCTACTTCTATGCCGATGGCTATCAGGAAAAATTTGAGAAAGGCGAGCCACAGAAGCAGTTGAGCAAGGAATTTGTGCGCCAATGGCTTATCGAAAACGGATTCATGGGTAAGAAAGGTCAGCAAGTGCCTGAAATGACCGATGAATACTGCGAAACCGTATCGCAACGCTACATCGAACTCTACGAAGACATCACTGGCAAAAAGTTCGTGCCTTGCGCCGACGAAGACCTCGCCACCCGCATCGAAAAGAACGTAAGCGAATATCTCAAGACACTGTAATTCTCTTCAGAAGATTTTTTTCAGAAGATTTTTTTCAGAAGTTAAGGAGTTAAGAAGTTAAAGAAGTTAAGACGATTGCTTCGGCTTCCTCGAAATTTCGATAACTCGATAACTCGAAATTTCGATATTTCGAAGATTCGAAAATTCGAAGGCTCGAAAACTCGTTGACCTGTTGACTCGTAGACTCAAAAAAAGACGTGAATAAAGTAGAACAAATAAAGCCCTATAGCGAAGCCGACGGCAAGACCGAGCAGGTGCAAGCCATGTTCGACTCCATTGCCCCAGCCTACGACTTCATGAACCGTGCCATGACGCTTGGCATCGACAAGTGGTGGCGCAAGGTGGCGCGTAAGAAAGTGGCTACCGTGGCCCCCAAGCGTCTGCTCGACGTGGCTACTGGCACTGGCGACTTTGCCATTCAACTCCACAACCACCTGCGCTGCACCGTGAAGGGCATTGACCTGAGCAACGGTATGCTGGAGGTGGCACGCAAGAAGGTGGCTGATAAGGGACTTCAAGAGCAAATCACCTTCGAGCAAGGCGACTGCCTGAAGATGCGCTTCAGCAGCGAGAGTTTCGATGCCGTGACCGTGGCTTTCGGTGTGCGCAATTTCGAGCACATCGACCGTGGGTACGAGGAAATGTACCGCGTGATCAAGCCTGGCGGCATGCTTTGCGTGCTGGAACTTTCCACACCGCAAAACCGCTTCATTCGCTTCTTCTACGACCTCTACGCCATGCACATCATTCCGTTTGTGGGTTCACTGAAAAGTGGCGACAAAAGTGCCTACCGCTACCTGCCCGAAAGCATCGCAGCCGTGCCGCAAGGCGAGCAGATGCTTGAAATCATGCGTTCGGCAGGTTTCAAGCACTGCAAGGTGCACCGCCTCACCCTCGGTGTGTGCAGCATCTACACCGGCATTAAATTATAGCATTACGAAAAAATCCGCTATATCGTTCCCCAAAAGGCAAATTCAAGCCCTTTGGGGAATTTTTATTTAAAATATGTGTTGCTCGTATCGCTAAAATGATTACTTTTGTGATAAGAATTATCAAACATACAATTATAGGTTAATTAATTATGGGAGCAATTAAAACTATCGGCATTCTCACTTCAGGAGGCGACGCTCCAGGTATGAATGCCGCAATTCGTTCAGTCACTCGTTCGGCAATTTACAACGGATTCAATGTGAAAGGCATTTACCGTGGCTACAAGGGACTTATCGACGACGAAATTGTAGATTTCAAAACTCAAAACGTATCAAATATTATCCAACAGGGTGGCACTATCCTAAAAACTGCACGATGCAAGGAATTTACCACCGAGGAAGGCCGCGCCCGCGCTTTCGACGTGATTAAGAAGCACGGCATCGATGCATTGGTGGTGATTGGTGGCGACGGTTCGCTCACTGGTGCACGCCAGTTTGCCAGTGAGTTCGACTTCCCTATCATCGGCTTGCCAGGCACTATCGACAACGACCTCTACGGCACCGACCACACCATCGGCTACGACACCGCCCTCAACACCATCATGTGGTGTGTGGACCGTATTCGCGACACTGCCACCTCGCACGAGCGTCTGTTCTTCATTGAAGTAATGGGCCGCAACGCTGGCTTCCTTGCCCTCAACGGTGCAATCGCCAGTGGTGCCGAGGCTGCCATCATTCCAGAAATCTCCACCGAGGTCGACCAGTTGGCTGAACTGATTCAAAACGGCTTCCGCAAGAGCAAAAACTCATCAATCGTGCTCGTGGCAGAAAGCCCTGTGACCGGTGGCGCAATGGGACTGGCAGAGCGTGTGCGCAAGGAGTTCCCAGAATACGATGTGCGTGTCACCATTCTCGGTCACCTCCAGCGTGGTGGTTCGCCAACAGCGCAAGACCGCATTCTCGCATCACGCATGGGTGCGGCGGCAGTAGATGCGCTGCTCGAAGGCCAACGCAATGTGATGATTGGCGACGACAATGAGGAAATTGTGTATGTTCCATTCAGCAAGGCTATCAAAAACAACAAGCCTATCGACCGCGAACTGCTCAACACACTCCGCCGCCTTTCTATCTAACCCACCGCCGACGGATTACGAAAGAAAATAATCATTTATCATCATATCACTCAACTGGTCTGTGGAAGCGACACCACATTTCGCACCCGACCAGGTGAGTGATTTAACCAACAAATAGTATTATGAAATACAATTTTAAAGAAAAACAAGCCATTGTATCGGTAGTCATGGCTATGGCACAAGCCGATGGCGTAATCGACCCTAACGAACTCGCATATTTTGAACAGTTGCAAGAGTTGCTCCGCATCTCCGATGAAGAACTGTGCGACGTGACTGCCACCATCGACAACGACTTCTCGCTCTTGGGGCTTATCGTGCTCTCGAAAATGGAAAATCAGAAGAAAGCCGATGTGAAGAAGATGTTGCTGCAAATGATGACCAGCGATTGCGACCTCAATGAGAAGGAACTCACGCTTTTCAACTTTGTTTGCCGTGTCACTGGCATGGACGCAGCCACCGACAGCCTTCTCGGCAGTGGCGAACTCGACTACGACCCTACACGCATCCTCACAGCCGACGCTATCAAGAAAATCAAAAGCGCAGAAAAACACCTGCTCGGTGAAGGGAAAAAATAACACACTCACTTTTAACATACACCCCCATATTCAATTCAAACAACAAAACTAAATGAAATGAAAGCGAATCGACGACTGTTAACTATGATTTTGGCAAGTGCCTTGACCTTCGGCATCGCTAATGCTAAAAACGACGAATATAAGCACGACAACTGCTACAACTATATGCGTGGCTTGGAAGCCGTGCAGAACGAAGACAACGACGAAGCCATCAAGTATCTGAAGGCAGAAGTGGAACAGCACCCCAACTGCGACCGTGCATACCAGCAGCTGGCTGTAATCTACGGCAATCAAGGGGAGAATGGTGATGCGCTCACTTGCATCGACCTCGCCATCAAGCACTGCCCCAAAAAGGACACTTATAACCAATCATACAACCATTATGTGAAAGCAAAAATCATAGAGAATCTTGGTGATATTGAAAATGCCGAGGCAGAATACAATAAGTCGATTAAGCTCGATCCGGAAAATTGTGATAGATATGTATCAAGAGGTGATTTCTACTACAACCGACAGCTGTTTGAGACAGCTGCTGCCGACTATAAGAAGGCTACTGAGCTACAACCCGGATTGGCTATAAGCTTCACCCGCATGGGAATGTGTATGGAGGCTTTGGATAGAATACAAGAGGCATACGACTGCTACGACTACGCCTTGAAACTGTCGCCTGGCGACAACACCGTTATCGCCTACAAAGGCGACGCCCTGCTCAAACTCAAAAAATACAACGATGCGCTCAACTGCTACTTTGAAGCCATCAGCGGTGACAACAACAATGAAGCCGCCCTCAATGGCTTGGCAAGTGCCATTGAAGAAGCGCCCGATGCTCTAATTGCCAAGTTGAGAGCGCAGCGCATCAAAAACCCGAAAGAAGAAATATGGACAGTGATTTTGGCCACCACTCTAAAAATCAACAAAGAATACGATGAGGCCATCGCTCTGTTTAAAGAACTACAGAAAGACGACCAAAGCACTGACTATTATTCTTCGATTGCAGAATGCTACCAATTGGCGGGCAACTATCCTCTGGCAATCAAATACATTGAGAAGGCGATTGAAAACGACCCCGAAAACTACGAACATGTGTTCAACAAGGCTAACTACCTCTACTATATGGGGCAATACGATAAAGCCATCGAGGCAGCGAATATGTGCATTGAGGAATACCCTGACAAAGGTGCTTTCTATGCTTTCAGAAGTATGCTCCAAATGTGCAAAAAGAACTACGAAAAGGCGTATGCCGACGTAAACACAGCCATCAACTTGGGCGAAGACGACACCGACAGCCGTTTTCTCAGGGCAAGAGCCCTGCTGTTCTTGGACAGAAACGACGAGGCGATGGCTGACTTGAATGTGGTGCTTGCCGACACCGCCGACGCTTACCACCACGCGTTTGCCGAGTTTTTCATGGGCAATAAGGAAGCGGCGCTTCAGCAGTTCGACACATTGGCGAGCAAAAGTTCCGACGATACATATAAGCTCTACAACCTGGCGTGCGCCTACGCTATGATGAACGAAAAAGACAAGGTGCTAAGACTGCTTGAGCAATGTTTTGAAACTGGCTTCTACGCTTTCACCCAGGCGAGAAACGATATGGACTTCGACAACATTCGCGAAACTCCCGAATTTAATGCGCTAATCACCAAATACGAGGAGCGACTACAAAAAAAGTTGGAGAGTATGAAAGATGATGAAGATGCCGACCAATACGAGGAAGTGACCTGTGAGGTGCCTTACACCAAGAAAGGCGGCATCACACAGGTGAAGTGCGAAGTGAATGGACTGCCACTCCACTTCATCTTCGACACGGGCGCATCTACCATCTCCATCAGCTCGATAGAGGCGCTGTTTATGCTCAAAAACGAATATCTCAGCGAAAAAGACATCGTGGGCTCGTCGTACTACTCCGACGCTAACGGCGAAATCAGCGAAGGCACCGTCATCAACCTCAAAGAGGTGAAAATTGGCGACGCCATTATCAACAACGTGCGAGCATCGGTGGTGCACAACCAGAAGGCTCCGCTGCTGCTGGGACAAAGCGCTTTCCAAAAGTTCGGCAAAATGGAAATCGACAACGATAAGAAAGCCGTGACCATCACTTACAAAAAGAAGAAATAAACTATCACTCTTTATATGAAACGCTTAACACTTATTTTAGCAATCTTTGCTTCATTCACTGCGGCATTTGCCCAAAAGCACATCACCGACTCGCTGATGATCAACGGACAAATGCGCACCTACACTATGTTTCTGCCTGAGGGCATTCAGAAAGATGCCCCACTGGTGGTGTTTATGCACGGCTACAGCAAGAAGAAGGTGAAAAACTTCGACCGCTTCGGCCTCGACCCTGTGGCTGCACGCGAGAAATTCGCCGTGTGCTACATTCATGGTCTGCCCGACAGCACCAACCACTACGGCTACTACGTGGGCTACCCACCACAAGCCTCGATGCAGAAGCACGAAACCAGCGACATCTGCAAAATCACCGAAGCAGTGCAAGAGCGCTACCAACTGAGCAAAGTGAACGCTTTCGCCACAGGCATGAGCAATGGCGGCGACCTGTGCTACCTCATGGCTTACGAGGGACAGACCACATTCCGCGCACTCGCGCCAGTGGCAGGCATCACCATGAACTGGATTTATCAGAAATACGAAGCACCCCACCCCATTTCCATCTACGAGATTCACGGCACCGCCGACAAAACGTCGAGCTGGTATGGCGACATGGAAAACAAAGGTGGCTGGGGAGCGTATCTGCCACTGAAAATTTCCATCGGCTACTGGGTGGCACGCAACCGTTGCACCAACATTGAGCCAACCGACACCATTCCGAGCAAAGACCCAGCAAGCACCCACTACATCGTGCAGCACCGCTTCACAGGCGGCACCGATGGCACCGAAGTATGGGTAGATGAAGTGGTGGGAGCACCCCACACCTGGCACGCCAAGGACATGAACACCGCCGAAGCCATCTGGGCATTCTTCCGCCGCCACCTCAAATAATCATCCCCCCGAAAAAACATTTTAAACGATGAGTGAACTTGAAGAATATTGGAACTCACAGTCTCTGCTTACTAAAATTGTAATGGCATTGGCATCACCAATCTTTGTGATTGTGGCAGGAGCAGAGCATCTTATTGCAAGAATGACAGGAACAACGTATAATGAAGTCAACATCATTATATATTATCTTGTCATTCCATTGTCGTGGGCTATCATGCTCGACTATATTACAGGTATGCCGTTTTCTGCGCCTCTTTATTCGTTGGGTTGGATCATTTTTATCTGGAAGGACAAAATGAAATTCAGCGACCGTTGCGACTGGGCGTTCGACAAGTCTGTGGATTTTCTACTTTGGTTCAAGAGAATTGGCTGGAACTACATCGTCAGTTCAGTCATTATATGCGTAGTAGTCCCCATTCTCATCTATGCCGAACTCATCTACGCCATCATCTCCCAAAACTAAACCAGCCCCGAAACGCCCCCGAACCCAACAAATTCGGGGGCAAAACACCATCATGGCACGACGACTGAAGAAACCATATCGCAACATACTGAAAACTGCGGCCGTCATAGCCCTCATCGTGATTCTGAAATGGCTATGGGTGACCATTTCTACCATGGGGCACGGCACCTTTGAAGGCGAAAAGACGGAGATATTGCGCCGAAGGAATTATCTTACCAATCAGTTGCTGGTGTCGCCTGAAGAGGTAATCAACGAAATGCCGGAAGCGATTGGCTCCCAATTTCAAGGAGAATGGGCCATGTATTCCTGCTCCATGATGTCGGCTGCGCTGGCAAATATCAGTATGCTATATCCCGACGAGAAAGAGAAATCTGTTGGGCAAATCGACAGTCTTATCAAGATAGTGATGTCGCCCGAATTAAGGCAATTTGATGCGGCGAGGTGGGACGAGGACCCATTGGAGAGTTTGGACAGCGACCAAAGCCACATGTCGTATTTGAGCATTCTGGCCTGGATGATTAGCAGCTACAAAACAGCAGGTGGAAATGACAAATACGACGAGCTCTACCATCAGCTCTGCGCCACATTGCATAGGCGAATGAAAGAAAGCCCGGCGTTGAATCTGCCAACCTATCCTGGCGAACCTATCTACGTTCCGGATATGTTGGTCACTTTAGTGGCTCTAAGTAATTTCACATGGCAATGCGACGACCGCTACCAAAGCACAATCAACGAATGGCTGAAAAAGGCAAAAACAGAATGGACCGACAAGAAAACCGGCATCTTGAAATCGTTCTTGAACGACGACGGCACGCCACTATCCGACCCCATTAAAGGCTCCTATGCTGCCTTGAACTGCTATTACCTCACCTTCGTGGATAAGGACTTCGCAAAAGAGCAATACGAGTTGCTGAAAAAGCATTTCATGCAACGTGGACTTTTGACCGGAATCCGAGAATATTACGACCGTTCTTGCTGGTTTGGAATGGACATCGATGCAGGTCCAATCATCTTCAACCTCAGCCCATCAGGAACAGCATTTGCCATTGGCTCCGCCACCTACTTTGGTGACACCGACTTCCGCAGCAGCCTACTGACCACTGCCGAGATAGTCGGATCCACCATTCGCGGCTGCAACACAAACCACTATCTATTAGCAAATTTAGCATTAGTGGGCGAAGCCATCACCCTGGCAATGCGAACCACCACCCCCTGGCACCGACCCAACTAATCCTCACCCAAAGCAACGGTATTACACGGCTTTGAGCCTTTCGTGCCATGATTCTATATACATTTCCACGATGTGGGCATCGTCGTCATGGCTATTTAATTTAGTGAACAAGTTCTTGCATTCACCGTAGCGTTGCTTGCACGCCGACACATCGCCGCAACTATATGCGCTCTCCATTGTCTCAATCTTCCCGATAATCTCAAGAAGGATTGTTTTCTGCATCTTCCTTTGCTCAGCCTCGGCGGCAGTTATTGCGTCTTTTCTTTCTTTTTGTAATTTGTTCAACTTTATGTTGAACTCCTTAAATCGATTTGTGTTGCCACTGCTGTGTTGCAGTTCCTTTATAATCGAGCGACACTGCTCCACAGCTTCGGTAAACTCTTTACTATCTTTAATGGAACCAAGGCCAGCAATACGATCGTTGAGTTCCGATAAAGTCACATAATCCTCAATCCATTTTTGAGCCTTTTGCACATCGTTTGCGCTAAGGCCACATTGCAGCAATGCCGCCTCATCGCCTTGCTTGGCAGCCATTGCGGCGGCCAGCCATTTCGCGTTATTTTCACACATTGCTTTAACCTTATCAATGCCACTTTGTTTATAACCAACCTTAATGAGGAGCCTAAGCACACTCAACGCATGATTCTGCATTTTCTCGGCATCTTCTATTTGTCCGAGGTTTAGATGCTTATGGAAAAGGGGATTATTTTCAATTACAAGTTTTGCTTTCTCTTTCGCCATTTCGAGTTCAAGTCGTTTAGCGCTATTCTCGGCTAAGGTAGCTATATGCTGCTCATACTTGTTTTTATGAGGTCGCTTAATGATTTCTTGCAGTTCCTCGTAACTAAATTTAGCAAGAACAGTCTCCTGCTTGAGATATATGTTAGTGCTATCATACACTTCGGTTGCTTCATTCAACTTCCTTGTCGCCTTTGCTGAAAGCGAGTTCACACTTAATCGGCGCATTGCATTGCGATATCGGCGCATCTCGTGCATTTTTTCCCAGGCATCATCTATTTTATTGTTCTTAATATCTTTTTCAATGGGTTTCACCAACTGGCGAATTTTCGTCAAATAGTCTTGCATTAGTTGTTCGGCACTTTCAAGGTCAATAATTGTCTTCAAACTCTTTCGGTCACGGCGGTCCAAACGCTCACCCACCTCTTGTGAGGGATTGCTTGTGACATGCCAGCAACAGCACGTCACACAATAATAACTTCTTACCGGAGCATGACCAGATGTCTCATAAATTTCGTCAGCGTTATACTTTATAAAACTGTCAGCCTTTTTCTTTGTGTCAAACTGGATTTTTGACTTATGGCACGACTGGCAGTAAACATGGTTTTTTGTAGGTTTCATAATTTTTGTCTTTTGTGTTTTTAGTATTATGCGAGACTATTCTCGTGTAAAATATACGCAATTTTCGTGCCAAATTTCACCGCCCACAAACCAAAGGGACGGTTCTTTTGGTTTGTATTTCCTTATCTAATTGAAAAGCAAACATATACCACGCATCTAATATGTAAAAAATGCGCTTATGCGGAATGAATGTGCGTTATCATGTAGGTAAATGCCCCTGACATATTTCAAATGCGTTGACACATTGCTTGCTTATTGCAACAAAAGCATACCAGCAAACCAAAAGAACCGTCCCTTTGGTTTGCGGAATCATATCGCTCTGGAAAAAATCGCTCTATGGTCGGACTCTGACCGACATTAAGAGCGACCCCGATATGGTGGAGTTTTTCGCTACCAACGTCGCAAAGCTCGTCGGTCAGATTCTCGGCCATTCGCTCGCGGGTGGCGACTGGTGCATCGTTACCTCGCCCAAGCGTCGCCACAAGGTGCGCAACTTTGCTTCGCTCATTTCCGCACGGCTCGCCTTGCTTCTCGGCATACCGTTCTACGAAGATATTGCCGAGTGCCACTCGAAGCATCGTATCGGGGCGGTGTTCACCTTTGGCAAAGAAGCGCCCACCGAGAGTAACATAATCGTGTTCGACGATTTTGTTACTACCGGCGCGACTATGATCTCGATGCGAGAATTATTAAATCCTCTCGGCAAAAACCTCGTATTCTTCACAGGCATAAACAATAAATTATGAAAATTAGCAGATTTTTCGTACCTTTGTGCCATGAAAACTAAGATTGTTACACTATACGTTTTTCTTCTGACTTGTTTAGTTAGCAGTGCACAAACACCCGTTTCAGATGCACTCGTTCATGAAATTATTACTGAATGTGTTTCAAAGACGGGCGGCTTTATAATAAAAGAAGAAACAAAAGATAATAACGATCGTGAAACGCAAATCGCGCTTCCCGATAATTTCTCACATTATGAAATTACCAAGGCTCTCAGCCCACTAATGATAGATATAGAAAATTACTATCACTCATTAATGCCTTGGAAAGTATTAGACAATGGCTATTTGTGTAACTTCAATTTAGCTAAGGATGGGTCTAACAGAGCACTTTCAATGGTTTACCAACCTGATAATCATATTTTATACATTAGTGATAGTCCCTCCAATTCTCCTAAACTTACACTCCCGACATCCTTTGATGAAAAATTACAAGGAGCGGTTGTTTGGAGTAGTGTAAATATGCTTAAAGGATTCATCCGGGAACAAAAAGTTGAAGAGCTTTCATCAGTCGATAAACAGTATCAGGTAGCAATTCAGCTTCAGGATAATGCTACTGCGACATCTGTTATTGCAGACCTAAAGCCCCTAACTACAATGTTGGAAACAGCATATCACTTGGGCGAGCCGTGGAAACAAGACGAAAATGGTGTTTTGGAATGTGAATATTTTGTACAACTATCGAACGAAAATAAAAATATGTTGATACATTTTTACTTCTTCCCTAAGCCTCATGTTCTGCTGGTTAATTTCATAACCAGTCCAACATAATAACGTCTTTTCAGACATTTAACCTTTAAAGTAAGTTTGCTGTGTAGTATCAGCAAACTTACTTTTTTATGGACCACAAATTTACTGAACAGATACGCCTGTGGCTTGAAACGCACGAAGACGAGCGCGACTATGCAGTCGGCGCACTTTATCTTTTGAAGTTGTCGGGCAATCAAATTCTTTACAAGAATATTGTTGCCGCCCTCGACCGTCGCCATGACGTTATCGAGTACCAACTTCAAAAATATTACAACTTCCGTGTTCAAGCCCTGACCCATGCGCAGGTCGAAGAAATGGCCGCACAGGTGCAGACCATTGCCGACGAGCATCATCTGACCGATGATGCTTCTACCGTGCCGGAAGATGAACGTCGCCTTGGCAAGCGCGAAGACCACGATTCGCTCCCCGATGAAATCAAGGCGAAATACGTTGAGAACCTTTCGATTCTCCAACGTATGCGCGAGCTGCATCTGCGACTACGCTCGCTATCGCTTGACAATGCGACCTGCCCGGACTCCGAGCGTTATCCGTTCCTGAAAGAACTTATAACGCTCGACAAAAAGTTGCATTCCAACTGGGAGGAATACGACCACTTCGTAATTTCTTCGCCCCAAGCCAAGCCCTCGCGATCTGCCAAAGCAAACCGCTCCGCCGCCGGTAGCAAAAAGAAGACATCTGCCTGAACAGATGCCTTCCGATTACAAAATTAAAAAACATTCTCGCGAATGTTACCGCAAATTTAATGTTTTTCAATGAAACGCTCCGCTTCAATCTCCGAAATTCTCCGACCGCTTGCCGATAATCCTTTTCAGGCTTATTTGAGCAATGCGGTGCAAGTCGCCGACATTCTCGAATGGATTCTCGAACAGGTCGGGGTCGCAGAAGTCTGGCAGACTTCTTTCTCCATCTCGGAGGAATTTCTTCGACGCTTATTCTTCATCACAAAGGATAAGCGCGTGAGCCGGATTAACCTTGTGCTCGACCACAAGGCTACCAACAAGACGCTCAAACTTTGGGCGTTCATCACCCAAGTTATCGAACGCACCTACCTCGCAGATAATCATAGTAAGATTTTGTTAGTAAAATCCGAAGCCGGAGATACTGTTTCGGTCATAACCTCGCAGAACTTGACCCGTGGCAACCGCCACGAATCGGCTTTCGTTTCTACCGATCCGGCCATATTCGCTTCGCTATACGACCAAGTCAATGATTTAATCACAAACCATTCCGTTCCACTCCATGATTTATTTGAGCAAAAAATTTCCTTCAAGTGATGGACTATGGTAAATTGTTGAGTTCTTGCTGCGCATTACGCATATGACTTTCGTAAAGGAACTCATTTCCATTTTGTCGCCAAAATTCTGCATCACGCAAATGTTGCTGCGCATTTTGTTGATGAAAATTCCTTTGTTGCTGCTGAGCTTGTATTTGTGCAGAATAGTTGCGCTGAGCATTAACGTAATTCTCATATTGTATAATTACGTCTTGCATTTCAGAAATTTGATTCTTCAAAGCATTATTTTCAGTTTTTAAGGTCTGGACTTCCTTTTCAAGTTCATCAATCTTGCTCTGATTGCAAGAAACCAAAGTAAATCCGAATAAAATATAAATTAAGTATTTCATCATCATTAAATTTCCGCAAAGTTAATGAATTATTCCAATGAAGAACTAACGCAGATTGAAAAATTTGCGAGCATATACCTCAAAATTTCCGATATGGCGGTCATTCTCGACATTCCGGCTGATGTGCTGCGTGAGGACATCGCCGACCGCACGAGTGAAGTTTCTAAGGCGTATCGCCGTGGCAAAGCCGGCTCTAAGGTGAAACTGCACTCGCAGGAAATGATGCTTGCACAGGTCGGCTCGCCGCTCGCTATCGAGAACGCTCACCGCAACTTGCTCGACATGGAGGACGACGAATAGCCATGGGTACTCCTTCCGCACTCGAAGTATGCCGCACCGAACTTTTTACTAAAGTCGAGGACTTGCAGCAAAAATATCCACAAGCCATTGTGGATAAGGTTGTTCGTGTGCGTGAGATGTATAATTGGTTTCTCTCAAATCCCGGTGGCACTGACCGCGAGTTTGTGTCGGAAGTGATGCAGCGGCACTCTGTTTCCAAAGTGACAGCTTATTCCGACCTCGCTGTCGTGAAAACGCTTATGCCTCTGCTCGCTTCGGCAAGCCGCGATTTCCACCGCTGGCGTTTTAACGAGATGATTATGAAGACTTATGCCAAGGCTCAGGCAAAGGGCGACACGAAGACGATGGAACGTGCCGCTGCGTCCTATGCCAAATACAACCGCGTTGATTTGGAGGACGAGCAGACTTTGCCTTACGAGCTTATCGTGGTGCAGCCGTTCACGGCAACGGACGACCCCACGGTGCTTGGCATTAAGCCTATCCCGAACATTCAGCAGAAAATCTCCGATATGATTGCGAAATATCGTGCCGAAACGCTCGACATCGAAGATGTGGAGTTCGAGGAAGCGGACCTCGAATTTGACACGCTATTTCCTCTCACCAAAAACGACAATGACGATGGCGAAGAAGATTTACTTCAATAATCCGCAGCGGCTGACGCAGCTTATCGGTGCTAACACCACCGTCATTGTAGCAGGGCGACGCACAGGCAAGACGGACAGCATCGCCGCTCCGTTTGCTTTGCGTAATATGCAACGTATGCCCGGCTCGACCGGCGGCATCGTGGTGCCGACGTTCAAACACGGTTTGACCAACACGCTGCCGGGACTGCTCGCTGCGTGGAAACGCTGGGGCTATATCCACGGCGTGCATTACGTTGTCGGTCGCCGTCCGCCCAAGTCGTTTGCTCGCCCTATCATCGAGCCGAACGATTATGAACACGTCATATCTTTCTATAACGGGTCGGTCGCCGTGATTATATCTCAGGACCGCCCCGGCAGCTCAAACTCGCTCACGCTCTCGTGGCTGCTCGTTGACGAGGCTAAATTCATCGACTATCAGAAACTCAAAGACGAAACGCTACCGGCCAACGGCGGCAT
>SFGS01000038.1 GCA_004557565.1 Bacteroidales bacterium | reverse complement strand
TTTCGCATATTTTAAAAGAACTTCGAGCGAAAAACGGGACTCGAACCCGCGACCCCGACCTTGGCAAGGTCGTGCTCTACCAACTGAGCTATTTTCGCAATTTTGCATTATCGGAGAGGTTATCTCTCGTTTGCGGGTACAAAATTAGTACTTTTTATCAAACTTACCAAATATTTTGAAGCAAAAATGAAAAATATGTCTGTTTTCTTCGGTTTTTCCGTGCAATTACTTCAAAAGTCCGAAAAATTCGTTCCTCAATTCCACATTTTCAAATGCTCCGCTATATTCAAGTGTGACGGTGGTGGACTCCTGCTTTTCAGCTCCACGCATCTTCATGCACAGGTGTTGAGCCTCGCATCTCACAATCACGCCCTTGTTGGGTAGCGATTTGGCAAGCGCCTCGCAAATTTCAGCGGTAAGGCGTTCCTGCACCTGTAATCGGCGCGCAAACACATCCACCATGCGTGCCACCTTGCTCAGCCCCACAATCTTGCCGTCGGGAATGTAGCCCACCGACACTTTACCGAAAAATGGGAGCACATGATGCTCGCATTGGGAATAAAACTCAATGTCCTTAACAATCACCATTTGCGAGCCAGGGTGCTCAAACACGGCAGCCTTGATGATGTCTTCGCCCGACATGTCGTAGCCAACGGTGTTTTCAAGCAAAGCCTTTGCGGCGCGTTGTGGCGTTTTCACCAATCCCTCACGAGTGGAGTCTTCGCCTATCAATTCGAGGATTGCCTTGTAGTGTTCGGCTATTTTGTTGATTAATTCTTGATTGGAAAGTCTATTTTTGTTCTCCATCACTATACTAATGCTGAGCTTGAATCGAGAAGCTACAGACGAATTTACTTAAATTTATTTACTTTATCGGTCACCACCACCACGTCGGAACGCATTGCTGGGAACGAACGCTTGATGAGTCTTGCCAGAGACCTTGCCTCTCCGTAGGTTTTGAAATCGCCAAAGCGCAAGCGCCAGCGAGGTGCCACATACGACATGTAGGCTCGGTATTGTGGATATTTCAATGCTATTTTCTTGGCTCGCTGCTGAGCTATGGCACGGCCGTTTTTAGCCGATGTGAATAGCACCTGCACACGATAGCCAGAATATTGCCCCACGATGGTCATGCCTGTAACAGAGCCGTTTTTCGACACCGCTATGCCTCTGCTTGCTCTTTTTGTGGCAGGAGCCTTAGCTGGTGCAGCTTTAGCTGGCGCAGCAGCCTCCTCATGCGCAGGAGAAGAGAGTTTCTTCTTCGCCGCAGAGTTGCTTCGCTTAGAAAGTCCGCTGGGGGCATTCACGCTCACTTGAGCTTCAACATTCGAAAATCCGAAAAGAGCTATCGCCATTGCCACAACCATGCAGCGCAACGCTCTTCCTTTGCTACACTTTTTCATAGCCATAATACCTTTAAAAGCTTGCAAAAAAGCAATAAAACAAAACTGGCTACAAAGATAATAAAAAATTATCATTGTAACCAATTTTTGTGTATTAAGTAGCCGTTTATCAGCATAAACGGCTCACCTTAGCATTTCTTTTCCTGCCTCATTAGAAAGCGGTAACGATGCCCATGAAGTCAGCAGCCTTCAATGAAGCGCCACCAATAAGACCACCGTCGATGTTTGGCTTAGCGAAGAGTTCAGGAGCGTTAGTAGGCTTGCAACTGCCACCGTAGAGGATAGTGGTGTCGTTAGCTACAGTTTCGCCATACTTTTCAGCGAGGAATGAGCGAATGAATGCGTGCACTTCTTCAGCTTGGTCGCTAGTTGCAGTCACACCAGTACCGATAGCCCAGATTGGCTCGTAAGCGATAACGATGTTAGCAAATTCTTCAGCGCTGAGGTGGAAAAGTGAGTCCTTCAATTCTGCCTTGATAAATTCTTCGTAAGTGCCAGCGTTGCGGAGTTCGAGGCTTTCACCACAGCAGAAGATGATCTTCAAACCGTTAGCAAGTGCCAAATCCACTTTTTCCTTCAAGATTTCTGGAGTTTCGTTATAATATTCGCGGCGTTCGCTGTGGCCAAGGATCACATAGTTAGCACCAGTAGAAGCTACCATAGCTGCGCTTACTTCACCTGTGTAAGCACCTTTTTCCTTGTTAGCACAGTTTTCAGCAGAAAGACCTACCTTTTCAATGTCGATAACGTCCTTAACGGCTGTGAGGTGAGTGAAAGGAACGCCAATCACTACGTCGCACTTCAATTCACCAGCAGCAGCCACTGCCTCATTCACTTCCTTTGCGAGTTGTACGCCTTCGGCAACTGTAGTGTTCATTTTCCAGTTACCTGCTACAATATTCTTTCTCATAATTGTAAATATAAATATATAGTTTTAAAAAAATTATTCCCTGAATTCCGAAATTTTATGCAAAGTTACTTGAGGTTACGGAATTAACCAAACTTTTATCATTCTTTATCACTATTTTCGCCGATGGAATCGTCGTTCTTGGGCTGATAAGCCGAATGGTCGCTTTCGTTGTGTGCCTCATTTCCGCTCTGCTTTGGGGCTTCTTCTACTATGGCATTTTCTGTTTCCTGGCTTTCAGCCGGCGCTTGTGGAGCAGGCCGCTTGCGCACATAGCGATAGAACAGGCGCACCAGCACATGTGTGCGATTCAGCACAAAGAGCAGGAGCAATGCCAACAAAAACAGCCTCACCAAGCCCGACATCACCTCGTCACGCTGATAGTCTGAGTTGTACTGCGCCACAGGAGTGCCTTCCACTCTCACCTTATCCTCGTCGAGCGATGCAAGGGTGCGCTTCCACACCATCTTTCCGTTCTCCACCAGCACTACGGCAGGATTGCCACGGGCTATGGTTTTAAGTTCGCTGTCGTCCATACGGTAGGTATGGTATGCCGCCATCGAAATGTCGTTCCACCACTTTATATCGTCGGTGCCCGACGAAGTGACCGAAAACACCTGATAGCCTTGCTCGGTGGCGTGGGCATATATCTCATTGAGGTCGAACGAGTAGCTGATGTTCACCCCTCTCAAGTCGGGAAACAGGAACATCACCACTTTACCAGTGTCTGGAAGCACGTCTTCCGTCACCTCCACCCCATTGTCGTAGATAGCCAATGGTTGGGTGGCTGATGAGTCGTTCGGCTCTTTACCTTTCTTATAATGACGCTCTACAAACTCCCAGCCATCTTCCTCGTCGGGCACGCTGTCGAGGCTAAACTCTTTTTCCTCGCCATCTTTCTTATACACAAACACCATGTCGGCGGCATCGCCGTCGGCACTTGCCGACACGCCCAACTGGCTTCCCACATGATATGGCGAGAAATCCACAAGTGGTTGCTTGAAATAGCCGTTATACGCCACCGACGCCACGAATGTGAACGAAATCACACCCACCACCCAGTTGACGGCTGGGCCATAGATGCCATGCACTCGGCGATTGAAAAATGTGAGATAAACGAGTCCTGCCGTCAATGCCACATTCTTCCAGAACGACGCCCAGTTACTTATTACAAGCGCATCGCCAAAGCAGCCGCAATGCGGCACACGGTCGGTGAACGCCAAATCGAGCGTGATGGGCAGCATCACCGCCATCATGCCTATGAGCAACACTGGCGCACCTCTACGAAACGCCCCCGTGAGCACGAACACACCCAGCATAAACTCAAGGGCTGCCAAGGCAAACGACAGTCCGAGCGACGCCGAGCCTAAGCTCTCGAAGCCGTACACATTACAGTATTCGGCAAACTTGTAGAATCCGCCCCATGGGTCGATAGCTTTTGTGAGCCCTGAGAACATGAATGTACAGCCCAGAGCCACACGAAGCAGCCACACCAAAGTGCGATTCCACTTCTTTTTGGCAATTTTCTCGCCCCACTGTGGTAATTTAAATATTGTCATCTATTATTCCGTGCCTTCGTTATGACGAATCAGTGCAAACACTGCATAGTTGATCATATCCTGATAGTTGGCGGCTATGCCTTCGCTCACAAGCGTTTTTCCGTTCTGATTCTCAATCGACTTGGTGCGCTCCACCTTGGTGAGAATGAAGTCGGCATAACTGCTGGGGCGCATATCGCGCCACGCTTCGCCATAGTCGGTGTTTTTGTTCACCATCAGCGCCTTGGTTTCGGCAATGTACTTGTCGTAAAGGGCTATCGCCTCCTCGCACGTCATGTCGATGGTGTCGGAGAATCCCTTTTCGAGCTGAATCATGCCTATCACGCCATAGTTCACGATGCCGATGTATTCCGAATAAATGTCGTCGTCGATTTTCGCCTCACCGTTGATTTGAATGGTGCGGATGCGCTTGGCATTGATAAATATCTGGTCGGTGATGGTTTGAGGGCGTGAAATGCGCCACGATGGGCCATAATCAGCCATTTTCTTTATATACAGGTCGCGACAGGTGGCAATCACCTCGTCGTATTGAAGTTTTGTATCAGCCATAAATGCAGTGTTTTATAATCGATTATGCAAAATTACAAAAAAATATGGGATTAGAGCCCAAATGTTTCATATTCAGCACAAGAAACATCATCACACTTGGCTCAATTACAGCAACTGCATTCTGTAGCCAAGGCGGTAAAGCTCGGTAGCGGCACCTATGCGATAGAGCGCATGAAGCGCATCCACATAAGCCACATAAGCCTCTGGGGTAGACGGTTCTATTCCCGCATGGGAAATAATGTCGTAGGCGGTCTGTGCGCAGTGCATCACCAGCTTAGCTATAGCTTCCTGCTCTGGTTTACCCACACGGAGCACATCTTCGGCAATGGCTTCGTCCATAGCGTCGTAGCCACGCTTATCACGAAGCATAGTGTAGAGGTTTTCCTCCTTGGAGTATCGCTCCCAGTCGGTGTCCCACAGCTTAGCCACAGCCATGCCCACATACATCATCCAGCCCAGCGATGCCAGCGGATAGTTTTGGTATTCGGGCACACCGTCGGGGAGATAAGCTTCGGCAACCGACTTCCAGCACGCCTCAATATCGGTAAGGTCGGGCATTTGCTTTGGGTCGATACTTCCATCACGAAGCAGATATTCTCTCAGTTGCGACTCAATGGTCAGTTGAATAGGGCTTTGCATTGTTTTCTATATAATTATATTCGAAAAAAAAAGCGATAGCTCGTGGCTTGTATGCCATACGCGAGCCATCGCTTCTATATGAAGCCACATCAAAGGGATGTGATGAAACTCCGATAAATACAGGATTTGAGGGCACCCACACCTTTGTAATCCTCCGGTATCCGAAGATACACCTTTCGGTCGAGGCCCGCCATTGGAAAAAGGGCGCTTACTCGGGATTTCATTAAGTTTGAAGAGTATCCCAATCAGCTTTGACGTGGCAGAATTTTCAATGAACTTTTGTATTACAAAATTAATGATTCCACTGCCTATTTCCAAATTTTTCCCACAAAAAAAACACACTCCCCCACCAAAATTCTCACAAATATTCCCCCACCCCACCACCTGACCAAAAACCCACCCCACCACCAAGTCCGATAGGTCTGATAGGTCCGATAGGTCCGACAGATAGTCCACACAACAAAAATGGACGGAGACGCCCTTTTTGTGGGGCGAATCTGTCCATTTTGATACCCTTAGAGGCACTTCCTTTCGGAGAGCGCCACCCTAATAGCTCAACTATTAAGCGTTCTTAGCCTTCTCTACGATAGCCTTGAATGCTTCAGGGTTGTTCATAGCGAGGTCAGCGAGCACCTTGCGGTTGATCTCGATACCTGCCTTGTGAAGCATACCCATGAGCTTAGAGTATGAAAGGTCTTCCAAACGTGCAGCTGCGTTGATACGTTGGATCCAAAGAGCGCGGAAGTTGCGCTTTTTGTTTTTACGATCGCGGTAAGCATAGGTCAAACCTTTTTCCCAAGTGTTCTTGGCAACGGTCCAGACGTTTTTGCGAGCGCCGAAATAACCTCTTGTAAGTTTAAGAATCTTTTTACGTTTAGCTCTTGAAGCAACGTGATTTACTGATCTTGGCATTTTTTTAAATTGATTTTGAATGTTAGCGGCACATTATTCGTTATTGTGCTCTTAATGTGCTAAACACTCGGTTAATAAAAATGATAAAAAATCTCTTTTTGATTAAAATAAAAAACTAAGCTCTAAAAAGCGAATTACTTCTTAACGAGAAGAAGGCGGATAGAGTTGAGGTTAGCCTTGTCCACGATAGTAACGTGAGTAAGGTTTCTCTTGGCTTTCTTGGTCTTCTTAGTCAAGATGTGACTCTTGTAAGCATGTTTTCTTTTAATCTTTCCTGTTCCGGTAAAGGTGAATCTTTTTTTGGAACCGGAATTAGTCTTAACTTTTGGCATTTTTTTGTTGTTATTTAAAAAAAAGTTATTAATAATCGGAGGCAGGCACTTACCAAGCCTGCTCTCCTTCTTTCTTCTCTAAAGTAAATTACTCTTTTGGAGCTTCCTCTTCAGATTTGGGCTCGGCTGGCTTTTCAGCTTTCACCTTATCCTTTTTTGGAGCATCTTTCACCTTCTTTGGCGAGAGCATGATGGTCATGCGCTTACCTTCAAGCACTGGCATCTGGTCGAGCTTGCCGTATTCTTCGAGGTCGTTGGCAAAACGCAGCAAAAGCACCTCGCCTTGCTCCTTGAAAAGGATTGAGCGCCCTTTGAAGAACACATAGCTCTTCACCTTGGCACCCTCTTTCAGGAAGCCGATGGCGTGTTTGAGCTTGAAATCGTAGTCGTGCGCATCGGTTTGTGGTCCAAACCTGATTTCTTTCACTACTACCTTGGTGGATTTCGCCTTTTGCTCCTTCAAGCGTTTACGCTGCTGGTACTGGTACTTTTGATAGTCCATTACACGGCATACGGGTGGTTGCGCCATAGGGGCAATTTCAATAAGGTCGAGCTCTAAATCGTCGGCAATTTTAAGAGCCTTTGCGATAGGATAAATTCCTTCTTCCACATTATCGCCCACCAAACGCACCTCGCGAGCGCGGATTTGGTCGTTGATTGCGAGTTCGTCTTTATCCTTTTTCTGGTTGCCGCGAAATTTGTTTCGTCCTGCTTGTGGGCGAGGTCCGCTGTTCATTGGTTTGCGGGGCCCACTCCAAAATGGTTTTTTCTCCATCAAGTAATTTTAATCGTTATTATTTCTTCTTCAATACGGCTGCAAAATCGGTCTGTTCAGCAACTTTCGCATTGATTTCGGCTGCAAAGGTAAGAATTTTTTCTGAACCTTTATCACCTTCGCCCTGTTTTCTTACAGAAACTTCCTCATTTGCAGCTTCTTTTTCACCTACAATGAGCAAATAAGGAATGCGCTTAAGTTCGTTGTCACGGATTTTGCGTCCAATTTTTTCGTTTCGTACATCGATAGCCGCACGCACGCCTTGCTCGTCAAGAACATCTACCACGTGCTGAGCATATTCGTTATATTTCTCACTAATTGGGAGCACCACGCACTGGTCTGATGCGAGCCACAATGGGAGGTGACCGGCGGTGTGTTCCAAGAGCACTGCCACAAAACGCTCCATTGAACCGAATGGCGCACGGTGAATCATCACCGGACGGTGCTTCTGGTTGTCGCTACCGGTGTATTCCAAGCCGAAGCGTTCTGGCAAGTTGTAGTCAACTTGAATGGTACCAAGCTGCCAACGGCGACCGAGGGCATCTTTCACCATAAAGTCGAGCTTAGGACCGTAGAATGCAGCTTCGCCTTCAACCTGGGCTGCCTGCAAGCCTTTTTCTTCGCAAGCCTCGATAATTGCCTGTTGTGCCTTTTCCCAAACTTCGTCAGTACCCACATATTTTTCCTTGTGGTTAGGGTCGCGGAGCGAAATCTGAGCCTCATATTCAAAGCCGAATGTCTTGAACACGAAGTTGATGATGTCCATCACAGCGAGGAACTCCTGCTTGAGCTGCTCTGGTGTGCAGAACAGGTGGGCATCGTCTTGTGTGAAACTGCGCACACGGGTAAGACCATGAAGCTCACCGCTTTGCTCATAACGGTAAACGGTACCGAATTCTGCGTAGCGCAAAGGAAGATCCTTGTAGCTGCGTGGTGATGAACGGAAAATCTCACAGTGGTGAGGGCAGTTCATTGGCTTGAGCAAGTATTCCTCACCTTCTTCTGGGGTGTGGATTGGCTGGAACGAGTCCTTGCCATACTTTGCGTAGTGGCCAGAGGTCACATAGAGGGTTTTGTTACCGATATGTGGGGTGATTACTGGCAAATAACCATATTTGCGCTGAATCTTTGAAAGCATATCCTGCAAGCGGTTGCGGAGCATTGCGCCCTTTGGCAACCACAATGGCAAACCTTGACCCACATTCTGTGAGAATGTGAAAAGTTCCATTTCCTTGCCGAGCTTGCGGTGGTCGCGCTTCTTTGCCTCTTCGAGCATGGTGAGGTATTCATCGAGCATCTTCTTCTTTGGGAAACTGATACCGTAAACACGCACCAACTGTTGACGCTTTTCGTCGCCACGCCAGTAAGCACCGGCGATTGAGAGCACCTTCACAGCCTTGATAGGCTCTGTGCTTGGAATGTGTGGACCTTTACAGAGGTCGGTGAAATTGCCTTGGGTGTATGTGGTGATGTGGCCATCTTCAAGCTCGCTGATAAGCTCGCACTTGAGGGTTTGCCCCTTGTCGCCAAAACTCTTCAAAGCATCTGCCTTGGAGATGTCGGCGCGAACCACAGCCTCTTTGCGTGCCACGATTTCCTGCATCTTCTTTTCGATTTTTGGGAAATCGGCGCTTGTGATGACGTTTTCACCTGGGTCGATATCGTAGTAGAAGCCGTTTTCAATGGCTGGACCGATACCGAATTGAATACCGTCGTAGAGTTCTTGAAGAGCTTCTGCCAGCAAGTGAGCTGATGTGTGCCAGAAGGCGTGCTTGCCTTCCTTGTCGTCCCACTTAAAGAGCTGAATCTCGCCATCGCTACAAATCGGGCGAGAGATGTCCCACTCTTCTCCGTTAAATGATGCAGCGAGAATCATACGTGCGAGACCCTCGCTAATGCTTTTCGCAATGTCGAGCGGAGTTACACCACTCTCAAATTGCTTCACACTTCCGTCTGGAAATTTAATGTTGATCATATTTCAGTTTTGTTAGTTTATTCGTGCCATACAACGGCACTACATTGCATTATAAATCAAGGTGCAAATTTACACAATAATTTGGAATCCCGAAACTTTTCAGGAAGAAATTAGAGGCCACAAGTTAGAAGTTGTAAGCAAGTTTTTTCAAAAAAGGCGATTGTGCATACTTTTGCTACTGTAATGGATTATCATGTCTTCTCTGTGTGGGCTTGGATCAAGGTGAAATTTTGGCTTTGTGAGCCCCACCTGTTCTTACTTATTCTATTATGAACTGAAGCCATTACACTTCAAGCTTTTTATCCTTGATGCATTTTGTCATGGCAAAGGTAAATAGAATAACCCATCCAAAAAAGTCCATTTTTTAACACTTTATAAATCAAAGCATTAATCACATTAATAGCTCATTCGTTTTAGCACATTGTAGCTTGGAAGCACACCAAGTTCGCCTGCGTTGCTCAGGTCGGCAACGCCTTTCTCACGATTGCCCAGTTTGAAGTACATCAGCCCCCTGTTGTAGAATGCCTCACCCAAGTCGGGCTTAATGGCTATCGCCTCGTTGAAACTGCCTATTGCCGATGTGTAGTCGCCCATCAGCATATAGATGAAACCACGGTTATAGAGCGCATACACACTCTTTGGCGAAAGTTTCAACACCTCGTTATAGTCGTCGAGCACGGCAGAGAGCTTACTGTCAGACGTGCTGTGCGCAAGAAGTTTTGCCGCAGCGGCTGCATCTGAAGTGGTGGCTTGAGCACTATTCTGCACATCGCGTTTTTCAAGTTGATATTGCATATAGTAGGCGTTGGCACGCAGGAAGTATGCGAGGGTGAATTTTGGCGACAGGCCGATAGCACGGTCGATGTCAGCGATGGCGCGCTCATAGTCTTTCACCATCATATAGTCCATAGCTCTGCCGAAGTAATCTACCGATCGTGGCCTCGACACAGCAAGCATTCCGTTGTAATAGTCGATGCTTTCAAAGTGCTTGTTGATGGTGGTAGAGTCGAGTTGCACCACGTCGGCCGAAAGCACAAGCATTTTCGAGAGCAAACGGCTGTCGTTCACTTCGGTCATTTCTTTCATATAGTGCGTTTTGCCGTTGAGTTTGTTCACTATATTATAATAGGTGAGGAAGAACATAGGCATTGGCTCAATGTCCACATTCTGGTTTTGAATGCGACCACGGGTGCGATTGTCGTATTCAGGCTTCAAACCATTATCGTCTTCTACTGTGAGCAGCTGGTTGAATTTCTTGATAATATCCTCCTCAGTCATAGGCTGCTCCACGCCACGCTTTGCGTCCTCTATCTCTTGCGCCATCTTCTTCTCTGCCTTTTTCGCCTCCAGATCGGCAGGATTGAACGACGACACCTGAATGCCCTTCTTCTTGAAAATGGCGATGGCGCGCTCGTTGTCGCGCTGTGCGCCCTTCATGTCGCCAAGCTTTTGCTTGATGGCGGCACGCTGCATATAGCCCGACTCGAAGTTGGGGTATTTCTTCAAAATGCGGTCGTAGTCGCCAAGGGCTTTGCGGTATTGCTCGGTCATGAGGTAGAGTTGCAGGCGGTTGTAGAGCGCAAGAAAGTTTTGCGAGTCGCGTTGCAGCACCGTGGTGAAGTCGGTGATTGCCTTGGCATATTCACCCACCTCGGCGTTTAGCTGGGCACGATTGTAGATTGCCACGCTGTTCTCGGGGTCAAGGGTGATGGCATAGTCGTAGTCGCTCAGGCACCCGAAATAATCGTCGTTTTTGTAGCGGAAATATGCGCGGTTGATATAGTTGTTCACGTTCTTTGGTTCCAGTTTTATCAGCGAGTCCATATCAGCTGCCGCCGATTGGAAATTGCCTCGCTGCGCCTCGATTTGCGCACGCACGGCATAGGCAGTGGGGGTGTTTTTCGATATGTCGAGGCTCTTTTGCACATACGCAAGTGCGCCCGTGGTGTCGCCGGTTTCGATGCAGATTTGCGCCAAACCCAAATACACGCGTTCGTTTTTCTTGTCGTGCTTTTCCAGATAGTGGAAAGTGGAGTCGCTTTCGTGATACTGCTTGAGTTGCAGTTGGCACAATGCCTTGTTGAACATAAAGTTCTTGTTGTCGGGCTGAATGTCCAACGCCTTGTCGTAGTCGGTTATGGCTTCGGCAAACTTGCGTGAGTTCTGCCGTGCCACGCCTCGCACCTGATAGGCATCTACAATAAACGGATTGCGGTCGATACACAGCGTGGCGTCGTCTTCCGCACCCTTATAGTCGCCAAGGTTGAGCTTTGCCACACTGCGAAAGAAATATGGTTTTGCCAAATATGGCTTTACCTTGATTACTTGGTTGAAATACTGAATGGAAAGCACATAGTCCTCAAAAAAAAGGGAGTTCTGTCCTATGCGCAACACCTGGTCGGTATTGATTTGCGCACCACACACCATGGCACACGCCACGGCCATCAGCGTAAATATATATCGTAGTCGAGTTAGCATAATTAAATGCAAAATTAACTCATTCCTACCACAAAACGCCCCCTCTCCACAAAATTTAATCTTTTTTATATCACAACAACAAGCCCACCCATTGCCCATACGCACCTGCGCCGACGACCGTTCACAAGGCAAATGCCAATTAATATTAAAAGGTTTGTGTAATTGGTGGAAATTTGCGAAATTTGAGATTTGAAAACCAATTGGCTTTACTTTATTATATGAAAAAATATATAATTGCGGCTTTGTCGGTTTGCTTTGTGTTCACTTCGCTCTACGCCGACACAAAGAGAAATACCGACAATAAAAAATCCGTGTATGAGAAGCAAGCTGTGTCTATTCCGATGGCTGACCAGATGGCAGGCAAGAAAGGACCCCAAAAAGTGGCTATCACTGCCCCCGACAAGCAGCTCTATGGCGAATGGACTATTTTGAGCGTAAATAAAATCGACATCGACACCGATGAGCGTGCCTATATCTTCCTTGATTTCAAAAATGGCAATCAAGTGTATGGCTGCAATGGCTGTAATGCCATCAACGGCCGCTTTAAGCTGAAAGGCAACAAACTGTCGTTTACCGATATGATTCAGGGCGGCGCATTGTGCTACAGCGTGACGAGCGAGCAAACCATCATGGACGCTCTGGCAGAGGTGGCAAGCATGGAAATGCAGCAACTCTACAACATCAACTATCTGGTGCTGAAAAACCTCAAGGGACAAGAGGTGATGCGTCTGCGCCAACTCAATTTCGACTTGCTGAACGGTCCTTGGTTGGTGAAGGAGATTGAGGGCGAGAATGTGCTCGACAAGGAAATGCGCCTTGTTATCGACATCGACATGCGCACCGTGCATGTGCAAACCCAACACAACATTATCCGTGGCCAAGTCCACATCGACTCATCAAAGGAAAACGATGTGCAGTTTGAGGACTTGCAGTATTACCACAACCAGAGCGAGGACACCGATAAGGAAACCCAGTTGCTGATTAAGCTGGAAGAAACCGTGTCGTGCAAAAAGGCTGGCAATATCAGCACAGATATGGAGCTGCTCAACACCGCCGGCGAAACCGTGATTCGCCTGCAAAAAACCGAACTGGAACGCAAAGACCTGTAACAACTGCAACTCATTTTTTTGAACGAATAAAAAAACGGCTACTACCTTTCGAGGTAATAGCCGTTGCTATTTTCTGTGTTTTCTTATTATATTATATAACGAGGAATTAATCTATTGAGTTGCCCTCGAATGCATCGAGGTCGGTGAGTTCGTCTTCGTTGTAGCCGTCTTCGCCATAGAATTCTTCGCCAATGTCGTCGATGTTGGTGTTCGTCACTTTTTGAGCTACCACCACATCTTCCACATCGCTAAATTCCTTTGGTGCTCTACCCTCTTTGCGAGTGCACAGTGGGTCGTGAAGCGAGCGTCCGGGAATGGTTTCCTTCAGTCGCATAAAGAAATATCTTTCCGACACCATGTCGAAAACGAATTTCAGGCGCTGACCTTCATCTTCCAAGAGTTCTTCAAGTGGAGTGTCGTCCATCAGCCAAATGTCGTCGTCAGAGTCCAGACCCATATCCATCACGGTCACTTCTCTTTCCTTATTCCATTCCTCATCGCAGATATAGAATGAATCCACTTGGTCTTTGTCGTAGCCAGCAGCGTCAAGAATTGTATTTCTCAATCTCATGAATGTATCTTCGGAGTCAATCATAATTTCAAGTTTGAAATTTTCTGCCTCTTCCGAACCTACAAGAAATTTATATACCATATATATTTTACCTTATCGTTTATTGATTAATTTGATGCGAAATTAATAACAAAAAACATACTCACAAACATTTCACACATATTTTTTTCGGGCTATAAATATTTTTCTTTCTACGCAACTTTTTTTCACGCATTTTTTGCAAACCACCCCTACTAAACTCAAAAAAAACATGCCGTAGAATTTTGATATTTCCCACGGCATGTGTATATGTTTCGCCCCGCCCTACTTAAAGTGCTTCGTTGATACCGAAAAAGTGAAGTATGTTTTGGGATAAGGCTGGTTCTTTAATGTGAAGTGCCACCACTCGCTTGAATAATAGTTGAAGCCATGCTTCACCATAGCATCGTGAAGCAACTTTCGGTTGGCGGCTTGCTGGGCAGTAACGCCCTTAAACGCATAGTGAGAGCGATTGCCAAAGAAATCGAATGTGCCACCCATATCCACATCTTCAAGTGTGGCGGCATTCACAATGGTCAAATCTATCGTGCTGCCCTTGGAGTGGCCAGAGTGCTTTGCAATATAGGTGGGAAACAAAGTGGTTTTATCGTGGAATGACGGATAGAAGTCGTCTTTCATCTTCATGTCGCGCAAGTCTTTCGACCAGCGCACAAAGTGGTCAACAGCAGCCTGTGGACGGTAAGAATCGAATATTTTCAGCAAATAGCCCTTCTGTCGCAAATCATCTGCCACCTTCTTCAGTGCCTCAGCCGCCTCACGGGTGCAAATCGCCACTGGCTCTTCGTAAGCATCAACCCTGGTGCCCACAAAATTGTAGTTCGAGAAATAACGCAATTCCACCACCGCATCAGGAATATAGTCGGTGATTACCACGAAGCCCGAAGCATCATTTGCATTCTTCGACTTCGCTTTCCTGCTATAAGTGTGCTTATGCTTTGCACGCTCTTGTATGATTTCTGATGCCATTTCGCGCACACGGGCAAGCTCTGCCTCTCGCTGCTCAGCCTTGTTGCCTTCCGTGAGCGCCGCAGACGCCGGCTTGCCACAGTCACCATCCATCTGCCCATACGTCACCGTGGGAGAGTAAAGCAAAAGCGCACATAATAAATAATGTAGAAGTATCATTTTAGTTTGTGCATTAGTGTACTTTTATAAAAAAAGCACACACACAACCGATGTCACATTTCTTGTGTGCTATCCGTTGTGTGCGTGTTCTGTATTTTTATAGCTTAAGTGCTATCCTATTATTTGATTACGCCATATTTGCGGAACACTTTCTCAATTTTTTCAAGTGAGAAGTCCACTTGCTCCTTAGTGTGTGTAGCCATAAGGCTGTAGCGAATAAGGGTATCTTGTGGAGCCACAGCTGGAGAAACCACTGGATTCACGAAAATGCCTTCATTCAGCAGTTCGGCAGTGATGGCGAATGTCTTATTCTGGTCGCGAATGTAGAGAGGGATAATTGGTGTAGAGGTGTTGCCAATCTCACAACCCATTGCACGGAAACCATCGAGAGCGTAGTGGGTAACTTTCCAAAGTTGTTCCTGACGCTCTGGCTCATTCAGCATAATATCGAGTGCTGCGTCAACAGCTGCGGTCGATGCTGGAGTGATACTTGCTGTGAAGATATATGAGCGAGAGTGGTGACGGAGGAAGTTGGTGATAGTTTCATCGCAAGCGATAAAGCCACCGAGCGAAGCAAACGACTTGCTGAATGTGCCCATAATCAAATCCACCTCATCACTAAGCCCGAAGTGGTTACAAACGCCACGGCCGCCCTCACCAAACACACCGATACTGTGTGCCTCGTCAACCATCACGGCTGCTTTATACTTGCGTGCGAGGTCGCAGATTTCAGGCAAGTTACACACATCACCTTCCATCGAGAACACACCATCGGTAACGATGAGCTTCACACGGTCGGGCTCGCACTTCTTAAGCTGCTCTTCGAGCGAAGCCATATCGTTGTGCTTATACTTCAAATAGTTGGAGAACGAAAGACGGCGACCTTCAATGATTGAGGCGTGGTCTTGTTCGTCGCAAATGATATAGTCGCCACGGCCAGTAAGAGTAGAAACCACACCAAGGTTCACACCAAAACCGGTGGAGTAAACCATTGCGTCTTCCTTACCAACGAAATCAGCCAATCGGCGTTCAAGTTTCTTGTGAATGTCAAGCGTACCATTAAGGAATGGAGAGCCGGCACAGCCTGTGCCGTATTTTTGGATAGCCTTGATAGCTGCTTCGTGCACGCGCTTATCATTAACTAAACCAGTGTAGCAGTTTGAACCGAACATAAGCACCTTTTTGCCATGCATATACACTTCGGTGTCTTGTTCACTCTCAATCTCGCGGAAATAGGGATAAATACCTAAAGCCTTCGCTTTCTGAGGCTCTTGATATTGTGCTAACTTAGCTTGTAGTAGCTTCATTGTTTATGTTTTGATAGATTTTATTTTAATAAAAAACCTCTGCACCCAAAAATGCAGGCTGCAAATTTACGAAATTTTATTCTATAATGAACAAAAAACAACCACAAAAAGTACAAAAAGTAACACATTTGCTTAAAAAAGGTTTCAAAATGCACACCTTCCCCTACGTTTGTGCAACCTTCAGCTTGCTATTTTTTCAAAATAAACTTCTTCCTTGACCACACATTTTTCTATAAAATTTCTTAAATTTGTATCGTACTTAACTTTTACACGATACCAAATAGACTGTAAACTATACTACAACAATGAAAGTGAAATTTTTACTATTTTTTGCTTGCCTCTGCTCCTTTATGGGGGCATGGGCACAGGATTTTGGTCTGTCGCTGAACATTTCCACGGCAAACCAAGCCACAATCAACTACGATGCCGCTTCGGGCATCTACACCATCACCACCACTGGTGAAGACCCTTTCGTGAGCCTCAACGCCCTTACAAGTGCATTACCTGACGACCAGTGCGTGCTCACCTTCGACTACCAATGCGCGCCAGCAACCACTGGTGGCTTGCAAATCTTCTTCAGTCCCACCTATAGCGAGGCACGATCCATCAAGTGCGCCGACCTCGCCAACACAAGCGAATGGACCACTTTTAGCAAGGAAATGAAAAATACAATCTCCAACCTCGGTTGGGGTGCGGCTAAAAGCGTGATGCGCATCGACTGGGGTGGACGCAGCGGCGTGACCATCAAGGTGAAAAATCTTCGCTTCCGTGAAATGAACGATGAGGAAAAGAAGAATTACGACATCACTGGCAACAAGGATGCCATGATGAAGTTCAAAGCCGCTCGCCTTCAAAACTACCTCTACAACAATGTTTACGCCTCTGCCGTGAGCCATGTGAGCGTGAGTGCCGACAAGGTGACCATCAGCGGAAAATGCGTAGGGAATGAGGATTTTGCCTTGGTTGAGGCTATGCCTAACATCGACATCACCGAGTGTAAGAAGTTTGCCCACCGCACAAGCGTGAACAATGGCGAATTCAGTCTGACGCTCGACCGCTACGCACAATACGATGGTTTCACTTACGACCGCCTACTTTCAAAATGGGCTATCGTGGGCAATCTTGGAGAAACCGACACTTTGCTCAGTCATGCACGCTATGCCGACGAAGTGGCAGCCATATCTTCACCATCCAAACTCACTCCTGCCACCAAGAAGGGCGTGGGCGCAGGCCTTGGCAGCACATATATGCAAGACCTCGTTGACCTCAACGCCAAAAACATCACCTGCAACTGGGTGATTACTCAATTCATTGCCCAAAACAAAATTTGGAACAACAACATTCCATACGTGTACGGTGGCAAGCAATACTATATCAATGGCGACGAGGTTGGCACATGGGACAACCACTTGTCGTTCTACGAGAAGCACGGCATTGCCGTTAGCGCCATCATTCTGATTCCACTTGGCACTCCCGATGCGAGTATGCGCCCCGTGTTTGTTCACCCCGACAATAATGGCGGCAACTACAGTATGCCCAACATGACCACCATGGAGAGTGTGAACGCCTACGCCGCCGTGCTCAACTACTTGGCTAACAGATACAACGGTAGCGGACACGGTCGTATCGCACATTGGATTATGCACAACGAGGTGGATATGGCTTCCACTTGGACCAACATGGGCAATCCTCCCGAAATGGTGTATATGGATGAATACATCAAATCTATGCGCCTGTGCTACAATATCGTGCGCCAATACGACCAAAATGCGTCAATCTTGGGTTCCTACACCCATAACTGGACCTACGGAGCCAACGGCTGGAACCCTAAAAATATGCTGACACAGAATGTGCGCTACAGCGAAGTGGAAGGCGACTTCTGGTGGGGCGTGGCATATCACCCTTATCCTGAGAATCTCACCAAATCCGACTTCTGGAAAAACGATACACAATCCACCTACAACCCTAACACCAAATTTGTGACTTTCAAGAATCTTGAAGTGATCAACGACTGGATTCTTGCCGACGAAAACAGATACAACGGTTCAGTGAAGCGCAACCTTTTCCTCTCGGAAAATGGCACCAATTCACCGTCATATAGCGAAACCGACCTCGCTCACCAAGCCGCTGGCGGTTGCTGGGCTTGGAAAAAGACAAACGCCCTCAGTGGCATCGATGCTTTCATGTGGCACAACTGGATGGACAATCGTGTGGAAGATGGGTTGCGCATCGGTCTGCACTTCTTCCCCGACGATGCCGACAACCCTGGCGGCAGAAAGCCGGTGTGGTACGTTTGGGAAGCAGCTGGTTCCGACCGTGAAAACGAAGTGATGGACCCCTACAAGAGCATTTTAGGCATTGAGGACTGGCGTGAGATTTTCATGCTGGCTGAAAGCGAAGGACGCACATTCTCTGCCAACAAGGTGTTTGTTATCGAGGCAGAAGACTACGATGAAGGCGGTCAGGGCATCGGTTACAGCGCACGCCAAGGCACCGACGCAAGCGAGTATCGTCCCGACAGCAAAGATGTGGAGATTCGCCAAGGCAACAGCTACAGCGGTGGCTGGGGATTGGCGCAAATGGGTGCCGACTGGAATGCCTACACACTTAATAAATGGGTGAACGAAGAAAACAAGACCATCAGTCGTGAAATGGCTCAAGAGAATTGGGGCAGTTGGTATAACTACTCGTTTGAGGCCGAAACTCCACTTGAGGTGAACATCTATGTGCACCACGGAGCAGTGTGGAACCAATGGGGCATGGCTGCCGGCAAGGGCTACGCACCAAGCACTACAAGCTACAACATTGCAGGTGAGCCATACATCAACTGGCCACGCCAATACGCTGGAGCAATGGTACTCTCGCTCGACGGCACAAATGTGCCCACCACCCAAGTGTCGCGTCCTGTAGCACCAGAGACATATCAGGCACGAGGCACTAATTTCAACAAGGTTCTCACCAAGCCCGAAAATTGGACCAGCACCCTCAGCAATGGCGCATTGCAGACCGACACCCTTTGGTTATGGCCTGTGGCTGGCGGCAACAACACCGGCAGTGCCTACTACAATGCCAAACCCGACTACAAGAATGTGCATATCAGCAAAGGCAAGCATGTGCTTCGCGTGACATCGCTTTGCGGTCCTTGGAATTTCGACTGTCTGAAAATTGAGTGCTACGAGCCATCGGGCATCAATGTGGTGCCATCAGCGGTGACTCCTTCGCTGAATGTGTCACAAATGGGTGGCATCCTCACCATCGACAGCAAAGAGACTGTAGCCATCTACGGCATCGACGGTCGCCTACACGCCACCCTCCCTGCTGGCGTAAATTCCGTCACGCTCTCCAATGGCATCTACATTCTCCGCACGCCTACCCAAGCTAAAAAGTTGATTATCCATCCATAATCAACTCCCGATACACATATCCACTTAACATAAGCAACCCCTGCCACACATCAGTGCAGCAGGGGTTGCCTTCATTTATATGTATAGTTCCGGATAATGTTAGAAGCCGAAAAGATACCAGAGTGAGAGGGGGTCGATGCCTGAAGATTCCGTTGTATCCTTCACTCCAAAGAGTTCCATCAGCAGACATCCGCTAATTATATCATCTCCTTTGGTGACTCCTTTAGGAATGTTTACGGGTTTCAGCCCCATACTTTTTGCAAATGCTCCATGACCAATCGACTTGATGGTTGAGGGCAATTTCAGTTCATACAGTCCCGACTTATAGAAGGCACTGTCAGGTATCGCTGTAATTGAAGTACGGCTGAGGTCTAAGCGAATCAGACCTCTTTCTTGGCTGAGTTCGTTTAGATACCTGAAGTCATCTCTGTTGAGCGGACCTGTCACCACCAAATCGTTGGTAAACAATCCGTAACGGCTTGCCTTCACAGCCTTCTCAATAGCACCTGCTTTAGTATTGCGCACGGTGGCTTTTTTAGACGGCACAAACACCGAGCACAAATCCCAAGTAGATACAGGTGTTTCGCTCGCCCAATTCTCTGGGCGTGTTTTGGTGCAATCCGTAATCGTATCGCTGTCAAGTGTCACCTCTTGGCTCGACAATGGGTAGCCCATTGCATTACCAATCGCCCCACGACGATAATCGCCACTTGCGTAAGCTTTTGGCAATGCCAGGCACTCAAGAACATATCCATCAGCAGGAAGAACGAACATATTCACCTTAAAATCTCCTACACTCGCCGACAAATTGCCTGCCACTTTCGCCACTTTGGGGTCTTTGCTCACTACACAGTAAGCCGTGTCGGCATCAACCAAAGGTGCGAGATACACCCTGCCTTTTGCCGTTTCGGGGTTTTTGATTGTGATTGACAGATTTTTGTAATACGAACTTCCTGCCCACGACTGCACTGAGCACAGCAAGGCGACAAGCATAAAAATCAAGCCAAAAGTTTTTGTTTGCTTCATAAAGTTTTGGTTTTTATAGTTATTTTTTCTTGGATTTATATATCGAGTATAGTCCTCTCATCAGCATTGTGAGCACAAACAGCCACATACCGTAGTATTGCAGTTGTGGCACAAACCACACGCATATCAGTAGCGCAGCGAAAATCACCGACATAATTTTCGCATACCACAGCCAAGCCTTGGGCTTGCGGACGAGCATCAGCGCAATGGGCACTGGCGTGAACACTGCCATCAAATAATTGACATACAATTCTCCCGTAAAAACCGAAGCGCAAAACATATACCAAAGTATGCACCCAACAGCCGCATTGACTCCCAATAAGCACCAGTCGAAAATCTGCGATGCACGGCACATTCTGCCCTTTACGTTCATAAAAGTCAAGAAACAGGCGATTACAAACACCATTAAGAACACAATGTGTGGAGCATAAGCACCATAGCCATCGCCTTTAAATATCGTGTCGTTCGACTTGCTGTCAATCAGCGGTTTGCCATTGGCAGGATTCTTAACGAATGGCAAGGTTTTGCCTATCATTTTCGGATAATACAGGTTTATCGCCTGTTTGGGCGTATCAAATTCCCTGCCCAAAAGCGTATTCCATAGCAGCCCAGTGAATGGAGCGCGTGAAAAGAAATCCTCGATGGATTTTCGCCCCGAATCTTCCAACCGTTCAGCCACATCAGGCGATGAGAACACACTTTCTTGCAATGCCGATTCAATCACGCTCAGAAGCATCGAACAGCAGTTGTGTTCCGACGGAGAGAATGGGAAATCGCTACCGCCGTCCACCGCATCGTCAAGGTTTGCCCACAATGCCACTTCTTGTTCAGGCGTTAAATTCAGAGGATATTCTTCAGTCTGTCGGTTTTCTTTGTGCACATTATTCAGAAAATCCGATGCGAACAATCTGATATACTCCCCTCTCAATTTGCGATTCAGGTATAGCAGCACAAGGGATTCATCGTCGTTCAGCGCTGCATCAAATTCATAAACGTAGTCCACGCTCTGAACTGGGCACGACATTCGTATGGCAAGGTGTCCGCCAGCAGAATAAATCGCATCGCCAGGCGAAACCACTATCAACGAAGCCTTGATGTAGTCATCTTCTTGCATCAGATTCCTCAAATCTGCTTCAGTAGCCCATGCCGAAAAATGCCCCATCACAAGCAAAATGACCAAAGCGAATAGCCTATAGGCCACTTGACTTATGCACATAGGTTTCCACCCTATCGTTTTGTTCTGAAAAAAACGCATTGTTTGCTGTTATCTGTGTTTAAAAAAATTCGCTAAAAGGAGGTATCGCCTTTAGCCAAAATCATACCAATATTAATAATTTACGTGATTACATCAGACAAAGTTATATTTTTTTTCGCATTGTATAACTTTTTTCTGACAAATTTTTAGGAAATGATATACGAGTTGTCCCGAAAAAGATGCGATGAAATTCCGTTAGGAATTTGATGTGTGTAGGCAGGTATGCAGGAAAGATGTAATGGAGCGAAGCGAAATGGAATCTTTTCGAAATGCCTGCAATAGATATATCAGGATGTTGCATTCCAGCGGAATGCGACAACATCAAATT
>SFGS01000037.1 GCA_004557565.1 Bacteroidales bacterium | reverse complement strand
CATCCCGCTGGGATGCGTATTTGTTATGCGATATTTGCAGGCATTTCGCTTCGGTCATGCTCCATTTCGCTTCGCTCATTTCGCATAACCTTCGCTGCACACCTGCCTACACACATCAAATCCCTACGGGATTTTTTTTCAATCATTACTAAATAATCACAGGGACCACTTGTATATCATTTCCAAATATTATTATGGTAAGGACGTGATATTTTATGTCTGCTTATAATTGTGGTAATATATTGAAAATTAACCGTTTGTGGCGGACGCGAAGTATCGCGTCCCTACCATGCAAAATTTTTGGATATAAAAACATCCGACTTAATCTTAAATCGGATGTTTTTGGAGTGTCTATTTTTTCGAGGGTGTGTGGGGGAGAAGGTTATTCTTCGGGGGCGAACATTGGGTCCCAAGCTGGGAGCTTGATTGGCTTTTGCTTGAGGAGTTTCGCCACGCTCTCATGCACGTATTTCTTGTTGAGCACAAAGCGGAACATGTATTCGTTGAACCATTCGTCGGTCATGATGTAGTTGCCCTTGAAGCCGTTTTCTTTGCCCCAACTGTTTTCCACCATCCACTTTGTTGGTTTTGAGGTGGATTTGTCGATGTCAACTGCGATGAGCGTCATAGCGTGGCTCGATGCACTGGCATGGGTGATGATGCGCTCTTTCTTGTCCATTGTCATGGTCACGCCAAGCAGACTTTCGTAATCGAAGTTCTTCAAGTCCATCACGCCCTTCTGGCGATTGAGGAACTTGTTCACGTCGCAAGAGATATACATGGCGGTGCTGTCTTTCAGCGAAGCGATGAGCATAGGCTTCACTTCCTCGTTCGGCAGGTTGAGATATACCCAGTCGTGGCCGTCGTAGGTGTGGCGGTCGTATTCAATTTGATACACCTTATAATATTCGCGTGATGGGTCGTTCATCACCAGCACGTAATCGTTGTTCAGGTCGTAGCCCCACAGTTTGTTGTAGAACGAGAGTGGAGTGTATTTGTCGGTCGAAACCACCTTGCCGTCTTTGTCGCGCTGTCTCCAAGTAAATTCGGTTGGAGGCACGCCATAGGCGAGTGTGAGCATGTGGTAAACCTTGCCCAGCATTTCCACCTTCTTTTCTTCGAGTGCCTTCACCGAAGTGCCTTTTTCGCCCATCTGACGCAGACGCAAACCCATTTCGCGAAGCACATTCTTCAGTTGTGCATTGAATTGCGAGGTGGCGTTGGCAGATTGCGTTTCGGGCATAGCCTCACGAGGCACCACGCCATATTTCTTCACCAAGTCGGCCACGCCGGTAAATGTGCCGCCGTCGCTCACGGGGTTGGAGAAAAGCCAGTCTACCAAACGGTCGTCGATAGGCTTCTGGCGAGTGTCGATTACACTTTGCAGGAAAAGGTTGCTCTTTTCAAGTTGGTCGTAGAAAAAGAGGTACACCTCCGACATTTCCAGGCTTGGCAGCCCAAACTTCGTCATCGCCTTAGAGCGCAGCATATTCATGCCGGTGAATAGCCAGCAGCGTCCGCTTTGCTTCTGATTGGTGATGCCCTTGGTGGGCACGCGATAGGTGAAATCCTCGTCAACGGGATTCATCGACTCTACGGTTGTAGCCAACGTGTTGAGAGGGGTTGAAGCCATGGCGTTGCGCACGGCCTTGTCGGCAGCCGACTGCACGTCGGCTTGCTGCATCTTAGCCAGCACTTCAGGTGTGATAGCACTTTGTGCCACCGCAGCACCGCACCCCAAAGCCAAGACAGCAAGAGATAGAACAGTTTTCTTCATCAGTCATTAAAGTTTAATTCCTCACAAAGATAATCAAAATAGGCGCACAAACGCCATTATTTTTCACTTTTTTGGGTTAAGTGGAAAATTCCTGGGGATAGATTATGCAATGTTGCCGAATTGTGGTTGGAATCAAAAACAAAAACATAAAAAACAGCCTTGGAGCAACGTGGAATGCTTCGCATTTGGCGGTGCGAGTGTGCGCTTTGCGTCATTGGAAACGAGTTTCCATGCCGCCAACCACACAATCCCTCCGCCACCCTCTTACGAGGGCCTTCCACTTTGCCCCAAGGATAAAAACCTCTCGCCGTTTCACGGCGAAAAACCCCTGGTGATAAAATGATTTCTTGGTAAAAAGCCGCATCAAATTTCTCAAAACGATTTTGCATGGTAGGGACGCGATACTTCGCGTCCGCGTCAAATAGTTGATATTCAATATAGTATTACAATTATGGGCGGACGTGAAGTATCACGTCCCTACCGGGATTGGTTTTTCGCCGAAGGCGAGCGGTTTTTATCCTTTTGGCGATGCCACCGCCCTCGTAAGAGGGCGGCGTTTGTGATGTGGTGTGGCTGATTCAAGCTTCGGCTTGAAATCAGACATGCCACAGCACTAACGACAGGTGCGAAGCACTGGCATCGGTAAAAGGCTGTTTTTTTATGTTTTTGTTTTAGTCCCCCAGTATTTTTCCACTGAACCCTTTTTTGTGCTGGTGGCGGCAAGGATGGTGAAGATGATGCAGACGACGATGAAAGCCAGCGTGGTGATGATGATGCCAATGGCGGAGAGATTGGCGATAGCGAGAAACACGAGGTAGATGTCGGAAATCCACAGTATGATGGCAGAGATCCATCGCACCCTCTTGATGTTCACCTTCGCGCACTCTTCTTCGCTGGCGGTGTTGTAGCCGGCTATCCACCTGTCGGCTTTGCCTGTAGCAACCAGTATTCCCAAAACGAATAGCGCCACCGCAATGGGGGTGATGAGCATGATGTGGATTGGAAGTTGGGCGATGGTCATATCGTGAAAAAGTAGAAGGGTTAAATAACAAAAAAGCCACTCGTAGAGAGTGGCTTTTGTCGGGGTACCCGGACTCGAACTGGGGACCCCCTGCTCCCAAAGCAGGTGCGCTAACCAACTGCGCTACACCCCGAAGTGCATATCCTTATCGGAATTGCGATGCAAAGGTACAGCTTTTTTTTGAATCTGCAAATCTTTTGGCTGAAAAAGTGTATTTTTTTTGGAATTTTCCTGTTTTTGGGCTTGGAACGCCCGAAATCGTGCAGTTTTTTGCTTTTTTACGGCTAATTCTGCGAGGAAAGTATTAATTTTGTATTTGTGAAAATTGGGCTTATATATATAGGTGAAACTATGGTCGGTTTCACGCGCTAAAAGAAGATAAAAAACAACTATATATTTCTCGAATATGTACAGAACTAAGAAATGTGGTGAACTTCGCATCGAAAACGTGGGCGAAGTGGTGACTTTGGCAGGCTGGGTGCAGCGCACTCGCAAGATGGGCGGCATGACCTTCGTTGACCTGCGCGACCGTTACGGTATCACACAAATTGTGTTTAACAACGAAAACGACTCTGAACTCACAGAGCGCGCCAACCGTCTTGGCCGCGAATTTGTGATTCAGGTGAAGGGTGAAGTGGCAGAACGCTCAAGCAAGAATGCCAAGATGCCTACTGGCGACATTGAAATTATCGCCTCTGAACTGAATGTGCTCAGCGAGAGCCTCACCCCTCCATTCACTATTGAAGACAACACCGATGGTGGCGACGACATTCGCATGAAATATCGCTATCTCGACTTGCGCCGCAATTCAGTGCGTGCAAATCTTGAATTGCGTCACCGTATGACTATTCTTATTCGCAACTTCCTCGATTCGCGTGACTTCATCGAGGTGGAAACTCCAATCTTGATTGGCTCCACTCCAGAGGGTGCTCGCGACTTCGTGGTGCCATCACGCATGAACCCCGGTCAGTTCTACGCACTGCCTCAAAGCCCTCAAACCTTGAAGCAGCTGCTGATGGTGGCAGGTTTCGACCGCTATTTCCAAATTGCAAAGTGCTTCCGCGACGAGGACTTGCGTGCCGACCGTCAGCCTGAGTTTACTCAAATCGACTGCGAAATGAGTTTTGTGGATCAGGAAGACGTGCTTGAAGTGTTTGAATCGATGGCTCGCCACTTGTTTAAGGAAATCCGTGGCGTGGAAATTCCAAAACTTGAACAAATGACTTGGCACGATGCCATGCGCCGCTACGGTAGCGACAAGCCTGACTTGCGTTTCGGTATGGAATTTGTGGAACTGATGGACGTGCTCAAGAAGGGCAAGTTCGCAGTGTTTGACAGTGCAGAATACATTGGCGGTATTTGCGTGCCAGGTTGCGCCAACTACACTCGCAAACAACTTGACCAACTCACCGACTTCGTGAAGCGTCCACAAGTGGGAGCTAAGGGTCTGGTATATATAAAGTATAACGAAGACGGCACAGTGAAGAGCAGCATTGATAAGTTCTACACTCCTGAAGACCTCGCAGAAGTGAAGGCAGCGATGGGCGCAAATGACGGCGACCTTGTGTTGATTCTCAGTGGCGAAAAGGCAAACAAGACTCGCACTCAACTTTGCACCTTGCGTCTGGAGATGGGCGACCGTCTTGGTCTGCGCGACAAAGACACCTTCAAGTGCCTTTGGATTGTTGACTTCCCTCTCTTTGAATGGAGCGATGAGGAACAGCGCCTGATGGCAACTCACCACCCATTCACCTTGCCAAATCCTGATGATATTCCATTGCTCGACGAGCACCCAGAGCAAGTGCGTGCTGTGGCTTACGACTTCGTGTGCAACGGTGTGGAAGTTGGTGGCGGTAGCCTCCGTATCCACGATGGCAAGTTGCAGGAAAAGATGTTCAAGATTCTTGGCTTCACTCCAGAGCGTGCCGAGGCTCAATTTGGCTTCTTGATTAACGCGTTTAAGTATGGTGCACCACCTCACGCTGGTTTGGCATTTGGTTTGGACCGCTTCGTGTCGATCTTGGCTGGCCTTGACAGTATTCGCGACTGCATCGCATTCCCTAAGAACAACAGCGGACGCGATGTGATGCTCGATGCTCCTGGCACCCTCGAACCTGGTCAGCTCGATGAACTTTACCTCAGCGTTGACCAAGCGCGCGTTGATGCCGTAACCAAAAAGTAACATCACACATTCAATAAACAATCCATGGGGGAACTATCACAATAGCTCCCCCATGTTTCAATTAACCACAAATTTGAATTTAACCACGAATTGCACGAATCACACGAATTTTATATTAATGCGAAATTTAACTTTTTCGTGAAATTCGTGAGATTTGTGGTTTTAAAAACAAGTTATTGGTGGTGAACCTAATTATTAAGATGTGAAAATATGATGGAGAAGATGGAGATGGAGGAGATGTGGGGGTATGTGGCGGCGAATGCTGGAGCCGATACCTTGAAGTTGATGTTGAAGAGCGAACCGGATTTGCCCTTCGACAAGCGGTTTGCCGTTATGCAGATTGAATGTCGCAAGAAAGCGAAAAACAAAATTCCCGAACTGCTGGCAAACGAGCGTTTCCTCTTTCCAAAGGCCATCAGCGCAGAGCAATGCACCCACCAGCAAGTGGCGCAGTTCCATGCCTCGCTGTTCCAGCCCACCGACAGCGTGCTCGATATGACGATGGGGCTTGGCGTTGACTCCTACTACATTTCGCAGCGAGTGGCTTCGCTCAAGGCTATCGAACTCGACGAGGAAATAGCGGCGGCTGGTGCGCACAACTATGCCTTCACGGTGGTGAATGCCGATTCGGTGGCGTGGCTCACGCAGACCGATGAGCGTTTCGACGCTGTGTTTATCGACCCTGCACGCCGAGGCGATGGCGGAGCGCGTCTTTACGGGCTTGCCGATTGCGCCCCCGATGTGCTAAGCATTCTTCCCACTATCAAGGCACACGCCAAGCGGCTCTACATCAAGGCGTCGCCGATGATCGACGTTACGCAGTCGATGCGCGACCTCGCTCCGCATCTTACCGATGTGTGGGCGGTGAGCGTGAAAAACGAGTGTAAGGAACTGTTTTTCGAGGTGGATTTCGGTGTGGAATGTGCTGATGTGCAGCTCCATGCGCTCAACTTTGAGGCAGGAGGAGCGCAGGAGTTTGCGGTGGATAGTGCTGCGCTTGCGGTAGAGGGCTGTTATGGCTCGCCATCAGCAGGGCAATATCTTTACGAGCCCAATGCGAGCGTGATGAAGATTGGCGCGTTTGCCGCCTTGACTCGCCAATTTCCAATCCAGCAAATAGCCAAAAACTCACACTTATATTATAGCGACGATTTTGTGGAGGATTTCCCCGGCCGCAAATTCGTGATTGACAGCATCATTCCATTTTCAGGAAAAGAGGCGAAAACCGTGGGCAAACAGCACAAGCAGCTGAATATTGCCACCCGAAATTTCCGCCTAAGTCCCGACGAACTGAAAAAACGCTTGAAAGTGCGCGACGGCGGCGACTGCTACCTTTTCGCCACCACATTGGCTAATGGCGAGCCGGTGCTATTGCTTACGAGGAAAGCGGATAAGTAGGGTGGGGAGCACTCGGATAGCTTAGGGTGGGGAGCACTCGGAGCAGCTCGGAGCACTCTGATGGCTTTGCTTGAACTTCTTCTAACATCTAATTTCTAACTTCTAATTTCTTATTTCTAACATCCTTTTGTCTTTTAATAATGTGTTTGTGGGAATGGGGGAAATTTTGTAACTTTGCAACGTAATTCATGAAAGTTAAGGAAATAGCTTCCGCTATTGAGAGGGTTGCACCGCTTTATCTTCAAGAAAGTTATGATAATGCCGGAATGCAAGTAGGCGACCCCGATAGCGTGATAACAGGCGTGGTGCTCTGTACCGACGTCAGAGAATGTATTGTAGATGAGGCAATAGCCTGTGGTGCAAATCTCATTATCTCACATCACCCACTCATTTTTCACGGTCTTAAAAAACTCACTGGTCGCAACTATGTGGAGCGCACGGTGCTGAAAGCTATTCGGCATGGTGTGAGCATCTATTGCGCGCACACCAATCTCGACAACGCTCGTGGCGGCGTGAGCTATAAGATGGCGGAGAAGTTGGGCATGAAAAACGTGGAGGTGCTTGATCCACAAGTGGGCACACAGCGTAAGATTGTGGTGTTTGTGCCTCAAGCCCAGGCCGCCGATGTGGAACAGGCGATGTGGCGCTCTGGCGCTGGCACGCTGGGCGACTACGACCGTTGCAGCTACCGTGTGGAAGGCGAAGGCCGCTTCCATGCCCTTGATGGCGCCAACCCATTCGCTGGCGAAGTGGGCGAGGACCATGTGGAAAACGAGGTGCGTGTGGAGGTGCTGGTGAATAAGGCCCGCTGCTCGGCGGTGATTGCGGCGATGCTTGCCGCCCACCCCTACGAAGAACCCGCTTTCGATGTGATACCGCTTGAGAATGCCGACCGATACAGCGGTTCGGGCGTGATTGGCGACATCGAGGAAATAGGCGGAGCCGACTTTATGCACCGTTTGAAGGAGGCATTTGGTGTGGACACCGTTCGCTTTAGCGGCAATCTCGACCGAAAAGTGAAGCGTGTGGCACTGTGTGGCGGTGCAGGCTCGTTTTTGGCTGGCAAGGCCATGAGCATGGGCGCAGATGTGTATGTGACCGGCGACATGAAGTATCACGAATTTCAGGGAAACGAGGAACGCATCATCTTGGCTGACATCGGGCATTATGAGAGCGAACAGTACACAAAGGAAATTTTTGCCGACATCATCGCATCGCTCCACCCCGACTTTGAAGTGAAATACGCAAACGAAGAACAAAATCAAGTAAAATACATTTAATTACATTATGGCAAAAGAAAAAGAACTCAATGTAGAAGAACGCTTGAAAGCACTCTACGAATTGCAGACCATTCTCTCTGAAGTGGACCGCATCAAAACTCTCCGTGGTGAACTCCCTCTCGAAGTTCAAGACTTGGAAGATGAAATTGAAGGTCTTCAAACTCGCATTTCTAAATACGACGAGGAAATTGCCGCACTTAATGCCACCATCAAGGAGCAGTCGGAAGCAGCCGACAAGGCCGACGCTATGGTTGCTAAGTACACCAAGGATCAGGACAATGTGCGCAACAACCGTGAATACGACTTCCTCACCAAGGAAATCGAATACCAGCAGCTCAATATCGAACTCGCTGAAAAGAAAATCAACGACGCTAAGCACGCTATCGAGGTGACTAACGCCAACATGGATGCCGCAAAGACTCAACTGGAAGACTGCACTCACGTGCTGGCTGAAAAGAAGGGTGAACTCGACGAAATCATCTCAGAGACCAAGCAAGACGAAGAAAAACTTCGTGAAAAAGCGAAGAAACTCGAAGCTAAATTCGACGACGAGCGTTTGCTCAACGCATTCAAGCGCACTCGTAAGAATGCTCGCAACGGTCTTGGCATCGTGTATGTGTCGCGTAACGCTTGCGGTGGTTGCTTCAACCGCATTCCTGCACAGCGTCAGAGCGAAATCAAGATGCACAAGAAGGTGATTGTGTGCGAATACTGCGGCCGTATTCTTATCGACCCAGAAATCGTAGGCGTAAAGGCTGATTAAATTCGGTAGAAACTAAGATAGAAACAAAGGTAAGGGTGTGTTGAGGTGATTGAAAGAATCTTGACACACCCATTTTTATTTTCACGATTATGATTATAGGAAAATTGAGCGACACGCAATCGGTGGAGCGTTTGCATCCGCTGTTTCGTGAGGCATTCGAATGGCTTCGTGCCAATGCCGCCACAGCCCACGCCGCCGGCATCAGTCCTGTGGTGCTGAAAGAGGGCAAACTGTGGGCAAATGTGGAAACTCCCCAAATGAAGGCGCGCGAGGAGCAGGTGCTGGAAGTGCACCGCAAGTATATCGACATTCATGTGCCAGTGGACAAGGTGGAAGTGATGGGCTATCTGCCCACCAGCAGTCTGAAGCAAGTGCGCGATGCCTACGATGCGAACCGCGACATAGCATTCTACACCGATGCGCCCATGGCGTATGTCACCATACAGCCCGGCGAATTTGCCATCGTCACCCCCGAAGATGCCCACGCTCCAATCATAGGCGAGGGCGAGGTGAAAAAGATTTGTGTGAAGGTGGGGTGTGCCTTCTAATTGTGGATTGGCTGGTGGTTAAGATTACGCTATAGCGCAATCTTTTAGGGCATTTTTAGTGACTGGTGTTGATAGGTTGTTAATAACTTTAGTTGGGTGAATTTTGGGTTGGGCGTGCTAAAATTGCTATCTTTGTACTACCAATTACTCATCATTATGAACGGACAAGGGAAACTATATTTTCGCTATGGCACTATGGGTTCGGCAAAGACTGCTTTGCTGCTCACCCAAGCCTATAATTTTGAGGAGCGCAATATGCAATATTTGTGCATGAAGCCCATTATCGACAATCGTGAGAGTGCTAACGTGATTCGCTCTCGCATTGGCATAGAGCGCGCGTGCTCTTGGATTTATCCCGAAATGGACCTCTACGAATACCTCAAAGGCGAATTTGAACGCACGCTTGAAGTGAAGGCGTGGGTGCTTGTGGATGAGGCGCAATTCCTTTCCAAAGCACAAGTTGACCAGTTGGCTCGCATAGTGGATGATTATGGTGTGAACGTGATATGCTACGGTTTGCGCACCGACTTCCAGTCGCACGTGTTTGAAGGTTCGCTCCGCTTGTTTGAGTTGGCCGACACCATCGACGAAATCAAATCCACATGTTCGTGTGGTCGCAAAACCATCATCAATGCCCGAATCGATGCGAATGGCGATGTGGTGACCGACGGCGACCAGGTGGAGATTGGGGGCGATGACAAGTATGTGGCGCTTTGCCGCCGCTGCTGGCGTAATCGCCGAATTGAGAGCGCCGAACGCAATGCGCTCAAATTTGAAGAAGGACAATAAATATGACACATATCTCCTGAAAAGGTGATGGCGAGAATTGCAAAAAAGCAATTCCCGCCATTTTATTTTTCCAGCGATGCCGGGTGGGGATTAGTCCACGAGTTTGTTGAGGATCCAGTTGATGAGCGAGAGCACCACGCCGAAAGCGATGGCTGTGCCCAGTGCGCTCATGTTGGAGCCTTGAATGTTGAATGCGTCAACGAAATGGGAGCAGAGCAATATCATTGCGCCGTTGATAACCAGTGAGAACAAGCCCAACGATAAGATGTTGATGGGCAACGAGAGAATTTTCACGATGGGCTTAATGAACACATTGATAAGCCCCAGCACGAGTGCCACCACGATAGACACATGCCATGGCTCGCAGGTTACGTTGTCGAAAAACTGCGAGGTGAGCCATATTGCCAAGGCAGAAACGAGGAGTTTAATTACGAGTTTAATCATATTATATTGTGTTTACTGATGCAAAGATGCAAAAAAAGAACGGTTTGTCATCAAAAAAATCAGAAAAAATCTGCCTATGTCAAAACTATTTCTTAATTTAGCAAAACCAATATAAACGTATATAAACTGCATCAACAACTAATTGCGAAATGAAAATCTCAATGCAACAGCTCCTCAATCAGTCGAAAGATTATGTGATGATCGTGTTCGGTCTTTTCCTATGTGCTTTTAGTTTTGCGGCGTTCGTTATCCCTGAAAATGTGGTGACGGGTGGTGTGACTGGTATTGCCACCATTATTTATTATGCGTCGGGTCGCACAATTAATATTGCAATCCCCAACTATATTATCAATGTGATACTGCTTGTGGCTGCTTATAAAGTGGTGGGTCGGCAGTTTGTGATTCGCACCATTTTCGGTGCCACCGTGTTCAGTATATTCTTGGGTATTCTCTGCCCTATATTCAAAGAGCCATTTGTGGAGCAACAGTCGTTTATGAACATCATTATCGGCGCAGTGCTCTGTGGCGTGGGCTTGGGCATCACGTTCTCGCACGGCGGAAGTAGTGGTGGCACCGATGTGATAGCCGCAATGGTGAATAAATACAGCAATGTGTCGTTTGGCCGCATGATGCTGTATTGCGATATGCTCATTATCACCTCGTCGTATTTCCTGTTTCACAATATCGACGCCACGCTTTTCGGTTACGTGTTCCTTGTCATCAACTCCGTGGCTGCCGACATGGCAATCAGCAGGCGAGTGCAGGGCGTGCAGTTTCTCATATTCAGTGAGCAGTGGCTCGACATAGCCAACGCCATCAACAACGAGGCGCACCGTGGTTGCACCCTCGTGCATGGCACAGGCTGGTACAGCAAGCGCGATGTGAAAATACTGCTCGTGGTGTGCCGCAAATACGAGAGCGTGACGGTGCAGCGCATTATCAAGCGCATCGACCCACAGGCATTTATTTCGATGGCGCCCACCAACAGCGTATTTGGCCAGGGCTTCGACGAGATGAAGGTGCGTTTGCAGAAATACGAGCCCAAGATGAGCGACGAGAACAACGATGTTCAGACTAAGTGATACACATTTCTCGACTTTTGCGAAGAAAGCAGGGGAAATGAACTGATTTATTAATTTTGACAAAACATTTACAACTATGAAAAAAATTATCTTGATGCTGGCTATTATGATAGCTGCGGCTACGAATATCACAGCAAAAGGTGCGAATATGGCATTTGGCGTGGATTACAACTATTCATCAAAGGGAGGCGGCTCAGGTGTGGGCTTCCAACTTGAATATGAGTTGCTTAAGAATTTGCGCATTGCTCCAGAATTTATCTATACATTCTCAACCGACGATTGCGGTCACTTCACCAATGTGAATATCAACTTGCAATATGTGGTGAAAACCGGCAGCGGCTTCGACCTATATCCTATGGTGGGTTTGGCTTATGTGAACGGAGAAGGCGATTTGAACAACTGCGGTATGAACTTGGGTTGTGGCGCAGAGTTTTCGCTCTCGTCGGAGTTGAGCATCTACACCGAGCAGACCCTTCAGTTGGTGAACGATGCCACTCGCTTTATTCCTGCATTTGGCCTTAAGTATAAATTCTGATACTTGGGGAGGAATGAAGGCTGTTTTCCAGAAAATAGCGCTATTGGCACTCTCGCTCGTGGCACTTGCGGCGTGCAATGAGAAAAATCCATTCGACGTGCCCGATGATATGGTGGTGCTCAATATGATGGACGAGGACCACGGCAAAACCCTGATGGGAAAAACCGACATCTATCTCACGCGCGACATGAATTTCACGTCGGAGAAATACTCGTTTATCGAGGTGATGAAGGCGCAAGACCTTGGACACGTGGAGGAAAACGAGCCCGACCTCAACACGCTCACCGACAAAGCCGCGGTGGAGCAGTATGGCGGATATTTGGCTATTCGCCACGACGATGTGGTGCGCTTTCCATCGGGGAGATTGGCGGTTATCATCGACCGGCCTTATTACCGCATTTGGGTAGATGATCTCATCTTTATCAAGCACGACAAGCAAACTGAATGCGCGGGTGCCATCGTAAACTTTGCCCAATATATGCCTGTGCCTGGCGGACTGCCCAACGCCTACACAGAAGTGGGAGCAGTGGGGGAGAACGAGCCGCTCACTGTGGGAATATCCGCAAAGAATTGCGAGGGGCTGATTCGTGAGCCTTACGACAAATATTTTGAATGTAAAGTGACAAGTGGAGGAAGGAAATACACCGAACTTCAGGTGAGTTTGCGCCCTGGCGCGCTCATGCAGATGCCTGCCGATCTGCGTCAGCAAACTTTCCACCTCTATGTGCGCAACGTGCGCACCGCCGGCATACTCAATTTCCAGATAAAATAACGCCGCTTCTTGGGTGGAGATTGCGCTTAGGGGAGATATTTCCTTCCCTCTCCTTGGGGAAAGGTGCTATAGCACGCTTTGGGGTGGGATTGGATATTTTGAATATTTTTTAAAAAATTAGTCGTGCTTCCATGGGTGGGAGCACGACTGTTTCTTTTTTTGTGTAGAAAAGAAATCTCAGATGAGATTAGCCTTCTTGGATTGAGCCGTTAGGACATGCTTCAGCGCAAGAACCGCAGCTAATGCAAACATCAGGATCGATTTCATACTTGTCACCTTCGCTAATAGCGCCAGTTGGGCAAACAGATGCGCAAGTACCACATGCTACACAAGTGTCATCAATTACGTATGCCATTGTTGTAAAATTTTTATTAGTTAGTGAATAATTAATAGTAAACTTTCGACAAAAGTAGTGAATTAATTTGAAATAGTGCCATGATTGGGGCATAAATTTTCCCACTTTTTTATTTTCTGGGTGATTTATTGGTGTTTTACGGCATATATTTCGTAATTTTGCGGCTCGATTGTAAACTTTTGCAACTTTTTATAGTCATATCTCCAAACAAAATTAATTTGATTATGAGAAAATCTATTTACATCGCTGCATTTGCAGCCGCACTCTCGCTTGTGTCGTGCAAGAGCACCACAGCAAGCCTCTCCGACAAGCAGTATACTTTGACTGAACTCAATGGCACCCAGCTTGAGAAAGTTGATGTCACTCCATCTATCTCATTCGCAAAGGGTCGTGTAAACGCCACAGTGGGTTGCAACCAGATTTTTGCTGACTACAAAGTGAGCAAAGACGGCAAAATCACCTTCTCTACAGGGGGTATGACCAGAATGCTTTGCCCTGACGTGATGCGTGAAGATGAATTTGTGGAAGCGTTCAACAAGGTGGACCGTTACCAAATCTCTGCCGATGGCTCAGAAGTGAGTTTCCTCGACAAAGCAGGCAAAGTGCTTTTCAAGGGCAAAAAATAAATTTTTATAAAAAATATCAGGTTTAATAGTGCTTCAATTGGTTTTGCATTTGGCAAAAACCGATTTTAGCACTATTTTTGTAGAAACAACCCCACATTCAGCATATTTCATGACGGTGGGACAAATGATTACGACACTATGCAAGATTGGAGAGAAAAACTTGGGGCAGCATTCAATATCGACGTGCCCACCGATGAAGAAATCAAACAAGCGCAAAACCCTGTGGAAGAGCCTGCTGGCGATGCCCTCGCGCAGCAAGGAAAGCAGATGGTGAATGTGCTGCTCGATAAGAAAGGACGCAACGGCAAGAAAGTGACACTCGTCACCGACCTGCTGTGCGACGACGAAGCCTTGAAAGAACTCGCTGCCGAACTCAAGCGACATTGTGGCGTGGGCGGTTCGGCTCGTGGCGGTGAAATCTTGATTCAAGGCGACTTCCGCGAGAAAGTGGTGCAGCAGCTCAAGCAAAAAGGCTTCAAAGCCCGCACCATCTAACTTCTAACATCTAATTTCTAACATCTAATTTCTAACATCTAATTTCTTTAATACCATTTACGATGATGAGCACCAAGAATCTTCACGTTATCAAGGCTTCGGCTGGCGCAGGTAAGACCTATACCCTCGCAAAAGTGTATATCGAACAGTTACTCTGGAACAAAAGCGGAAAACTCCGACCGCTCCACAGTTGCTATCACCAACACATTTTAGCCATCACTTTCACCAATAAGGCGACGGCTGAAATGAAGGAGCGCATCATCGTGCGCCTATATGAACTGTCGAACGGCACTTGTGGGGCGTATCAGCAATATTTTCAGGAAGCGCACCCCACCACCTCGCCCGAAGACTTGAAGGTGGCGGCACAGGCTGCGCTTGAGGATATTTTGTTCGACTACACAGCATTCAATATCAGCACCATCGACTCGTTTTTCCAAACGGTGCTACGCAACTTCGTGTATGAGCTCGACCGAGAGTATGACTACGACCTTCAGCTTGACGAGAATTTTGCAACCCTTCAGGCTGTGCAGGGATTGATGCAGAGCATTGGCGACGGCAGAAATTCGGGAATGCTCGGCGAGTGGATCAATAACTATGTGACCGAGCAGGTGCGCAGTCAGAGCGACTGGAACTTTTTCGGCAACAAAACCGCCAGCGATTTGGCATCGTTTGCAAAGGTGCTCGGCAATGAAAATTTCATGAAGCACCACGCCGACATCAAGGCGTATCTTTCCGACATTGGCTCCGGTAAGAAATCGGCTTTGCTGGCGTTCAGAAAGGCACTGGTGGATGTGAAGAAAGCCTACGAGGAAAAAATCGGCAACTTCCACGAAGATGTGAAAAACTTCATTGAAGGAATGGGCATTAGTGCCGACCAGTTGAACAAAAGGTATCCAGTTGCAAAGTTGATGATGGTGAGCGACCTGCAATCGTTAGGCTCCAGCGTGAAGACCATCGCGACGTATGCCGAAAATATTGACAAACTGAAAGGTGCATTCAAAAAAGGCGCACTCACCGAGAGTCAGATGGGGCACGAACTTCTCACCTTTCAGACAATGCTGAAGGAATTTATCGGTTGGAAAGAAACCGTGGACGTGACCAAAAGCATCGTCTCCAACCTTTGGCAGCTGGGTTTGCTCGGAAAGATTGACGAAAACTTGGAGCAATACCGCAAAGACAACAATCAGATTTTCATATCCGACACCACTGACCTCATTCACAAGGTGGTGGAATGTGATGTGCCATTCATATATGAGCGTATGGGTATGTGGCTCAATCACTTTATGATTGATGAATTTCAGGACACCAGCCGCAAGCAGTACGAGAATTTCAAGCCATTGCTCGAAAACAGCCTCAGCGGCGCCAACTACAACCTCATCATCGGTGATGAGAAGCAGAGTATTTACCGCTTCCGCAACAGCGACCCCAACTTGTTTCAAAACGATTTGCCCACCGATTTCAGTTCGGAATACGACGATTCGGAGGACCTGCACATCAATCGCCGAAGCACAAAACTGGTGATTGACTTTAATAATGAGTTTTTCAAGCAAATCCTCGACTATTACGCCAAGAATCGTGTGTCGTTTAAAAAACTCCAGACCACCTACGGCAAACTGCATCAAGACTATCCCGCCTACTCCGATGAGGCGAAAGAGGCCGCGCGCATTAAGGGCTTTGTGAAACTCAATTTGGTGTATGGCACGCCCACAAAATCGAGCGAACCACTGCCATATTTGAAAGGTAGCGACGGTCAGCCGTATTACGGTAAAGAGGGTGTGCTCAAGCATTTGCCGGAGTATATTCTCGAACAGCACAATAAATACAATTATCCATTCGGGAAAATCCTGATTCTGGTGAACCGCAACAAAGAAGGCGACGAAGTGGTGAACGCCATTTTGGAGCACAACAAGGCATACCCCGACCGTTTAATCAATATCGTGTCGGCAGAATCACTGCTGCTGCAAAACTCGGCTGCGGTGCGCATGGTGATTAGTGTGCTTTATTTCATCAACTCAACGCAGCACGCGCACAGCGACGAAGACGAGGACATCGACACCGGCAAGCCCACAATGCAAAAGTTGATGCAAAAGCGTCTCAAAGACCAACTCTACTACAAAACGCTGCACGACTTCGGTCAGGCGTTGGGCAAGGCTGGGGAAAATGCCGATGCCGGCGAACTGATGGAAAAGGTGTTTCGCAACAACGACGACCTTCGCCAAAAACCGGTGGAGGAACAGGTGGAAATCTTCGCCGACCAGCTCAAGAACCTACTACCCAACCCAAAGAATGAGCAAGCAAGTCTCGTTGGCGTGGTGGATAAAATCATTAAGGAATATCTGGAGCCGATAGGGCTCAACAAGGGTGCCGAGACCTCATTCCTCTTGGCACTTCAAGGCGTGGTGCTCGACTTCAGCACGCAGCGCACCAATGGCGGCACCATTTATGAGTTTTTGAAGTATTGGGAAATGAAAAAAGACAAGTTGGCAATTTCTCCAGGGCAAAACGACGATGCCGTGGAAGTGATGACCATTCACAAGGCGAAGGGATTGGAACGCCCATGTGTGATTGTGCCGCTTGCCGATTGGGACATGGAGCAGATGGACCGCTTGTGCTGGTTGCCGAAAGACAACTGGCTCAACCCCGACGGCATGGACCACCCATATCTGGAAGTTCCGTCCACCGCCGCCGACTCCGCCCTCGTTCCGCCACTTATCCCCATTCCGGGCAATACGCTTGCCAAGATGAAGCAGTTTGAGTCGTTCTCATCACCGCTGCTTGAAGACTGCGTGATTGATAGCCTCAACAAATCGTATGTGGCATTCACGCGTCCACGCCAGTCGCTTCACATATTTGCGCCCGTGTTGTCGGAAAAATTCAACCCAGAGGCAATCACCAAAATCAATGAGCATTTGCTTGTTTCGTTTCCCAACTTGGAGGGCTGCAAAAAGGTGAACAGCGACATTCCCGAAGCCGCCGGCTGCGTAGCCTACTATTGTATCGGTAAGGAAGACTGCTACGAGGCACAAGCACCCGAAGAGGCGCAGGAAGTGACACAGGAAATGATGCCCGACTACACCGTGTCGCCAATTCTGGACCGATTAAGGGTGAAACTCCCCGAACTTGCCACAAAAATTCAGGAGAGCGGCAAGCGTATGCACCACATCATGAGCCGTATTCGCACCGCCGAGCAAGTGAAAAAGGCGATAAGTTATGCGGTGAAGCGAGGCATCATCACCGCCGACGATGAGCAATACTGGAATTTAAGCCGTGCCGAGGCGTTTTTGGACCGACTGATGACCGATGAGCAAACGGCGCATTGGTTTGCCAAAGGCAACAAGGTGTATAACGAGCGTTCCATCTACATACCGCCCACAGCGTCGGACCGTGCGCATCACCTGCGCCCCGACCGCATCGTGCGTGCCACCGACGGCAGCATCTATGTGATTGACTACAAGTTTGGCGACACCCCAGGCGAGAAGCAGCAAGCCACCTACAAGCGACAGGTGCAAACCTATTGCCGATTCCTCTCCGACCTATGGCACGCCCCCGTGGAGGGCTACTTGCTCTACGCCAAAGCCTTTAAGGTGGAGAAGGTGGTGTAATTATTTGTGTGTCAGTGTTCTGTGGCGGACGCGAAATATCGCGTCCCTACTGTTGTGCTTGATAGTGGGTAAGTTATGGTGGGGAATTTCTGAAAATGTCATTTCTTTTTCGTAACTTTGTAAATTGAAATATTGTGTAATTTTTTGATAAAGTTAGATTTATGTCGATAGATAATATCTTAGCTCAAGCCACCGCCGATGCTGTGAAAGCACTTTATGGCGCAGAAGTGGCTGCCGAAAGCATTGTGCCCTCCACCACCAAAAAGGAGTTTGAGGGTAATCTCACCATTGTGGTGTTTCCATTCCTGAAAGCTTCACACAAGCGTCCTGAAGACACAGCGCAAGAGATTGGCGAATATCTGGTTGCCAACTGTGAGGCAGTGGAGAAATTCAATGTGATTAAAGGCTTCCTCAATATCACCATCAAGCCATCGTTTTGGACTTCAGTGCTCCAAAGCGTAGAGGCTACCGAAAACTTCGGTTTCAAGCCAGTGACTGACGATAGCCGCCTGGTGATGATTGAATACTCATCACCTAACACCAACAAGCCACTTCACTTAGGCCACGTTCGCAACAATCTGCTCGGCTTCAGCCTTGCCAAGATTATGGAGGCAAACGGCAATAAAGTGGTGAAAACCAACATTGTGAACGACCGTGGTATTCACATCTGCAAATCTATGTTGGCATGGCTCAAGTGGGGCAACGGCATCACTCCTGAAAAGGCTGGCAAGAAAGGCGACCACCTGATTGGTGACTTCTATGTGGCTTTCGACAAGCACTATAAAGAAGAATTGCAGCAACTCATGGACGGCGGCATGACCAAAGAAGAGGCTGAAGCAAACTCCACCTTGATGAAAGAGGCACGCACCATGCTCAAGAAGTGGGAAGACGGCGACGAGGAAGTTCGTTCGCTCTGGCGCACCATGAACGAATGGGTGTATGCCGGTTTCGACGAAACCTACGCACGCATGGGTGTGAGCTTCGACAAGATTTACTACGAAAGCAACACTTACCTCGAAGGTAAGGAAAAGGTGCTCGAAGGTCTTGAAAAGGGCATTTTCTACCGCAAGGACGACAACTCGGTGTGGGCCGACCTCACCGCCGACGGACTTGACCAAAAATTGCTGCTCCGCACCGATGGCACCTCTGTGTATATGACACAGGATATCGGCACCGCCAAACTCCGCTTCCAAGACTACCCAATCGACCAGATGATTTATGTGGTGGGCAATGAGCAAAACTATCACTTCCAAGTGCTTTCACTCTTGCTCGACAAACTCGGATTCAGTTGGGGTAAGGACTTGATTCACTTCTCTTACGGTATGGTGGAACTGCCAAACGGTAAGATGAAGAGCCGCGAAGGCACAGTGGTGGATGCCGATGAACTGATGGACGAAATGATTGCCACCGCTCGCAAGATGAGCGAAGGCCGCCTCAAAGGTGTGCCCGAAGAAGAAATGGACGATGTGTACCGCATCATCGGTTTGGGTGCGCTCAAATACTTCATTCTCAAGGTTGACCCACGCAAGAACATGCTGTTTAACCCACAAGAATCAATCGACTTCAACGGCAACACCGGTCCATTCGTGCAATACACCTACGCGCGTATTCGCTCGGTGCTCCGCAAGAGCGACGAGGCTGATGCTGCAACCGACATCACCGCCTACGAGCCAAACGAAAAGGAAATTGAAATCATTCAACGCATTGCCGACTTCCCATCAGTGGTATCGGAGGCAGGCCGCACCTACAGCCCTGCACTCATTGCCAACTATGTGTTTGAATTGGCAAAGGGCTACAACCAGTTCTATCACGACTACAGCATCTTGAAAGAAGAAAACGGTGTGGCTCGCGCATTCCGTCTGCACCTCTCTCGCACCGTGGCCGACATCATTCGTCGCGGCTTCAGTTTGCTCGGTGTGGAAGTGCCCGAACGCATGTAATATATTTGGCACGCTTTTTGCTATCTTTATGCTGAAAAGAAATTATTCATTTTTAAAAAGTAAATTATTATGAACAATTTGGATTATCTCAATGGTCAACAAAGCTTCGGCACCGCTTCGGCTGCTCAAGCAGAACTGAGTATGTCGTCGTATCTCTCCAAGACCATGCAACGCATATTCGGCAAGATGTTTATGGGTATTCTTGTTACCGCATTTGTGTCGTTGGGCATTGCCACCACGCCATCACTCCTTGAGGTGGTATTCTCAAGCAAGATTTTGTTCTTTGGCTTGATTTTCGCTCAACTCGGCTTGGTGATTTGGCTCACAGCAGGCATCAATAAGATGAGTGCTGGCACTGCTTCGCTCCTGTTCTACCTCTATTCAGCAATTACAGGCGTGACACTCACCCCAATCTTCTTCGCCTACACAGGCGATTCAATTGTGAAGACCTTCTTCATTACAGCAGGCACATTCGGTGCGATGGCAATTTACGGCTATGTCACTAAAAAAGACCTCACCAAGATGGGCTCAATTCTGGTGATGGCGCTTATCGGCCTTATCATCGTGTCGGTGGTGAACATATTCCTTGCAAGTTCTGCTTTGGCTTGGGGTATCAGTGCAGCAGGTGTGATAATCTTTATCGGCCTCACCGCATGGGACGTGCAAAAGATTAAGCAAATGGCAATGGAAACAAGCGAGCGTAATGTGGGCAAACTTGCCGCTATCGGTGCTTTGACACTTTACCTCGACTTCATCAACCTGTTCCTCTACTTGCTCCGCATCTTCGGCAACCGCGATTAATGTTGAACAACAGTTGAAGACACATATACGGTGCCACCCTTCAAATATGGCTGGAGGGTGGCACTTTTTTTCTAAAAAGTGGGGAAGGCATACAATAATAGAAGTGATTTGCAGTTATAATTAATAACTAATATTACGTAGATAGATGAAATTGATTAAATCTTTTATATTCGTAGCCATGTTTGCTACATGCGCACTGGCTGCACATGCCGACGACGACATTAAGAATCAGGATTTCAATCCTATTACCACAGGTGTGAACTCTCTTAGCATCTCGCCAGACGCGCGTGGTGCCTCAATGGGTGACCTTGGTGCGGCTACCGACCCTGATGTGAACTCTCAATACTGGAACGCTTCAAAATACGCATTCGCCGAAAGCACGGCAGGTGTGTCGCTCAGTTACACGCCATGGATGCGCAAGATTGTGAACGACATTTTCTTGGCAAACCTTGCCGGCTACTGGAAACTTGGTAGCGGCGACAATCAGGCTGTGAGTGCTTCGCTCCGCTATTTCTCTTTGGGTGAAATTCAAGGCTCAGAAGAGAGCGGCACATCTATCGGAAGTATCAACCCATTTGAAATGTCGGTTGACTTGGGTTATTCTCGCAAGTTGAGCGAAAAATTCTCAATGGGTGTGGTTTTGCGCTACATTTACAGTGACCTCGGTTACTCGGAATACTCAGCGACAGAGGGCAACAAGGGCGCTTCGGCATTTGCCGCCGACATTTCGGGCTATTTCACCACCTACCCAATTATTGGCCGCAACGAGTGCCAATGGTCGTGGGGTTTCAACCTCTCGAATGTGGGTTCAAAGGTGTCGTATGACCATGGCGACAACCCTGCGTTTTTGCCTACCAACCTGCGTATCGGTACAGCCTTCACATTCCCATTGGCCGACTATCACAACCTCACTTTCACGCTCGATGCCAATAAGTTGTTAGTGCCTGCGAAACCTCGTTTGTCGGAATTTACTGACAATGAGGAATATGAAACCGCACTTCAGGCATGGAAAGACAAATCGTCGATTTCGGGTATTTTCGATTCTTTCGATAAGAACACTTTCAAGCGTATCACCTATTCATTGGGTGCTGAATATGCTTATAATCAGCAATTCTTCCTCCGTGGCGGTTACTTCCACGAGAGCAAGTTTGCCGGTGGTCGTCAATACTTCGGTTTCGGTGCCGGTTTTGCACTCAATGTGCTGCGCATCGATGCATCGTATATGATTGCAACTGCGCAAAACAGTCCACTCGACCAAACACTTCGTTTCACCCTGTCGTTTGACATGGACGGCATTAGAAGCCTTTTCGGCCGCAAATAATTTGATGATATGAGAATAGGAATGGGATTTGACGTTCACCGTCTGGTGAGCGACCGTGAATTATGGCTTGGTGGCGTGAAAATTGAGCACACGCTTGGTTTGCTCGGTCACAGCGATGCCGATGTGGCGATACATGCGCTGTGCGATGCGCTGCTGGGTGCGGCGTGTCTGCGTGATATTGGTTACCATTTTCCCGACACCGACCCTCGCTATAAGGGTATCGACAGCCGTAAACTCTTGCGTGAGGTGGCACGCTTGATTGATGAGCAGGGCTATAAATTAGGCAACTGCGACATCACTATCTGCGCCGAACGCCCAAAAATCAATCCTCATATCCCAGCCATGCAGGAACAGTTGGCGGCGTGCATGGGTTGCACGCTTGGACAGGTGAGCATTAAAGCCACCACCACCGAACGCCTCGGCTTCACCGGTCGTGAAGAAGGTATATCTGCCTACGCTGTGGCACTCCTGGAGGAAAAATAAGACTTCTTTTCTTTGGCTCACACAGATCTCACTCTAAGTTTGCACCGAGAATTGGCGAAGCCCAATAATTATCCAAAAAACAATCTGAAATGAAAATAGATTTCAACTGCAAGA
>SFGS01000113.1 GCA_004557565.1 Bacteroidales bacterium | reverse complement strand
GCTTCGCATTTGGCGGTGCGACTGTGCGCTTTGCGTCATTGGAAACGAGTTTCCATGCCGCCAACCACACAATCCCTCCGCCACCCTCTTACGAGGGCTGTCCACTTTGCCCCAAGGATAAAAACCGCTCGCCGTTTCACGGCGAAAAACCCCTGATGACAACATGATTTCTTGAAAAGAGGTTGTATCAAATCTCCCAAAACGATTTTGCATGGTAGGGACGCGACACTTCGCGTCCGCGCCAAATGATTGATATTCAATATAATATTACAATTATAGGCGGACGTGAAGTATCACGTCCCTACCGGGTTTGGTTTTTCGCCGAAGGCGAGAGGTTTTTATCCTTTTGGCGATGCCACCGACCTCGCTGGAGAGGGCGGCGTTAGGGTTGCGGTATGTCTGATTTCAAGCCTCGGCTTGAAATCAGACATACCGCAGCACTAACGACAGGTGCGAAGCGCTGGCATCGCCAAAAGGCTGTTTTTTTTATGTTTTTGTTTCAGCTCCCCCCAGTATTTATCCACTGAACCGTTATATCACCTGATAAAATGCGAGTTCGGGGATAGTACGGATATGGGAAATGCCCGATGCGGAATGGGGATTCGGCATCGGGCATTTGGGAGACTTTGTTTGTATTTTTCTCTATTATTTGTAAGAGTCTTGGTAAATCTTGTAGATTTCTTCTTTGGTGAGGAAGCGTGGGTCGCCGTCGAGCATACTTGCGCCGGTGTCGATGGCGTTGTCCACAAACTTATCGAAGTCGGCTGGAGTGATGCCGTAGTCGCTCAACTTGATGTTATCCACACCGCAGAGGCGTTGCATGGTGGCGAGTGCGTCGAGGAAGTCGCTTGGGCGAGCTGCCTTTTGCAGTGTCATCTTTTCAGCCATCTTCATGTAGCGCTTCATGCAGTCGTTTTTGAAAGTCTTGTAATATGCCTTGCTGATGGCGATGAGACCTGCTCCGTGAGGCAGCTTTGGATAGAATGCACTGAGCGAGTGCTCCAGTGCGTGCTCACCGATACAGCCGCTGGTGCTTTCCACCATGCCTGCGAGGGTGCTACCCCAAGCCACTTTAGCGCGTGCGCGAATGTCGCGACCGTCGGCCACCACTTTTGGCAAATATTTAGAGAGCAATCGAATGGCTTCGAGTGCGTAGATGTCGCTGATAGGTGATGCGTTTTTGCTGTTGATATAGCCTTCTGCCGCATGGAAGAATGCGTCGAAACCTTGATAAGCGGTGAGTTTTGCAGGCACCGAAACCATGATTTCTGGGTCAACGATTGAAAGCACTGGATAAGTCTGCTCGAAGCCGAAACCAATCTTTTCGTTGCGTTCCTCATCGGTAATCACGCCCCAAGGGTCGATTTCTGTGCCAGTGCCAGCAGTTGAAGGGATTGCCACGATAGGCAGTGCCTTAGTCACGGGCATTGACTTGCCATGACCGCCGCTCACATAGTCCCAAAGGTCGCCACCCATAGCCACTACCACAGCGATTGCCTTAGCGGTGTCGATTGAGCTGCCACCACCTAAGCCGAGCACGAAGTCGCAACCTTCTGCCTTGCAGAGCTCTGCGCCTTCAGCCACATGCGCCTTACAGGGATTGGGTTGGATTTTGTCGAATACCACGCTATCCACGCCAGCCTCTTTGAGCTGAGCGATTACGGTGTCGAGATAGCCAAAGTTCTTCATCGAAGTGCCGGCTGAAATCACGATAAGTGCTTTTTTACCAGGGAGAGGCTGTTTAGCCAAGCGTTTCAGTTCGCCAACGCCAAACACGAGGCGAGTTGGGATTGAAAGACTGAAATTTTTCATCATAATGCTTAGTATTTTTATGGCTATGAGTTTTTGAAGCCGCAAGGGCTTCGCTGTTGGTTTTCATAAGCCAGGTTTATTAAAGTATGTCTGTTGCCGTAAAGTTACGAAATGCAAACGAAAAAGCAAAATAATTGCAAAGGAATTTCACAATACTGTTATGGCAAAATATGTTAATAAGGTGTGCCATCCTATGCCGTTCGCGGCTCTCAGCATTCTCATTTCTAATATTTTGAAATGTGGAGCGGTTTTGCCGTGTGGCAGAAAATGTTTAACTTTGCACCATCTATCCAACACATTGAAAAAAGTAAAAAATATAATGGAAACTATAGCAAAAGGAAAATACGTGGCTTTGGCCTACAAGATTTTCGTGGTGGGCGCAGAGCAAGATGTGCCTGTGTTTGAATTTACAAGCGAGCACCCCGACGCATTCGTGTTTGGCAACGACCTCTCTATGATTGAGGGCTTTATGAAAAACATTGAAGGCTTGAAAGAAGGCGACACTTTCGACTTCACCCTCGCTCCAGCCGATGCGTTTGGCGAGAAAAATCAAGATATGATTATTCCTATCGAAAAGGACATCTTCAAGAATGGCGATGGCGAGTTCGACACCGAGCGTGTGGCTCTGGGCAACTATGTGCCTATGATGACCGCTAACGGTCAGCGTGTGGAAGGCCTCGTGATTGAAATCACCGACACCCACGTGACTCTCGACTTCAACCACCAACTCGCTGGTGAAAGCGTGCGCTACCAGGGCGAAGTGCTCGTGGTGCGCGATGCCACCGACGCAGAGCTCCACCCACATCAAGGCTGCGGCTCATGCAGTGGCAACTGCGGCGACGGCGGCTGCTCAGGCTGCAGCGGCTGCAACTAAGCAGCAAAGTCAACAGGTCAACAAGTCAACAGGTCAGCGAGTGCAAAATGTGTATTCGTTGGCCTTTTGCCATTTTTTTGACAACATTAAATAATAATTGAGAATCAAATATAGCAAAGGCATATCGGTTCAGTGGAAAATTTATGGGGATAAATTATGCATTGTTGCCGAATCGTGAATGGAATCAAAAACAAAAACATAAAAAACAGCCTCGGAGCAACGTGGTATGCTTCGCATTTGGCGGTGCAACTGTGCGCTTTGCGGCATTGGAAACAAGTTTCCATGCCGCCAACCACACAATCACTCCGCCACCCTCTTACGAGGGCTACCCACTTTGCCCCAAGGATAAAAACCACTCGCCGTTTCACGGCGAAAACCCCCTGATGATAAAATGATTTCTTGAAAAGAGGTTGTATCAACTCTCCAAAACGATTTTGCATGGTAGGGACGCGATACTTCGCGTCCGTGACAAATGATTGATATTCAATATAGTATCACAATTATGGGCGGACGTGAAGTATCACG
>SFGS01000112.1 GCA_004557565.1 Bacteroidales bacterium | reverse complement strand
GTTAGCTTCAATCGCATTAACTGACGCAGATTTAGGTGATGACGAAGATGGCAAGTCAGGAGCGTCGCGAGTTGGCAAGTTGGGCGACTCAATCTGTGTTGGCGGGTTCTGTATCGGTGTGCCACACGAGGGTCGTCCGATTACTAACTTGGTTGCAGCAGCGTATTTTACCGCCAAAGGTGACTACTCGGTTGGCGAGGCATCAGCTAAAGTCATGCACGGTATTTTGCAAGGCGGCTCTCCGTTCCAGTTTGACAGTTTCTCTACCGCAGACAATCAGGCACATATTCTGATGCAGAACTTAATGCCTACGATTGGTGAGTTACCGCTCCAATTAGCGACAGGGTATAACAGTTTCGGTAAAGAGATTATGTCTGAATATGCGTACACGGCTAACGGTCAGCGTATTATTGACGCAGAAGACTGGCAGAAGACGAAGATGACCGACCCAGAGTGGACGAAGTGGTTAGCGATGAACGGACGCAAATGGTTGGGAATTGACGTGTCGTCAAGTGAAATTGACCATACAGCTCAATTTATTTTTGGCTCCATCTACACCTCACTTAAAAAAGCAGGTGCAGCAGCAATGCAAGGGGAGTCGTTGGCGACGGTTGGTTTCAACTTCATGGGACGCAGTTTCGCTATGGACTATAACGAGCGTGCACAGATTAATGAAGCACGTGAGCAGTTACGCAAGTTAAAAGCGGAACTGTCGATGGGTGACGACCCAACGAATATGATTCGCTCGTCCACTGAATTGAAGGCAGACCCTAGATATGCTAGACTTGTAGCACTAGAGAAACGGATAGAAAACGCTGAGAAATCGCTACGTTTTAACGGCAAATCTTATGCAGAGCTATATCGTCAGAAGCAACAAGGTGTGTTGACTAACAACTTAGATGACATACTCGAAGCGAACGAAGGTATAGAGCAGTTGACCCAAGAGCGTAGAGAAATTTGGGCGGATTTCTACGACGAACTCGATGACATTTCAGGAGATTACTGATGAGCAAATTAAAAGAAGTTTTCTGTTATGATACTTCACCGCTCGGCAAACTATCTGAATATCTTGTAAAAGCTGTTGTCTCTGCGGAGATGACAGCCTACACAGAAGATGGCGAGCCTTACAAGACATACTGCTGGTGCTGTGCATTATGGCGTGGCATCGCAGTAGGGGGCATAGCTGGTTTACTCGTGGGGGTGTGTTTATGACAGTTGTCATTACCGCAGGGCATAGCAACGTTGACCCAGGTGCTGTTTATGACAGCACGAAGGAAGCTGATTTCTGTGCGGACATGCGTAACTACGTTGCGTTCTATTTGAGAAATTGGGGTATTCAAGTAAAAACTGATGGAGAGGGTAGAACTAACGCTCCCCTCCGCCAAGCTGTCCTACTTGCTAAAAATAGCAAGCTAGCGTTAGAATTTCACTTGAACGCTTCAGAAAATAAAACAGCGTATGGTATAGAAGTGCTTGCGTTGGAGAAACACAAAAAGATTGCCCAAGAAATCGCTTACGCAATTAAAAATGTTACAGGTAGTAGATTACGTGGTGACGAGGGTTATCGCCCGCAAAATGCGGGACAGCACGCCCGCTTGGGTTTTGTTTCTGCAGGCGGATTGGTGGTCGAGTTGGAGTTCTTATCTAACTCGGCTAGATTTAACATTCTCAACGAGAAGCGTTGGTTGGTTGCCAAAGCAATCGCTGAGGTGATAAAAAATTACTTACAACCATAAGGAGCTAATTTATGGGTTGCACACGTTGTGGCACAGATTTAAAAGCCATTCAATTAGTGGTTAGAGATTTAATTCGTCAGATGATTGACGAAGGCAAATTGCAAGAGGGTTTAGTCGACTGCCAAGATAGACGATTATGGCGTGATGCACGTGTAGTTACGTGTGATATTTTAGGTGACGCAGTTTGCGAGTTGATTACGAGCGGTGAAATTTGTATCAGCAAACCAGAAGCTCTCGTGTATGACGAGGACACTGGTGAGTTGAAGTTAGTGATGTCAGACGGCTCGACGCTAGATACTACGTTATCACTCCAAGACACAAAATTAAAATCCGTCACATTTGATGGCACTACTAAAATTGCTAAGTTTACATTGTCGGATAATAAATCGTTCGATTTAGATTTATCTACACTTCTAGGTGCGGAAAACATCGGTAACGGTTTAGAATTTGCAGGTGGCAAGTTAAACGTCAAAGTAGACGGCACAACAATTCGTATGGAGAATGGTGTTTTAAAAGCCGTTATCCCTGCACCATACAATGACGCAGATGTAAAAAGACGCTTGACAGCTCTCGAACAGAAACGACACCTTGCGTCTGTGGAGATTAAAGGGCTATTTGACGAAGATGTAGGCTTCGCCCACACATCAGCGGAGAAAGACTAATGGCTAGCAAAGTATTTTTAGACCAGCATATCGGTCGTGGTTTGAAGAAAGACGCAACCCGCAAAAAATTAACAGGAGAATAATATGGCGAAAAAAGTATTTCTCGATGAACATATCGGTAAGGGTTTGAAGAAAGACCCTGCACGTAAGAAAGTCGATGTGGACTTAACCGAGTTTGTAGATGGTGAGTCTGTCATCTTAACAGGTGGCAAACTTAAAGTGCCTACCAAACCGTGTAAACGCATTAACAACTTGAACACCCTAGAAGGTATTACTGAAGTTGGTGTGACTTGTATCACGGGTGTGTTTAACAAAAATGACGCCTTCGTGCCTGGGTTTCCTGATATTCAGGGTGCTGATGTAGAAGCGTCTCGTGCTGCAACTGTTGCGGAGTATCAATCTACGATGTCTGGTTTTGACTGGACAGGTTTAGTTACTGCCACAGGCAACGGGGTAATCGTACATATCTCGGTGGGCGACCAACACTATATGTCAATAAATGACGCTGGTATGAACGATAATGGTACGTTGAAAGACGCCACTCAGTGGACACCGTGGCAACGAGTGGATAATGTCCCGCAAGCACCACAGTCTAGCGGTCTTGATTGTGCGGCTATCGATCAACTCCCAGAAGTAAGTTGGAACTTAACGGCAGCGAAAACCAGCACTGTGGTTGTTACTGGTACAACAGAAACAATTAACTTAGTTGCACAAGTGCAAAACGCTGGTACAAACCCAGCAACTGCTATTCGCTTAGTGCTTACTAAACCAGCGTTGGGTACGTACACAATGGGAACGCCTGAAATGCAATCGCAAGGTGCGACTGGTTTTGCTAAAGTATCTGATACTGAATACACTATTGCGACGTTAAATTCTGGCGGTGTAGCAACTGTAACTATCCCCGTAACATATTCAAATTCAGGCACCTTTACGTTTGGCGGTCAGGTGACAAGTACCATTGACACCAACACTACAAACAACAGCAAGACTGTGACAATCTCTGTAACTGAACAAGCTACATCTACTGGCGGTGACTATGTACCTACACAAGATTGTCCGTTGTTCACTATTACGGACTTAGAGTACGACAAGCGGTTGTTCACCTTTGGTGAAGATACGCCAAACAATGCTTATGCCCTAATCAGGTCTGGCGCTAACAAAGTTAATATCTACGCCGATAAACGAGGTTTGGCGGGGCGTAGATTTAGATTAACAAATGCAGAACAAATCGTTTGTGTGAGCAGCAGCAGCAGCAGCATCAGCGACAGCAGCAGCAACAGCAGCAGCAACAGCAGCCGCGGCGACAGCAGCAACAGCAGCTACAGCAGCAGCAGCAGCAGCAGCAGCAGCAGCAGCAGCAGCATTGATTTCGCTAAAAACATTGCAATCCATCGAGATTTTAGTTTAAATTTTACAACTGCTTTATACTCGATATATGGGCAACACATAATCCCATCATCTGCATACACCTATAACACACAAACTGGTGAATTGGAGTTTGATGATTCGTTTACTTACAATTTTAAATCTCGAGTAAACGCCACTAACGTCGGTGCGTTGGTGATGTATGTCAAACCCAAAGGTGAAAATTGTAAATGGCAGTGTTGTGTAATTAAATTTAGTGCTGATTTCCAAGAAGAACACCCAACCGCTAGCATTATTACCCATTCGTCCTCGCTTGGTACTAATGTTACATTCGGTTATAAGGATACTGACGTTTCTAGTTGGTATACCGAACCTGATATTGACAAGAAAGCTAACTGGGTTGGTGGGGAATTACCAGATGGTTTAACTGCTTATCGAGGAAAGTCGATAGCTAGCGGTATTACACAAACCATAAACACTAACGACTCCGTCGTGGTTACTATTAAGAAAGGAACTAACGGAACATTTACGCTAACGGCGACAGACGACAGGTTAGCTACGGTTCAAACTCAAGGCAATATCGTTACGTCGTATAATGCGGGCGCTAAAACGTTGACGGTAACACTGACAAACCCACAACCTCAAAACTCTATCAAATTCTCTAAAGTAGAGTTTAAGGTAATTGACTAGGAGAGTATCTATGAGACAAACGGTAGTTATTAACGGTTATGAAACTGAAATAGAGATTATGGATGGTCAATCTCCATACCCAATGGTTACTGGTGATGGAGACGCTTACACTATTGTCTACGACAATGGGTTAGTAGAATATGGTGGCAGTGTTGTAATCGACTTAGATTCCGACGTCGATGGTTTAACAGAGGGCAGTGCTGTTATCCAATTAGACCACCCACTATCTACTTGGTTATCTACGCACGTCACAGTAAATGATGTGCCAAACCGTGTAGGAGAACGAGCTAACATCGTGAAAAAAGATAACCAATCTTTTGAAGTGTGGGCGAGTGTCAATGATTCTGGCACTGCACAAATCAAAGTCGATTGGTCTGTCAAAGGCGTAATTTAATGCGATTAGGTGACTGCATGCCAAAACATGTGGTCACATGTACATATCAAGGAGTAAATTAATATGAAATTTTTTACTTTAAAACAGCTATTACAGTCGTGGTCAGTGCAGATTTGGGGGTTAGTACCAATCCTCGCAACAATCGACTATAATACAACGTGGTTGGACAGCTTAGTACCAGAGCAGTACAAACCGTTAGTTTACGGACTACTTGCAACATTGGGACTAGTAGCTCGTTCAATCAAACAACCTAAAATTAAATAAGGTAGGTACAGTGTGGCAGCTTATCAAGAGAAACATTACTACACCAGCCAAGTCCCTAGAAAGACAAACTGCTGCGGGAGTTCAACCTCGTCCGCAGAGCTTGCCAAGTTAGAGAAAGAGCTGGCGGAAGTGAAAGCGCAAGCAGAGCAAACCTCTGCTAAATTAGAACAGTCTGCTACCCAAGTTGCCGAGCTTACTGCTAAAGTAGAAGAACTTACCACGCAAGTAGAAAGTTTAACTGCTACGGCGGAGGAGCTTACTACTTGGAAAGCAGAAATTGAACAGATGGTAAATTCTCTAGTAGACATTAAAGACTTTGCTGGTACAACAACATTCAGAGCATTTGCTCCAAACTAAAGGAATTTAAAATAATGCAAATTCTACATAATTACGAGTACGGTAAATCATTAGAGTACACCGACGCTAAACTTGAAGTAAAGCCAGACAACTCTGGTAATGTACAGTTCACCCGCACGGATGCAGGTTTAAAAGGCGAAGTGGTACTTCCTGAAGCACCGAAGACGGTTAAATCTGTTGCTATCGAGGGTACTCAAATTGTCGTTACTAATACGGCAGACGAAGTAACTCGTGTTGACTTACCTGCACAGGCGGTAGACGTTAAGTTACAGGGTGCAGAGTTAACCCCTGATAATAAGTTAAAATTAACGTTATCCAATGGCTCTGAGATTGAAGCGGATTTAGCTAAGTTTGTAGATGCACCTAAAACTGCTGAACAGTATTGGCTAGAAATCCAAGCTCTTCCAGCTTTCCGAGCTGACTTAATTGCGGCAATTAAAGGTGAAGAAGTTCAAGACTTCGCTGGCGTTACTAAAGGTTTCTTAGTAGCTGAAGCTTAATTAAGTAGTGGGTAGAAATACCCACTTGTTTTTATATATGATGCGGTTAATTCAAAACATCAACCTACACGATAAGGACAAAGGACAAAATTAACCTACTAAAGTGTTCACTGACGAGCATAACTTCCTAATGGACGCTTGTGGGTGTGGTGCATTCATCACCAGACAAACTTCTGAGGGTCAAGCAGTTGTTGTGGACTATGTGAAGTTTACGGGTAAGTACACTAAAACATTTGTAGGTACGGACGCGAAAGACGTTGTTTATTTAGGGAATTATTCATCTTCTGGTGAACAAGTGCTAGTGAATAAGCAAGAAACAACTGTTATTTATGGTGACGAAGGATACCCAATCACTACTACATTAGGTTCATATGTTAAAGCAGTAACTGAGGTGTTAAACACCTATATAGATCCCGAAGGTATGATAACTAACTCTTTGTCTAGCCCTGAGTTAGACGAACTTAAAGACTACACCTATGAAGCATTAGATTGTTGCAATACTGGTGCAACTAGCGGTATTGAAATCGAAGAATTGCCTTACAC
>SFGS01000111.1 GCA_004557565.1 Bacteroidales bacterium | reverse complement strand
CTTGGGGGAGATCAGCCTGTTATCCCCAGGGTAGCTTTTATCCGTTGAGCGACGGCAATTCCACTCTCATACCGCCGGATCACTAACTCCAACTTTCGTTACTGCTCGGCCCGTCAGCCTCGCAGTTAGGCTCGCTTATGCGTTTACACTCAAAAGCACGGTTTCCGTCCGTGCTGAGCGAACCTTTGAGCGCCTCCGTTACTCTTTTGGAGGCGACCGCCCCAGTCAAACTGCCCACCTAACAATGTCCCCCGGCCGGATTCACGGCCGCAGGTTAGAATTCCAATATCTTAAGGGCGGTATCCCAAGGGTGACTCCATCGCGGCTGGCGCCACGGTTTCCAAGTCTCCCGCCTATCCTGTACATAAAATATCGAAACCCAATATTAAGCTACAGTAAAGCTCCATGGGGTCTTTCCGTCTTGTCGCGGGTAACCGGCATCTTCACCGGTACTACAATTTCGCCGGGCAGGTAGTTGAGACAGTGCCCAGATCATTACACCATTCGTGCGGGTCGGAACTTACCCGACAAGGAATTTCGCTACCTTAGGACCGTTATAGTTACGGCCGCCGTTCACTGGGGCTTCAATTCAATGCTTGCACATCTCCTCTTAACCTTCCAGCACTGGGCAGGTGTCAGCCCCTATACTTCATCTTTCGATTTTGCAGAGACCTGTGTTTTTGCTAAACAGTTGCCTGGGCCTATTCACTGCGGCTCCGTTTCCGGAGCACCCCTTTTCCCGAAGTTACGGGGTCAATTTGCCGAGTTCCTTAACTACCTTTCTCCCGTTGGCCTTAGAATTCTCTTCCTATCTACCTGTGTCGGTTTGCGGTACGGGCATCTAGGATATACACAAAGCTTTTCTCGCCTCCGTCTACGCATGCTTCCCTATTTTTAATTTCAGTCCCTTACGCCCGGGTCAACCAACGCCCGGGTCATGCGCTTTCAGAGTGTCCCTTTGCTTAAATCCTTCGACGGTTACGGAATATCAACCGTATGTGCATCGACTACGCCTTTCGGCCTCGCCTTAGCTCCCGACTATCTTGAAGCGGACGAACCTTCCTTCAAAAACCTTAGACTTTCGGCCATTATGATTCTCACATAATTCGCGCTACTCATTCCGGCATTCTCACTTCTCTGCTGTCCACACGCGCTTCCGCTCATGCTTCGCCCTACAGAGAACGCTCTCCTACCATACCATAAGGTATCCCAAGCTTCGGTATACAGTTTAGCCCCGTTAAATTTTCGGCGCAGGGTCACTCGACCAGTGAGCTATTACGCACTCTTTAAATGAGTGGCTGCTTCTAAGCCAACATCCTGGTTGTCTGTGCAACCCCACATCCTTCTCCACTTAACTGTATTTGGGGACCTTAGCTGTGGGTCTGGGCTGTTTCCCTTTTGACGATGAGACTTATCTCACACCGTCTGACTCCCGATCATAATTGTCCGGTATTCTTAGTTTGATAGGCTTCGGTAACCTCTCGGCCCCTAGTCCATTCAGTGCTTTACCCCCGGCAATCTCTATATCGAGGCTAGCCCTAAAGCTATTTCGGAGAGAACCAGCTATATCCGAGTTCGATTGGAATTTCTCCGCTACCCACAGCTCATCCGCTACCATTTCAACGGGAGTCGGTTCGGTCCTCCATGGAGTTTTACCTCCACTTCAACCTGGCCATGGGTAGGTCACACGGTTTCGGGTCGAATACATCTGACTTCATACGCCCTGTTCAGACTCGCTTTCGCTTCGGCTCCGGACCTTAAAGTCCTTAACCTTGCCAGATACATTCACTCGCCGGACCATTCTACAAAAGGTACCCGATCACCCCTTGATGGGCTCTCGGTGCTTGTAAGCACAAGGTTTCAGGTTCTATTTCACTCCCCTCCCGGGGTTCTTTTCACCTTTCCCTCACGGTACTATACGCTATCGGTCACTGGGTAGTATTTAGGCTTGGAGGGTGGTCCCCCCGTCTTCCCACCGGGTTTCACGTGTCCGGCGGTACTCCGGATTCAGCTGGCTGTCTTCACCTTTCGTCTACGAGTCTCTCACTCTCTGTGGCGCGTCTTCCCATACGCTTCGACTAGGTTACCTCATGCCGTGTGCTGTCCATACCCCGCAGATATTGCTATCCGCGGTTTGGCCTCTTCCCCGTTCGCTCGCCACTACTTAGGGAATCTCTGTTGATGTCTTTTCCTCGCCCTACTTAGATGTTTCAGTTCAGGCGGTTCCCTCTGTACACCTATGGATTCAGTGCACAGTGACCGACATTGCTGCCGGCCGGGTTTCCCCATTCGGATATCCACGGGTCAAGTGCCTGCTTTCGGCTAACCGTGGCTTTTCGTAGATCGCTACGTCCTTCTTCGGCTCCCAGTGCCAAGGCATCCCCCTTGCGCTCTAATTAGCTTGACCGTTTTCCGGATTTCTCCGGTTTGCAGTCATTCTCAATCATGCTCAAATCACTTTTGGGTTCTTTCTCTTGGCAAAAATTATAGTTGTCTTTCGACTTTCCCATAATTGTTTACTTGCTTTTCGATTTCTTCTCTTCTTTATTCAGTTCTCAAGGTACACGCAAGTTTGCGGAGCAAACTTGTCAAGTTTTGCAAAGCAAAACTTGTGTGCAAGTTCCGCAAAGCGGAACTTGGTCGAGCTCGTGAAACGAACTCGCGCGCAAGTTCGCAAAGCGAACTTGGTCGAGTTTGCCTCGCAAACTCGCGTGGTGGGCTCAAATGGACTCGAACCATCGACCTCGCGCTTATCAGGCGCGCGCTCTAACCACCTGAGCTATGAGCCCATTTCTGTGGCCGATCCGCCGACTATCCTTGCCTTCGGCCTACCTCTTTTGATCCTTTCGGATCTGGTGGAGATGAACAGAATCGAACTGTCGACCCCCTGCTTGCAAGGCAGGTGCTCTCCCAGCTGAGCTACACCCCCATATAAAGGTACGCCCGAAGGTGAGTTTTCTTCTCCACCCTTTGAAAGTCCTTTGCAGGGCCTTCAAAATTAAACAACGAGACAAACCAAATACTTTATCCTTTGCAAGTTCGTTTTTCAAAGTTACTCGCGAGTTTTCCGAAGGAAAACTCGACCAAGTTCACTCCGTGAACTTACACGCGAGTTCGTGAAACGAACTCGACCAAGTTCGCTTTGCGAACTTGCACTGACCTTGGAACTTTGAGTGACTTTTCTCAGTCTCTCAGGTCTCCATAGAAAGGAGGTGATCCAGCCGCACCTTCCGATACGGCTACCTTGTTACGACTTCACCCCAGTCGCCAATCCTACCTTCGGCAGCGTCCTCC
>SFGS01000036.1 GCA_004557565.1 Bacteroidales bacterium | reverse complement strand
CGAGGTCGGTGGCATCGCCAAAAGGATAAAAACCGCTCGCCTTCGGCGAAAAACCAAACCCGGTAGGGACGTGATACTTCACGTCCGCCCATAATTGTGGTATCGTATTGAATATCAACCATTTGTCGCGGACGCGAAGTATCGCGTCCCTACCATACAAAATCGCTTTGGCCGGTCGTCAAAAAAAAAGAAATGGGTGCGGCCCATTTTTCACTGGGGGCACACCCATTTCCTCGTCATATTACTTGCTTAAATTCTTTAGGGGCTTATTCTTCGTCGGTGTGAAACACTGGAATTTCACGAATCAAACTATCCTCAAGCGAAATCAGCGTCTCGGTGGCATTCACACCTGAAATGTGCTGAATCTTATCGTTGAGCAGCTCCATCAAGTGCTGGTTGTCGCGAGCATAGAGTTTTATCAGCATGGTGTAAGGGCCTGTGGTGAAATGGCACTCCACCACTTCGGGAATCTTCTCCAGTTCAGGAACCACGGTGCGATACATCGAGCCACGCTCGAGTTTAATACCGATATAGGTACAGGTGGTGTAACCCATCGTTTTAGGGTCGACGTGATAACCAGAGCCAGTAATTACATTCATGTCGATCATACGCTGAATGCGCTGATGCACGGCAGCCCTCGACACACCACATTCCTGCGCCACATCCTTAGAGGGAATGCGCGCGTTTTTCATAATTATTTGAAGGATCTTTTTATCAAGATTGTCAATACGTTCCATTTATGTAAATATTAGTTGGCTTTTCGTTGTAGAAGATAGGCAGCATCTCGGCATCGCAATCAAGCAAGCGAATTGCTCAGCGTTCCTGACTTGCACTATCTTTGTCGCAAATATAGTATGTTTTTTTCAAAAACCAATCAAATTGTCGGATTTTTTATCGCAAAAACCACATTTTTTCCCATTTTTCCAAACCAAAAGCACAAAACCACCCCCACCCACCTATCTTTTTGCCAAAATCCCCCACCCCCACAGAGAAAGTGGACGGTATGATGTTAATCTTTTAGACAAGAGATGGGGAGGACATACACGCCGTCTTTTCTTTGGTAGGCATATTGCCCCACGCCCACCACCACGGCAAGGAATGACGGTGCAGGCATTCTTTCTGTGTCGATTTTGCTCTCCAAGTCCTTTAAATTCTTTGCGCCATCCTCAATTCGCTCCTCTCCGCCAAGTTTCACTTCAAGCAGCGCGTAGCTTCCATTTCTGCGATGCAGCACAGCATCACACTCCAAACCATTACTGTCTCTGTAATGATAAAGCGAACCATCTAAGGTTTCGGCATACACTCTGAGGTCGCGCACCACAAGGTCCTCGAACAGCAGCCCGAAAGATTGCAAGTCGTTTATCAAGTCTTTTGGACCAAGTCCAAGCGCCGCAGTACCCACACTTGGGTCAACAAAATGTCGGGTGTCGCTTGTACGGATTGCCGCCTTGCTTCTTATATTCGGATTCCATGCCGGAAGATCTTCTATCACATAGAGTTTTTTTAATGCCTTAATGTAGTCCACAACAGTGTTTTCGTCAAGGGTGCTGGAATCGTTGGCGAGCATGTCTTTTCGGATTGTTGCCATCGACACCTGCTGAGCAATATTGCGCGCATAGGAACGGAGCAACAACTTTGTGCGCTCGGCACTACGCTTCACTTTATCCACGCGCTGAATATCGTAGTTCACAACCGAGTCGAAATAGTCGAAGGCTTGGTCAAGCGCCACCCCTTCAGGCACAAGCGTAGCCCATGGCCAACCACCACGACAAATGAGAAACGCAAGCTGCTCCACTTCCATATCATTACGCACAACACCAAAGCCTTTCCCCTCAAACAAGTCTGCCAAACTGATGGCGCCAGTGGATTCGCCCGATTCATACAGACTCATCGTGCGCATTTTCACATGCGCAAACCTACCTGTGCCACTATGGATCGTGGCATCGGCATCAGGCAACACCGACGAACCTGTGAGAATAAACTGTGAAGGCATTCCCCTCTTATCCACCTCACTGCGAATGCTGTCCCAAATTGGGGGCAACGCTTGCCACTCGTCGATTAATCGGGGCGTGTCGCCTTCAAGCAAAGTGGCTGGACTGAGATCTATCATTTGCGCACTTTGATTCAGCACCGCCGAATCGCCCAAATTAAGCACACTTTTAGCCATCTGCTTTGCCGTGGTGGTCTTTCCGCACCACTTTGGACCCTCAATAAGCACAGCACCTTTACCAAGCACTTTCCGTTCCAATATCCTATCTGCAATACGTGACTTATACTTTACCATAACATTCTGATTTTAAGCACAAATATATACCTTTTATTTTAAATAACAAAACATTTCAGAAACTTTTTCAGTAATTTGTGGATAATTTATTCAGTAATTTGTGGGCGATTTGTTCAGTAATTTGTGGGCGGTTTATTCAGTAATTTGTGGGCGATTTGTTCAGTAATTTGTGGAAATTGTGGATTTGGATGGATTAAATTGATGCTTTTTTATCAAAATGGCATTTTTTTGATGTTTTTTTGGAATTTATGCGAACTTTGCGAAAAACATCGTTCATAATGCAAAAATAACGAAAAAATAGTATTATTTTTGTGGCATCAGCAACAATAATTCTCTTTTTACATAACTACTCAAACATTTATTTATGAAGAAAAATTTACTCTCTCTCATCGCCTTGGTTAGCTTTGGCGTAAGCGCATCTGCAACTGAGCAGGTGGAAGTGATTGCTTCTCGACAAGTGGCCGACGGCGTGACCCAGCAAGTGGTGCGAAACGAAAAGGGTCAGCAATACAAGAGATTCGTTGGCGTGAACGCACCTCAGGGCGCACAACAGAGCAACGATAATCCCGTAGTCGGCGACACCGTCTTCTACGAGAGCTTTGAGGGCTTCGCCACCGAGGGTAAGGATTTGAACTGGATTCCTTCCACTTGGAGCAAGAAGATTGCACCGGGCAACGAGCCTACAGCCGAGATGATTTCGCACAACATCAACAACTCGTGGTACTGCTACTACACCGGCGACGGCCAATTCACTCCTAAGTCGAACGACGGCGAATGCGACGCATATATCCACTATGGCTACAAGAACGCACAATACAATCTGGAACCAGTGGCTCAAGACGAATGGTTGATCAGCCCTGTGGTGAACATGAACGCATCTGGCGAATACTATCTCGACTTCCTGTTGGCAGCAAGTTATTTCGACTGCTACGACGTGAATAACGACTGGGACTGGAACAAAATGCAATTCAACAAGCGCGTGGTGGTGAACACAATGAAGGTGATGACTTCAACCGACGAAGGTAAGACATGGAACGAGGTGTTCGACTTGGCAAAGGACGTAATCGCCAACCGCACCGACCGCGAATGCTACGACACAGAATTCACCTCATACCTGCGCTACCAAATCAATGTGAGCGAACTCGCTGGCAAGAATGCAAAATTCGCTTTCCGATATGTGCGCGATGAGGGCGAATGGATGGGCAACTCAATGGCTGTGGACGCAGTGAAGGTGCTTCACAAGGAACCTACTTCAATCAACGACGTGAAGGACGCAGCACCTGTGGTGACAAAAATCGGCAACACTTTCACAGTGAACACCAACGCACAGAGCGTGGCAGTGTATAACATCGCTGGTCAGAAGATTGCAGAGAAGTCGCTCGCAGCCGACAAGGCCATCGACGCCTCTGAATGGGCTAACGGCATCTACATCCTGCGCCTCTCTAACGGCACAGCAGTAAAGGTGGCAAAATAACAAGCACACCAGCCTACTGACAATCCCCAAATTCGGGATTTAAAACAAACAACGGCGGCATTTCCCCCAAACGGAAGTGCCGCCCATTTTTTCGGTTCAGTGGATAAATACTGGGGGCACGGAAACAAAAAACATAAAAAACAGCCTTGGAGCAAAAAGGAATGCTTCGCATTTGGCGGTGCGACTGTGCGCTTTGCGTCATTGGAAACGAGTTTCTATGCCGCCAACCACACAATCCCTCCACCCCCCTCTTACGAGGGCACACCACATTGCCCAAAGGATAAAAACCTCTCGCTGTTTCACGGCGAAAAACCCCTAATGATAAAATGATTTACAGGAAGGAGGTTGTGTCAAATCTCCCAAACGATTTTGCATGGTAGGGACGCGATACTTCGCGTCCGCGACAAATGATTGATATTCAATATAATACCACAATCATGGGCGGACGTGAAGTATCACGTCCCTACCGGGTTTGGTTTTTCGCCGAAGGCGAGCGGTTTTTATCCTTTTGGCGATGCCACCGCCCTCACTGGGGAGGGCGACGTTGGTGATGTGGTGTGGCTGATTCAAGCTTCGGCTTGAAATCAGACATGCCACAGTACCAACGACAGGTGCGAAGCACTGGCATCGCTAAAAGGCTGTTTTTTTTGTTTCAGTCCCCCAGTATTTTTCCACTGATCCCATCACCCCCCCACAGCACAATACCACCCCACTCCAAAAAGACTTACGAAAACAGATTCACAAACACGAACAACCACCCGCAATTTATACAGATAATCAGCAAGTTGCAGAAATTGTAGTTTTTCTTGAACGGTGAAAACTCTTGGCGAGAACAAGCATTCGTGAATGCTTCATTCCTAATATTAAAAATCAAATGCAAGACATTTTTTTGCTCAAAAATGGATTATCTAAACTTTTTGATTAACTTTACATCATGGTATAACTTTAGTCAACTTAATCCTATCAATTATCACATCACAAACGCCAAGAAACGACTGTTTTAGACAATGAAAGAAATTGAAATCAAAAAATATCTGCTCCAACAATTCCCAAAAGAAGACGAATCTTGCGATTGGAAAAACTATAGCAACTTAAAAAATACACTCTGTGGGCACAAAGGAGATGATGTCATGTCGTACATCTCTGGGATTTCGAATATGAACGGAGGTGCATTAGTTATCGGAGTTAAAGATGGAACATTAGACATAACAGGCATTCAAAATTTTGGAAACTACAACACCGAATCCGCCAAAGCAAAAATTGTGGAAAAGTGCAAAAACCTCCCTTTTGAAGGTCTTGACATCATAGAGCTAAAAGCAGAAGACACTGGTGCTATAGTTTGGATTATTACGATTCCCAAACACAACCCAAAACTCCCCGTCTATGCTCATAACCAAGCGTGGCAACGTTCTGGTGACACATTGATTGAAATCCTTGAAGATAGACTTAAGTCGATATTATCTGAAATTGAAATCCCCAATGATTGGAGTGCAACTATCGTAGAAGACGCCACAATCTCAGATTTAGACCCAGAGGCTATTGAAAAGGCAAAGAAGGAGTTCGTAAAACGAAACCCACATAAAAAAGAAGAAATTCAAACATGGACCGACCAAAAATTTCTTGACAAAGCTAAACTAACCATAAAGGGGCATATCACATACACCGCTTTAATCCTATTGGGAAAAGACGAATCTGAACACTTTTTGAGTCCCTTCGTTGCAAAAATTCGATGGTCGCTTAGAAGTTCCAATTCTAATCAGAATAAAGATTATGACATCTTTTCTATGCCATTACTCTTGTCTGTAGACAAACTCTATTCCAAGATTAGAAATGTTAAATACCGTCTTATTAGACCCGACTCTCTCTTCCCCGACGAAATGCTTAGATACGATATTTTCAATATCAGAGAGCCACTGCATAACGCTATTGCTCATCAGGACTACACAAAATGCTCACGCATAGAAATCGTTGAATACGAAGATGACCATTTGGTGTTTCAAAACGCCGGAAATTTCTTACCTAAAAGCGTAGAAGATGTAATCATTGACGACTGCCCTGAATCTGTTTATCGAAACAGGTTCCTTGTTGAAGCCATGAGAAATCTCAACATGATTGAGTCAGAGGGTGGTGGTATCAAGAAGATGTTTATCAAACAGAAGGATAGATTTTTCCCCTTACCAGAATTTGATTTAAACGATGGAAAAGTCAAGGTTTCTATCGTTGGGCAAGTTATTGATGAAAATTTCGCCAAAATTCTTTCTTCTAACCCGACCCTCAGTCTTTCCGATATTATGCTTCTTGATAAAGTGCAAAAACATCAACCAATCAATGGAGAACAAGCAAAATATTTAAGAAAGCTTGGATATATTGAAGGACGTAAACCTAATTATTATTTGGCTCATCATGTAGTGGAAACTCTAAATGACGCAAGCCTAAAGAGCCAATACATTAAAAACAAAAGTTTTGATGATGACTATTTTAAAAAAATGATAATCGACTATCTGCGAAAATTCAACACGGCTTCAAGAAAAGAAATTGACAATCTTTTAAGAGAAAAGTTATCAGATGTACTCACAGAAGAACAAAAGACAAACAAAATAGGTAATTTGCTGAAAAAGTTGAGAATGAAAAATATTATTGTTGTCACCCAAAATAAACATTGGAGATTGGTGTGATTTACTCGAAATTTACCTGAAGTTTACTCGAAATTTACCTGAAGTTTACTCGAAACGCATACTTATATCACTGTATCTTAACAGATTACATACTTTTGATTATAATTTAAATAAAATTTCGCTTTGTGGTTCTTTAACTAAAAATTCAGCTCGACATGGAGGTGATGCCGAGCTGAATGTGTAATTATCTTTACGGATTATGGGGCTATTGGGCGGTTTGGAGGATGATGTTGATGAGGGAGGTGATGTCGGTCACATTGAGTATGCCATCGCCGTCGAAGTCGTAGGCTTCGTCCTTTTCCACTGTGCCGAGGATCATGTTGATGAGGCGTGTCACGTCGGTCACATCATATTTCTTTTGGTCAGCCTTTTGCGTCACTTTCAGGGTGATGGTGTCGTAGCCGTCGGTGAGCGTGATGTTGGCTGTGCGGCTCTCCATTCCTGCCGGCAATGCATCGTAGCCGATTTTGAGGGTATCTACCGTCAAACCGTTCTGCTTGTTCATGATGCGGCACCAGTTGGCGTCCACCACAGGGTCTTTATAGCCAAAGAGCGAGAAAATCTGCTGCTCTGCTACGCCAGCCGTGGCAGGAACCACGATTTCATCGGTGCCAACGGGCAACGTGGTAATCACGGAGTGCGCCACCATCGGGAAGATGTAGAAACTGGTTTGGCCGCCGTCGCCACCTTGGAAGTAACCTGTGAGCGGTTGCCATTTGCCTTTTTTCAGCATGTAGGCGGTGTTGCCTTCGTTGCGGAATTTCGCCATGGCGAACGACACGTTGCAAGAGTCGTTCCACTCTGGAATACCGTCGATGGTGAACCAAAACTCATCATCTACCACCTGTGGATTGAACTTAAATTCGGTGCCCACAAGGTTGGAGCCGCCCACCTCCAGTTCAAAGGTGCGCCACCATGCCGATTCGAGTTTCTCGCCCGGCAGTCCGTTTTCGCTCTTGCGCAAATGCACACCCACGTTGGCGATTTGGTCGGCAATGTGGGTGGCTTTGTTGGTCACGAAATAAACGTATGCGCCATACACCACCATCGGACGCGAGGGCTTGGAGAAACGCTCGCCATACTCGGTAACGCCCATCTGGTTGCTGCCAGGGAATGTGCCGTTGCCCAAGTCGTAGGTGATGGGGCGGTCGTCGGGGAGAAGATTGTTGATTACCGCCTCGTATTCGACCTGCACATCCATCTTATCTTCGCTTTTACCGTGCTTATTCTCCACTTGCAGACCCACGCTTTGCTTGTGGAGGAAGTCGTAGCTCACCTTGGGGCTTTGCTCGGTGGAAGCGGCTGGCGATGCGCCAGTGAAACTCCAGTTCCACTTGTTGGGGAAACCCTCGGAGGCATCGGAGAATTGCACCGAAGCCAGCGGAGCCACCAATGGCAGATGGCTTGAAGCCTCACGGAAGGTGGCTGGTGGCATGATATGCGCCACAGGAGCCTTGCCGGTCACGGTCACGAAGCCTTCGCGAGTGACTGCCGACTTATTGCCTTGCGCATCAATCACCTCAAGGCTCACGTTATAGGTGCCGTCTTCCTTATAGTAAACTTGCGGATTTTGCTCGGTAGATGCCGATGGAGTGCCACCGGGGAACGCCCATTGCCACGCCACTGGCGCACCTTGCGAGAGGTCGGCAAACTTCACCACTTCGCCAGTGGCCACGTTCACGCCGTCGATTGAAGCCACGCCTGTCACTTCCAAACCGTCGATGGCGTAGTCGGCCATATAACCGCCCGTCTTAAACTCGTCGGCGGTGCCTGGACCGTAGGTGAAGCGGAATTTCACCGATTTACCAGCGAATGCGCTCAAATCAGCCTCAACTTGGTGCCAAATGTTGCCAGTATGCCCCGATTCCATCGTGCTATTCCACAAGTCGGTGGAAGTGGCGAAATCGTCGGTGGATACGCTCACAGTGAGCACGGCGTAATCGTTCATCGCCTCGCTATACTTCACATAAGCGTGGAATGCGCCGTTCGACGGCACACTCACACCTGCACTGGTGGCATAAGCCACGGCACGGCGAAATATCTGATAGGGACCCTCCACATAGAGCGACTGCACATCGGCGGCATCGACGGTGTTGAAGCCCTTGCTTTTCAACGACCACTTCACATATCCAGAGGGGTCGTTGGTAAGTGCCCAACTCGATGCGCCTTGGTCGAAATTATCGCTCCAAACGGCGGTTTGCGACGATGCGCCTTGCACACTAAAAGCGGCTTTCAGCTCGCCACTCGCATTTGCACGCACACGCTTGGGCATTGCCACGCTTGCCGCCTGCTCCACCTTCACAGGGGAGAACGACGGCCGCTCTGCCGCATTACGTACAGGCTCTGCCACCTGTGCTTGCAGCGAGAGAGCGGCAAGCACAAGGGCAAAGGAAGATAAAAATGTTTTTTTCATGCTTTATTTTACTGTCATTTTTCAATTATCATTTCACAAACTTCACATGGCTCACCTTGCCGTCGGCGGTGACGATAGAGGCGATATACACGCCTGAACCGAGGTGAGAGAGGTTGAGTTGCGCCTCAGCGTCGGCAGCAGCCACCACCACGCCATTCACAGCCACCACGGTCACATGGGCTGGCTGGGCGAGCATCAGGCATTGAGCCGCGCGGTCGTAGTAGTTGATGCCCAAACCGATGGTCTCGGTGATGCCGGTAGGCACGGTGCACTCAATCTTCACATTCTTGATAGAGATACCCCAAGGGCTGGTTGACATCTGCTTGAAACCGATGTTGTAAATGCCGGCAACGTCAATGGTGAAGTTGACGGTGCGGGTTTCGTACATGGCGAATGCAATGTCCTTGTCGGGATATTGCGCCAGTGTGGTGGCGTTGGCGTAGTCGCTATTGTTGGCAAGCACCACATCGTAGGCATCGCCATAGCGATAACTGTAGCCGTGCACATCGTAGGTGAGCATGTGTGCACCCTGCACGGTGCGGAATGGAGGAGTGAAAGCAGCATCGCCAGCCTTTGCGCTGAAGCCCGATTCAATGGCTGTGTTGCGGGTGCTGTAACTCCAAGTCTTGCTGTCGCCATCAGCATCGTAGAATGCCCAGATAGCGGCATCGTCGGCATTGTCGAGGGTGGTTTCGTATGGGAGTTCGAGCGCGTCGCCAAGCACGAGACCATTGGTCTGCGCCGCCTCGCTCACTTGCTCACCCACCTTTGCCACGATAGAATAACTGTATTTTGCGAGTGGCAACACGGCATTGTCGGTGAAAGTGGTAGCCTTCACGCCCTCTGCCACCACATCCTCGTCGGGCAGACGAGTGATGGTGTAGCCCAACGCCTCGGTGTCGATATAGCCACCGTTCACGCCAGCAGTCACAGCATCGAAAGTGACCACAGGTTTGCCATCGCTCAAAGCCAAAACGGCATTGGCAGGAGCGGCAGGAGTGTCGGGACCCACCCAAGCGCTGGTCACGGTAGCATCTTCGCTATTCTTTTCATCGGCGTAAGCAACCAGTGTGTAGGTGTATTTGCCCGGTTCGCTCACATTGTCGGTATAGGTGGCGGTTGCGCCCATTTGTGGCGTGTTGATAATGGTCACCAAATCGCTGCCACGGAACACTTCCACCTTGTCGAGTTTGGCGAGGTCTAAACCACTCACAGCCTTCGATGGGTTCACCCAACTCAATTCCACCGCAAGCGCGCCCTTAGCGGCTGGAACGGCCTTCAAATCGCTCACAGCGGCAGGAATCACTTGCGCCTCGTCAACGGTGATGTTGTCGATATAGATTGAGTAGGAGTCGGTGGCACCAGTCACGTTGAAACCGAAGTTGAATCCGCCACTCGATGGCGCGGTGAAGTAAGCCGTTTTGCCTTCCATGAGGGCAGACTTGATGAGTTCGCCAAAGAGTTCGGTGGTTTGAGCCTCAGGAGTATCGCCCTTGCCCACATACACGTTCAGTTGCTTGTAGTTTTCAGGCTTTATTGCCTTTTCAAGGCCAGCGTTGAACTTCAATTCATAGGTCTTGCCCTCTTCAAGAATGATTGGAGGGGTGATGAGCCAGTGGTTGGCGGCAGAAGATGTGCCCCAATATTCCACGCACTTCTTCGACGAGTTGTAGCGCCATGTGCGTGTGCCACCGGAGAGGTTGTGAATGGCAAACAGGTCAAGCGATGCGGCTTGGTCGAAAGTTTCGCTATAAGGCACTGGGAAGCCCTCGCCAGCGCGAATTTTCACGGTTTGGGTAGCCGCACGCTTGGTGCTATATTGCGCCTGCACGCCGTAGGTGTAGTTGCCCAACTTGGGCACCACATTCTGGTAGGTGGTGCCGGTGAATGCCTCGTTGAGCACTTCCGAATCGCGGGTGATGCGATAAGTGACATTTTCAAAATCCACATAACCGCCGTTCTCGCTCTCGGTTGGAGCGGTGAAGGTGAGCGTCACCTTATCGCCGTCGGCTGTGGCTGCGAGGTCAGAAACCGGTTTTGGGGTGTCGATACCCACCCAACCCGAAGTCACGGTTGGAGCGCCTGTGGTGGCATCGCCGTCTTCATTGTAGGCGACCACGGTGTAGGTGTATTTGCCTGGATTGCTGATGCCCTTGTCCACATAGGTCATCACCTCGCCCTTTGCGCCAGCCACGGTGCCAAGGTCGGTGGTGCCGCGTTTCAACTTCACGCCGCTGAATTTAGCGAGGTCATTGCCGTCGCTGTCCTTGGTGGGGTTGGTCCAAGTGAGGGTGGCTTGCAGCGCACCCTTCTCCCCTACTGCCACGGCGAGGTCCGACACCTGTGCTGGCACAGGAGCCACCTTGTTGATTACGAACTTCTGGAAACCGCAGTCGCCCTGATAGCCAGTGCTGGTCAGATGAATGGCAAAATGATAGTCGCCGGCGGCACTCACAATAATTGCACCTGTGGTGGCTTTGTAGAGTTTGCTTTGATACGCCTTCTCGGTGACAAACACATTGGTTTGAGCCTCAACAGTGGGCGCATTGCCGTAGGTGAATTGGAACGACTGTTTGTCGGAACTGAAAGTGGAGCGCTGAATCACATAGCCGCTCACCTCATATTTTCCGGCTTCCAAATGCACAGAGGGAGAAATCAGCCAGTCGTTGGCGGCCGCTTTCTTGTCTTGGGGATAGAGTGCTTCGGAGTTGCTGTAACCCCATGTGTTGGCACTCGTTGTAGCGTTTTCGTCAATCACCGTCCATTTGGCAAAACTTGCCTCATCGGCGATGTCGAGCGTGACTGGGAAAGTGGTTTGTGCCCAGTTCACAGCGGCAGTCATCACAACTGCTGCCAGTGTCAGTAAACGTTTCATCATAGTAGGTGGTTTTATTAATTGATTATTGTAATTTTCGAGCGATTTACAAGCGATTTTAAGCGAAATCTCTCCACAAGTTACAAAGTTACTATTTTTCCCCCAACCAAAAAATTTTTCCCCCAAAAATCCCCATTCCCCCTCCCCCCTCGAATCCCGAAATCCCGATAATTCGATAATTCGATAATTCGAATCCCCGATAATTCGAACTTGTTGACTCGTTGACTTGTTGACTTCTAAAAAAAGCGGAGCCTTTTTTGGGGCTCCGCTTTTTTTTGTGTGGTATGGGGGGATTTAGAATGGAGATACTTCGGTTTCGGTGAATGATTGGAAGAGGGCGTTTGCCAGGCTGCTGGCACCGATACGGAAGTATTGGTTGGTGAGCCACTTTTCGCCGAGCACTTCTTTCACCACGGTGTAGTATTTCACTGCGTCGGCAGTGGTGCGGATGCCACCTGCAGCCTTGAAACCGATCATCACGCCGTGCTTTTCGTAATATTCCTTGATGCACTGGCACATCACATAGGCAGCCTCGAGGGTTGCGCCTTCGTAAATCTTGCCGGTAGAGGTCTTGATGAAGTCGGCACCGCTGTACATAGAGAGGATTGACGCACGCTTGATGTTTTCGGCAGTCTTCAGGCAGCCAGTTTCGAGAATCACCTTCAAGTGGTGGTTGCCCATTGTGGCCTTGATTTCTGCGATTTCATCGCACAATTCCTCGTATGCCTCATCAAGATAGTAGCCCATGTTGATCACGATGTCCACCTCGTCAGCACCGTCTTCGATAGCGAGGGCGGTTTCTACCACCTTGGTCTCGATATGAGCCTGTGAAGCAGGGAAAGCCGCACTACAAACGGCGATATTCACGTCGCTCACCTCAAGTGCGCCACGCACCACTTCTGCGAAATTGCTATACACGCAAATGGCAGCCACGTTCTTGTACTGTGGATAGTTGGTCCAGTAGTCGTTCACCTTCTTGGTGAAAGCAGCCACGCTACGTTCGCTGTCGGTGGTGCTGAGTGTGGTCAAGTCCACACAGTTGAGCAGGAATTGATACACTTCCTTGTTATCATTTTCTGCGATATGCTCTTTGAGGATTTTTTCCACTTCAGCAGCCACAACTGCGTCGTTGGTTTCCACCTTGCTCTCGAGGAAAGCCTGTTGATACTTGTTAGGAGTTTCCTTAGAATCGAATTTTTGTTCCATGTTGTATAGTTATTTTATTTTGATAATTTTTCGTTGTTGAGATGACGAAAGGCATCACGGTTAGTTTTCTTGTCGAAATTACGCTCTAAAGCGGCGGTCAGGTCCACCCCCGTCTGGTTGGCAAGGCAGAGCACCACCCACAGCACATCGGCAAGTTCATCGCCCAAATCCTTGCCCTTGTCGGAGGGCTTGAACGACTGTTCGCCATAGGTGCGGCTGATGATACGCGCCACCTCGCCCACTTCCTCGGTGAGCTGAGCCATATTGGTGAGCGGACTGAAATAGCGCACGCCGTAGGTGCGAATCCACTCATCTACTTTTTGTTGAGCCTCTTGAATAGTCATTAACTTTGCAAACTTACGAAAAAAAAACCGTTTTTCCAATCATAGATAGATATTCACCTTTATGCCGGATAGGCAAAAATGTGGTTTCGCCCAAACGTATGCACATGCCTTCGGTATGATTTATTGCCAATCACCGATGTGTCAGCACATTACTCTTTTAAGAGCGAGTCGATGATGATGGTAACAGGGCCGTCGTTGACGAGCGACACCTGCATATCGGCGCCGAATTTGCCGCGCTGCACATCCTTGCCCATCAGGCGGCTCACTTCCTCGCAATACGCCTCGTAGAGGGGCACAGCAAGGTCGTGGCTAGCGGCATGGATGTAACTGGGGCGGTTGCCTTTCTTGGTGGAGGCATTGAGGGTGAATTGGCTAATGGAGAGCACTTCGCCGCCAGCATCAATCACACTGCGGTTCATCACACCGTTTTCGTCGTCGAAAATACGCATATTCACGGTTTTCTGGGCAAGCCACTTCATATCTGCCTCAGTGTCGCCCTCTCTCACGCCCACCAGCACCATCAAACCGCCGGCAATCTTACCCACGATTTCGCCATCAATGCTGACTGATGCGCTGGTCACTCTTTGTATCACTAATCTCATTATTGTTCTGAATTATTATCTTTTTCGTTGATATTCAACGCATTATACACTATATTCGCTTTTGCCGCACCAACCACTGCGGTGAGTTGTGGCAGCGAAGCCTCCTTGATGCGCTTGAGGCTCTTAAACTCTTTGAGCAACTGCTGTTTAGTCTTATCCCCCACCCCACGAATCTCGTCGAGAGCAGAGTGAACCTGGCTCTTGCTGCGGCGGTTGCGGTGATGCGTGATGCCGAAGCGGTGCGCCTCGTCGCGCAAGCGTTGCACCACTTTCAGCGTTTCGCTGTTTTTGTCGATATAGAGCGGCAGAGAGTCGCCTGGGAAATAGATTTCGTTGAGGGTTTTGGCAATGCCAATCATGGCAATCTGCCCACGAAGCCCCAACTCATCAAGCACCTCAACGCCTGCGCTCAACTGCCCCTTGCCACCGTCGAGAATCACCAGCTGCGGCAAATCCTGCCCCTCGCTCACCAAGCGAGAATAGCGGCGCGTGAGCACCTCCTTCATCGAAGCATAGTCGTCGGGGCCTTCCACCGTCTTGATGTTGAAGTGGCGATATTCTTTTTTCGAGGGTTTGGCGTTGCGAAACACCACACACGCCGCCACGGGGTTAGTGCCAGAGATGTTGGAGTTGTCGAAGCACTCAATATGATGCGGAACGGCACTCAAACGGAAATCCTTTTGAATGGTGGTGAGCGTGCGCATGGCGCGCTGCTCAGGGTTGAGTTTCTCCATCATTTTGAGTTTGTCGGTCTTGTACTGCTCGGCGTTTTTCAGCGAAATGGCGAGCAACTTGCGTTTATCGCCACGCTGTGGCACCACAAAATTCACGCCTTCAATCTCGAAATCGGGAACCACATTCACGACTGCCTCTTTCACACGGTCCTTCCGATAGGCATCGGCGAAACGCTGACGAAACTCCCGAATGGCGGTCGACATCAGTTCGGCATCGGTTTCATCGGTGTCTGCGTCCACAATCTTGTATTCAATGGTCATGCTTTGCACCACACTACCCTCTCGCACGTGCATATAATTAGCGTAGGCGGCAGAATCGTCGCGAATGAGCGAATACACATCAATATTGCTGATGGTGGGACTCACAATCACCGATTTTGCGCGATATTTCTCCACGAGCAGATATTTGCGCTTCACTTGCTCGGCTTCCTCGAATTTGAGGTCAGCAGCGTAGCGTGCCATTTCATCGCACAAATAGTCGCTCACGTACTTGGTCTCACCATTGAGGATATGAATGATTTCATCGATATATTTTGCGTATTCATCGGGCGAAATCAAACCCTGGCAGGGACCATCGCAACTCTTGAGGTGAAACTTCAGGCAAAGACGGTGTTTCTTCGATTCCACCGCTTCTGGCGTGAGATTGTAGCGGCACGAACGAATCGGGAAAATTTCCTTCAGCGCATCGAGCAAAGCCCATGCCACTTCAGTCTTGGGATAGGGACCGAAAAAACGTCCATGCTTGTTCACCTTCTCACGAGTGAGATACACTCGCGGAAACTGTTCCTTCGTTACGCAAATCCACGGATACGACTTATCATCTTTCAGCAGCACATTGTAGCGCGGCTGATAGGTTTTAATCAAACTGTTCTCAAGGTCGAGCGCCTCCTCCTCGGTGTTCACCACTATATATTCCAAGTTGTGAATGTGGCGCACGAGCATGTTGGTGCGAAGCACAGAGTGAACCCTATTGAAATAAGAGCTCACCCTGCGCTTCAAATTCTTCGCCTTGCCCACGTATATTACTGTACCCTCCTTGTTGAAGTATTTATACACGCCGGGGCAATCGGGCAAAAGACTAATCTTGAGTTTTAAGTCGGGGTTCAAATTATATAGTTTCGATTTATGCTTTATTTGTCGGGAAAATCGAAAAGCGAAGTCACTTCCACATCTGCTGGGAAGAGCGCGCGGCCATTAAGTCCGAGGAGTTCGCAAATGAAATTGATATACACTTTCTTTGGATTCATCGATTTCACCAGTTCGTAGGCAGCCATCATTGTGCCACCAGTAGCAAGCAGGTCGTCGTGAATCACCACGATATCATCGGAGGAAATGGCATCTTTGTGGATTTCTATCACATCGGTGCCGTATTCTTTCGCATATTCTTTCTGAATGGTTTCGGCTGGCAGTTTCCCCGGTTTGCGCAATGGAACGAATCCAGCGTTGAGATCCACAGCAAGCATAGCGCCACCGATGAATCCGCGGGCCTCAATACCCACCACCTTGGTGATACCTTTATCCTTGTAGAGGTCGTGCAAACCTTGGCGCATGATTTGGAGCGCTTCGGGATCTTTGAAGGCTGTGGTAAGGTCTTTGAACTGAATGCCCGGTACTGGGAAATCAGGAATGTTGCGAACTACGCTTTTCACTTTGTCAAGTTGTTCTTGTTTCATTGTTGTATTTAGTTGGTTGTTTTATTTTTTTGTTTAACACAGGTGTTCCACGTGGAACAATTTTGAGTTATCTTCCTAAAAGCAAGAGCAATATATTCACGTCGCTCGGCGATATGCCCGGAATGCGCGAAGCCTGCCCCACCGTTTCGGGATCTATCTTTTCGAGTTTCTGGCGCGCCTCGGTAGAGAGCGAATGAATGTCGGAATATTTGAATTTGCCACGAATTTTCACATGCTCAAGGCGAGAAAGTTTTTTTGCTATCGCTTCCTCGCGGGCGATATATCCGTTGTATTTTATGGAAATTTCGGCTGCTTCCACAATCTCTTCGCGGCGTGCCTGCTCCAGTTCCAAAATGCGTTTTTGGAGTTCGGGAATCATTTCGGCAAGCAAGAAAATGCTGAGTTGCGGACGCAAAATCAGGTCGTAGAGTTTGCAACCGTGCGCCAGAATTGGGAACCCGGCACGCTCAAATTCGGGGTTGATGAGAGAGGTTTTCACCGAAAATTCCTTGGCAAATTCCACCAAATTGTCCACCGCCTCCCACTTCGAACGCATCAAATCGTAGCGCTCTTGGGTAGCCAAACCGAGAGCATAGCCCTTAGGGGTTAAGCGTCGGTCGGCATCGTCTTGGCGAAGCAAAATGCGGTGTTCTGCCCTACTGGTGAACATACGATATGGCTCGTCGACACCCTTGGTCACGAGGTCGTCGATAAGCACACCGATGTAGGCTTCATCACGGCCGAGCACGAAAGGCTCGCCCCCTGCCACGGCTTGATGAGCGTTGATACCAGCCACCAAACCCTGCCCAGCGGCCTCTTCATAACCAGTGGTGCCGTTGACTTGACCTGCGAAAAACAGGTTTTTAACGAGTTTGGTTTCGAGGTTATGATGCAGTTGTGTGGGGTCGAAAAAGTCGTATTCAATGGCATATCCAGGACGGTAGGCCTGCACGTTTTCAAAGGCAGGAATCTTGGAAAGCGCCTCAAATTGCACCTTCCACGGCATGGAAGATGAGAAACCATTCAGATACATTTCGTGGGTGCTCTCCCCTTCTGGTTCGAGGAACAACTGGTGCTGTTCCTTGTCAGGGAAAGTGACCAATTTGGTCTCAATGCTGGGGCAATAACGTGGCCCGATACTCTTGATTTGACCGTTGTAAAGCGGCGATTCAGGCAATCCCTCACGCAAGATTTGGTGCACTTCCGAGTTGGTGTAAACTATCCAGCAGGGGCGTTGTTTGAGCTCACTTTTCACCGTTGGAAGGAACGAAAAGTGGTGAAAATCAGCATCACCCTCTTGAATTGTGGCCTTGCTGAAGTCAACAGTTCGCTCATCAAGTCGCACCGGAGTGCCCGTTTTCATGCGCTGCACGGTGAATCCGAGGTCGCGAAGTTGCTCGGTAATTCCGTGCGAAGCAGGCTCCGAAACACGGCCGCCCTCTATCTGCACAGGCCCCACATGCATCAATCCATTGAGGAAAGTGCCAGCAGTCAATACCACAGATTTAGCGGTAAATTCAACGCCAAAGGCGGTTTTCACACCCTTCACAACCCCATTCTCGATGGTCAGACTCACAGCGGAATCTTGCCACATATACAGATTGGGCGTGTTTTCGAGAATATTGCGCCATTCGGCAATGAAGCGAATGCGGTCGGCTTGTGAACGTGGACTCCACATGGCTGGACCTTTCGAGCGGTTCAACATGCGGAACTGGATAGAACTGCGGTCGGTGACGATACCCATTTGACCGCCAAGTGCGTCTATCTCTCTCACAATCTGACCTTTAGCAATACCGCCAACGGCAGGATTACAACTCATTTGCGCAATTTTGTTCATATCCATAGTGATCAAAAGCGTGGTAGAGCCAAGGCGCGCAGCGGCGGCAGCGGCTTCACAACCGGCATGGCCGGCACCAATCACTATGACATCGTAGGCATAATTCATGATTCAAAAATATTTGAAGGCACTATAGCAAGTGCCTCATTTTCATGTTGTTCCATAATTTCTCGCTCTCCCGGTCCCTTGTCGTTGATGCCACACAGGTGCAGCACGCCATGGATAATCACACGCAACAATTCCGAGTCATACGACTTGGCGAACTGCTCCGCATTGGTGCGAACGGTGTCGAGCGAAATCACCATATCACCACTGATGCGACGGCGATTGCTGTAGTCGAAGGTGATGATGTCGGTGTAATAGTCGTGCTGGAGATATTTGCGGTTAGTGTCGAGTATATATTCGTCGTCGCAAAAAATATACGACAACGCCCCTACCCTCTTTCCGAGCGAAGCGGCAACTTTTTCAACCCAACTCGCCACAGCCTCATGATTAAGTTGAGGAAGCGCGACATTTTCTGCTATGTAAGAAATTTGCGTCAAAGCCTTACTTTTTAAAATCCGAAAATCTTAATATTATTAATGTGTAAGCCGCGCCAAAGCGAAAGTATTGGCACAGACTTTCACAATTACAAAGATAATTCTTTTGCGTGGAAAAATAGGCTTAAATTTGCTCAAATTTAGCGTTTGCGATTTTTCTGAACGAAAATCAGAAACAGCAAAATTGCGCCTTTCATCTTACTAATCAACCGTTTAAGCCATTTTTTAGGCTTTGAGAATCGCATATTTGTTCGCCATCTGGGAGTTTGGTGGGGATTTTTGGCGAAATTTGGCACAAATTTTGCACTATTTTTAGGCAAAATGATTTTTGAGCAAAAAATTGCCATATAAGTAAAATTATGAGTATCTTTACTAACTCAAGCAATTTACCATCAAAAAGCAAACATTAAACGACAACTAAAATTTTTTATATCATGATTGAATATTTTCAAACCAACCTCTGGCTCATGTGGATTTTAGTGGGAATCTTTTTCCTCATCCTTGAGCTGACCTCGGGAGATTTCTTCTTCATGAGTTTTGTGCTCGGCGCAGTGGCTGCCACACTGGTGGCGCTTTGCGGAACCGGACTGGTGCCACAACTCTTAGCATGGATTTTGATTTCTATCGCCTTCCTTTTATTCGTTCGACCCTTTGCGCTGAGATACCTGCACCGCAACGACAAAAACATCTCCACCAACATCGACGCCCTGATTGGTCGCGAAGGCAAAGTGGAAGAAGCCATCGCGCCAGGCGAAAGCGGATATGTGGCAGTGGACGGCGACGTGTGGAAGGCTGTTTCACGTGAAACAGATGTGATAGAAGTGGGCGAAAAGGTGAAAATCGTGGACCGTAAAAGCCTTATCGTGACGGTGGAGCGCAACTAAGCGCACCCCAACGCTAACAAACGAAACAAGATTATAATTTATTCATTCTAAAGCAAATAGTAGTATGACAACAGCAAGTATTGGTATGTGGGTACTGATTGCACTAATCGTGTTCGTACTCATTCTCGTGAAAAAGAGTTTGGTGATTATCCCTCAATCCGAAACCAAAATTATTGAGCGATTGGGTAAGTATTACGCCACGCTGAAGCCGGGCATCAACGTGATTATCCCTTTCATCGATCGCCCAAAAACCACCGTGGCTTACTCCAACGGCAGATATTTCTACACCAACACCATCGACCTGCGTGAACAGGTGTATGATTTCGACAAGCAAAATGTGATTACTAAAGACAATGTGCAGACTCAAATCAACGCGCTGCTCTACTTCCAAATCGTGGAACCTGAAAGCGCGGTGTATGAAATCAACAATCTGCCTAACGCTATCGAAAAACTCACGCAAACCACCCTGCGTAACATTATCGGTGAACTCGAACTCGACGAAACACTCACCTCGCGCGACACCATCAACACCAAACTCCGCGCGGTGCTCGACGATGCCACCAACAAGTGGGGCGTGAAGGTAAACCGTGTTGAACTTCAGGATATTACACCTCCACAATCGGTGCTTCAAGCTATGGAAAAACAGATGCAGGCAGAGCGTAACAAGCGTGCCACAATCCTCACCAGCGAGGGTCAGAAGGCGGCTGCCATTCTGCAATCGGAAGGTCAGAAAACTGCCCGTATCAACCAGGCTGAAGCCGACAAGCAAACACAAATTCTGCAAGCCGAAGGTGAGGCGCAAGCACGAATCCGCAAGGCTGAAGCAGAGGCTATCGCCATCAACAAGATTACCGAGGCTGTGGGCCAAAGCGCCAACCCTGCCAACTATCTGCTGGCTCAAAAATACATCGGCATGATGCAGGAAGTGGCAGAAGGCAACAACACCAAGACCGTTTACCTCCCCTACGAGGCAACCAACCTGTTGGGCAGCATCGGCGGCATCAAAGACCTGTTTAAAGACAAATAATCCACTCCCCCTTTCGGGAACAAAAAGCACCCATTAGAGAAATAATCGCTCGTGTGGGTGCATTTTTTATGTCAAATTGTAGGATATTTTGATAAAAAAACGTAAATTCGCTTTTTGAAGAATATCCCTTAACATAAACACGACGCGATGATTAATATTTTTCACATAGTGAGCAACAAAATCTGGAGCGGACCCGAACAGTACGCCTACGATTTGATGCTGAAACTCAAGGATCAAGACGAGTATTACGTGGAGATGGTGTGCGGCAAAAGCGACACGGTGCTGAACCGATTCCGTCCTCTCGAAATACCGATTTCTATCTTGCCGCTGAAGGGCATAACCGACCTCGATAGCCCCAAACGCTTCAAGCGTCTGCTCAAGCGTGGGGAAAACATCATTCATGTTCACTCGTTTAGCGATGCTGTGACGGCTGTGCTGGCCAAACACATGAGCGCCAACAGCAAGAATGTGAAAATCGTGCTGTCGCTTCACGGCGTGGAACGCCCACGGCTAAATATGATTTCGAAGAAAATCTATCGCGAACTCGACCGCATCGTGTTTGCCTCGCAAAAGGCTTACGATTCGTTCATTCCACGCATCAAGAACTTCGACACATCGAAGGCGGTGATTATCCGCGACAGCGTGCTCCGAGCCGACGACACAGCCACCCCTACCCCATCGCTGCGCGAGAAATTCGACATTCCTGCCGACCGTGCGCTCATCATGTACCACGGCAGACTGTGCCGCGAGAAGGGCGTTGACACACTGATTAAGGCGCTAGCGCAACTCGACCGCGACACCTATCACCTGGTGCTCGTGGGCGAAGGACACCACAAGTTTATGGCGCAAATTAAGGGATTCGTTGTGGCTAATCAACTGCTGAAAAATGTGTCGTTCATGGGCTACTGCCCAAATGTGCAACCGCTTGTGAAACAGTGCGATTTCGGTGTTTTGCCAAGCACAAAACCCGAGGCGCTGGGATTGAGCAACCTTGAATATATGATGCTCGGCAAGGCGCACGTCACCACCAACAACGGTGCGCAACTCGAATACCTCACCAACGGTGAAAATGCCCTGCTGGTTGACCCCGAAAACCAATTCCAGCTCGCCGACGCTATCAAGCAACTCATCGAAAATCCCGAACTCCGCAACAAAATCGGCACCCAAGCGCAGAACGACTACGACCACCACCTCGGCTACGACTCCTTCTACGCCCAAATGACCACCCTCTACCACTCCCTCTTCTAATTCCCACCCGTTCGCATGGTGCGAGTGTGTCGAAGAAATGGTGGAAATATGGCTTTTCTGCTAAAAAACGCTAAAAAGAAAAGCCTTGTGTGCCACGATTAAAAATAAATGCTTAGATTTAAGATGGAATTTGCACAAGTGGTGCGCAAAAAACATAAAACCAGTAATTTAGAATATTAATGGAACAATTGGATTATAAAAATATTCATCTTGCCATAATAGCGATAGAAAAGGGAGCTAAACTTATGAAGGTTCCACCACAAAACATGTATATGCGCCTTAAAAAACAAGGACTTATACACAATTTTCTTTTGCCATATTATGACGAACTACACACCCAAAGTGCAGAATGGCTGGCAGAAACAACGGTTGAAACACTAAAAAATTGGGAGGAAGCGTTGCCAACGACAACGTGATTGACACCGTTGAAGATTATGAAAATGGCAGAATCACAGCAGAACAGGCATTAGGACAACTTAAATACAAGCAAGTAAATCACCAGATTTGTATTCGAAATCAGCAGATAATAGACAAATTTTTAAATTTCGTTTCATCTTATCCACTAATCTAAACTTATGAGAAATTCTGTTCTTTGGCGAAAACAAAGCCGTATAGTAATGATGCTTGCACAGAAGATGAATATCTGTCCTGAGCAAGCATTAGACATATTCTATTCATCAAAAACAGCCCAACAATTATCAAACCCCGACACAGGGCTACAACTCATGAGCGACGATTACGTGTTAGAGGATTTACTGAACGAACTAAATAATGCCAAACCAAACAACGCCGATAATCAACAATAGCGTTTAAGAGATTCAGAATCAGATAAATCTGAACACATCTTACTTGCAGTCCTCATCACTTAATAACCAATGGACTCGTAGTCTTATTGATAGCAAGCAAACTCGGTGAGATTTAACGCTACCAAAAGAAAATCTGTAGAATCTGTGTGAGATAAAGCCAACAACAATGCAAAAGGAATTGGAGTATCTTTTTATTTGCGTTTTCGGATAATCTGATTTCTAAAGATTGGTTTTTCGCCGAAGGCGAGTGGTTCAAGCCCCAGCTTGAAATCAGACATGCCACAGCACTAACGACAGGTGCGAAGCACTGGCATCGCTAAAAGGCTGTTTTTTATGTTTTTGTTTCAGTCCCTCAGTATTTTTCCACTGAACCGCGGCAATGCACACATCTGGCGGGATTCGTGTGGAGATGTGGGGAAAAAGAAAAAGGCACCAAGATTTGGAGCCTTTTCTGTGGGCAGGGACAGATTCGAACTGCCGAAGCCGTGAGGCAACAGATTTACAGTCTGCCCGTTTTAACCACTTACCTACCTACCCATGCTTATTTAGCGATGCAAAGGTAAGCATCTTTTTTAATTTACACAACTTTTTCGCAAAAAACCATTCATTTTAGTGCTTAATCAAGGTTTAATTGCTATTTTTGTAGCATAAAATTGAGCTTTGTTATGAGAAAAATATCTTTTTGCATCATATCCACACTTGCCCTGCTGGGCATCATTGCCACAAGCTGCAGCAAATCGTTCAAAATTGAGGGAAATATCCAAAACTTAGGCAATCAAAACGTGCTCATGGTGTGGGGCACCGCCGACGGCGTGAAGGAAGTGCGCACCGTAGCAAACAACAACCGCTTTGAGTTTCAAGGCGAAAGCCCCGACCCTGCCCTTGTGGTAATCTACGACTCGCAGAGCAAGATGATAGCGCACTTCGTGATGGAAAACGGCGACCACACGCAGCTGCGTGGCGACCTCAACGACGTTTACGGCATTGAGATAAAGGGCTCGGACGTGAACGAGCGATGGTATAAGTTTATCAAGGACCACCGTGCCGAATACGATGAGTTTAACCACGCCACCCTCGATGCGTCGATAGAGAAATACGCAGCCGAAAACCCTTCCGACCTGCTCTCTACCCTACTGCTGATTGTGGACTATAGCCAACTCAACAACCAGCAGAAAATGAAAGGTTTGCTGGCGAAAATCGACAAAGACGCAAAGCCGGCATGGCTGATGAAAGCGTATGAGCGACTGGTGGAACGCCGCCCGAAAAGCGCAGAAAGAATCAACTCTATCCTCTTGCTGGAGGACAACGGCGAGTTTGGCTCGCTGAGCACCAACACGGCGAAAGCCACCCTACTCTATTTGTGGGTGAACAGCAGTTCGCACAACAACGAAATGAGCAGCATAACCAAGTGGGCAGAGGAATTTCCCGACAAGCACCAACTGCAAATCTGCGACATATACATCGACCCCGACACCGTGTCGTGGCGCAGTTACACCCAGCGCGACGGCTCCACATGGCGCCACTTCTGGGCTCCAGAAGGTCCGCTCAACAATCAAATCAAGGGCTTGGCAGTGACCTCTACCCCACTCTACGTGGTGACCGATTCGCTTGGAAATGTGACCTATAACGGCTCCGACATCATCGATGCCGAAAAGCATCTCCGCACCCTCCTGAAATAAACAACCGCTAACGGAATTTCACCGCACATTCTTCGGAACAGTGAATGAATACCGGGAGGCACTGAAACAAAAACATAAAAAACACTCGCCTTCGGCGAAAAACCAAACCCGGTAGGGACGTGATACTTCACGTCCGCCTATAATTACAATATCATATTGAATATCAACCATTTGGCGCGAACGCGAAATATCGCGTCCCTACCATACAAAATCGTTTGGGGATAAATTTGACACACCCCCTTATTTTTTTATCTTATCCCGCTATTAGCGTATATAGGGCGAACATCCAGTGCGCGGTGACGGCGGCTACGAGTCCGCCACAGAAGTGTGCCATGATGGCTTTGGGCGTGAGGTCGCGATAGCCGATAGAGTCGAGCATGGCAGTGTGCGTGCTAAGAAATCCACTCCAGCACATACCGATGGCGGTGAATACGGCGATAGCGTTGCCGTCAATCCAGCCGTGGCTGACGAATCCCGGTATCAGACCGAGAGCCGCTCCTACAGCGCCAAGAGCGGTGATGGGGAATGCCACGAGATGTGGGTCGTGGAACCCGAACAGCCACTCAAACACGAAATCAATCTTGTTGGCAAGCCATGGCAGCAGTTCCACACCCTGATAGGCGGCGCCGTTGTAGGTTCCGTCGGCTGCCGGACCGAAGGTGAACATCATTACGAAGGTGGATATGATAAGCACGCCGGGGATAATGGCTATACCCACATCAACACCGCTGCGTCCGCCGTCGAGCATGGCATTGAGCAGGCGTATGAACACGGTCTGCTCCGTATTCTCGCTTTCCTCCTCCTTTTCTTCTGTCTCCTCTTTCGGCACAGCGTCTTCCACGGCATACTGCGGATAGGCCTTCAACACGAAGCGCTGCATCAGGCGTGTGGAACACACGCATCCACAGCATGCACCTACCAGTCCGATAATCGGAGCCGCATAGTAGCCTTGGCTTGCCATGAACACTATCACGAGCAGCCCCATGCCGAAGGCCGTACCGAAGTTGGTGAGCGATATGAACTGATATTTCTTGAAGTAACTTGCAAAGCGTTTGTCTTTGGCGAGCGATATGATGGCGGGGTTGTCGGAGAGGAATGTCATCACGGCTCCTAACGATGTAACACCCGGCAGATTGAAGATGGGGCGCATCAGCGGGCGCAATGTGCGCTCAAGTAGTGCCACCACTCCAAACTCAACAAACACTCTGCCCATGGCACCTGTTATCACACATATACTCATCAGATAGAGCACGGTGTTGAGCAATAGGTCGTGGGCTGTCTTCATTATCGTGTTGAGCATGTTGGGCACCCCCATCACCATGCCAAGATAACCGAACAGAACCACTACTGCTACTACACACCAGATTCCGCTTGCGATGAGCGATTTACTCTTTTTACCGTTCTTTGCCATAATATGTATGCGTTAGATTATTTGTTTTTCCACGACAGCAGATGCAACTTGGCGATGAACGACAAGCGCACCGTGGTCTGATTGTCATTTAATGTTCCCGATGGGTTGCTGTTGGTGCCCGTGGAGTGAGATACGCCCAAACTGACGCGCACATCGGGCTTTCCTTTTGTGGGGAAGAACTCCACACCGCCACCATAGGCAGCCATCTCTGTGCCGGGCAGCACACTCATGTCGGCTTGTGAGTTGGTGCGGTTGACGTCGTATGTGAGTTTGCCATACAGTCCGAGGTGGGGTATCGGGCGATAGTCAAGTCGTGCCATCACGGAGCAGTCCTTGAAGAAAATGGTCTGATGGCTTGAAGCGCGGTTCATAAAGTCGAGTTCTAACGACATATTGCCCACGGTGAATTTGTTGCCGAGGGCAATGTACGAGATAAATCGACCGGGCACATACTCTATCATATTGGCAGAATAGAGAGTGTTTAGCCACCCATAGTTGCCTGCCCAGTGCAGATGATAGGCCAACATATCGCGGTTGGCAGGAGTGTTGAACAGGCTTTGAGTAACCTGCGCTGTGAAGCGGTTCTTGCCGTTGGTGGTAGTGTAAGTGGCACTGGCACCGAACTGAAACGGAGCGATGTTGTTCCAGAATTCGGAAGACACATATATGTCAACTGGGTTGCGGTCGTACTCGTATCCACCCACCATAGCCACCTGCTTTCCTGCGGCCACGCTCCAGTGGTCGTCGAGTTTATAGTCAAGATACACCCAGTCGGTGCCGTCAAACCGGTCACTTCTCTCTTTCTTCTGATTGATGCGCTGACGCCATGAATATGTCAGGCGGTCGGTAACCTGTCCGCTCACACTAAGCAAGAAGTAATCGCCTTTGAATCCCGAGGCATCGTGGCGTATATGATTGTCAATGCGGTCGTTGACATAGCTGACGCGAGTCTGAAGGTCGATGTTGATACTGGGATTGAAATTGCTCTCAGCAAATGTCGGTACAGACACACTGAGCATCCAAGCAAAAATCGCATTGATGGCTTTCATATCTACGATTAGTGTAATTTATGTTATGGTTGTTTATAGTTGTTTATAGTTGTTTATAGTATGTATTGGCAAAGATATGAATAATTAGTGAATAAAGGACAATATAAGCCAGTATTTTGGATGTGAGAAACAAAAAATGGTTTCTAAAATTTATTTATAACCTTCATTCCGTGGTGGTCAAAGTCAAGGCCCAACTTGGAAAAAATATCCATAATGTGATAAATTCCACCAAAAGAAGTGAATTTCTCGTTTTTAGTTGCTACCTTTGTCTTGTCAGAGTCTTCTTTACTTGTTATCTTAGTAGCACCAAGTTAATTGAGATTTCTGTCATGACCATGCGTCATTAGAATACTGATTCTCTGACACTTGTATTTAACACAACATTTTATGCTGCGGAATTAAGACAACCCACAAAAAAATATACACCACTATGAAAAAAATAACATGCATGCTCAGTATGCTTCTCATACTGATTTCAGCCAACGCACAAACCCTGCGTGGCGATGTGAACGGCGACGGAAAGGTTGACGCAAGCGACGTCAGCGACCTTGTGACCATCATACTAAACGCCGGCTTGACGGAAGACGATATTTACAAGAAATACAACACCCCAGCCATCAGCTGGATTGACGACGACTTTGCCGCCTTCGACAAGCAGGGCAAGCTCACGCCCGTGTATCAAAAATTGCACGACTTCTGCATCGCGAAGGGCATTTACGGCGATTTGGCACTCCGCCCCTTCTCCTCCCCTGCCGATGCGTGGATTCCGACTGGCATGGTTGACATCTGCAAGCAGTGGCAAAGCGAGGGCTTCGAATTTCTGTACCACCCCAACCACTCCGAAGGCTGGTACGACCGCGATGCCCAGCACCCGCACGATGCCAGCAAGATTGAGGCTTCGGCACTCGACTGCATCAAGGCGTTCAAACTCTACGGACTCAACGCCCCATCTATCCTCGTGTGGCCAGGCAACTCAGCAGAGTTCCCTGACAATATGCCCATCGTGAAAAAGCTTTTTGAATGTGCCGTGGCTGCCACCTACAACCTTATCAACCACAATTCCGACAACGACCGCCACAGTCTGAAGCGACTGTCGTTTGAATCGCTCTCGCGCGGCTGGCTCACTAAAACACAGATGAAAAAGCGCATCAAAGACGCTATCGACAATGGCGACTGGGTGATTCTGGGATCGCACTTCAACAGCATATCCGACTCCGAAACGCCCGACGAAACGTCGTACAACATCGCCAACGTGCTCGAAATCCTCGAATACGCACACAGCCTCTGCCCCATACGCCACACCTCCGACGTATGGAACCAACGCAAGCCCATGTGGCTCCTCCTCGGAAAATAACCCCCACCCCTCCCCCACACAAATCACCCACAGGATTGCAAATTGGTGCAAAAAAATGTTGGTGGTGTGAGAATTTATGTGTATTTTTGCCATATATAAACCGCTATTTATATAAATCCACATTTATATTATGAAATTCTACAACCGTGTAAATGAGCTTTCTATCATTCGTGAAAACGAAAAACAGTCATACGACAGTGCCGTGTTTATGGTGCTTACCGGCCGTCGTAGAGTTGGCAAAACATCCCTTGTCACTAAGGCGATGGAGGGCAAAGAATATGCCTATCTGTTTGTGTCAAAAAGCTCTGAATCGCTGCTTTGCCAGAATTTTCAGCGAGAACTTGAACAACAAATCGGACTCACCGTGTATGGCGAAATCACACGATTCAAAGACTTGTTTGAGGTGATTATGAAGGAGGCACAAAAGCGGCACTTAACCATTGTGTTCGATGAGTTTCAGACGCTCTATAAAATCAACCCAACCATTTTCAGCGAAATACAAGACATTTGGGACCGATTTAAGCAAAATGCGAAAATCCACCTCATCGTTTCGGGCAGCATACAAACTCTGATGAAGCGCATCTTCGACGACAAGTCAGAGCCTCTATACGGCCGCCCGACCTCAAAACTCGTATTGCGCCCTTTCACCACAGCTGTGATAAAAGAAATTCTTCATGACGCAAATCCCAACTACGCCCCCGACGACCTGCTCTGCCTATATATGATTACCGGTGGTGTGGCAAAATACATCGAACTGCTTATCGATGCGAAATGCTACACCAAAGAGAAAATGCTCAACTACATTTGCCGCCAAGATTCCTATTTCATAACAGAAGGAAAAGACCTTCTTAACCAAGAGTTTAGCAGCGAACATGGCACCTATTTCTCAATCCTGCAAATCATCGCATCTGGAAAAACGAAACGCAGCGAAATCGACAGTGCCCTTCAAAAAGATGTAGGCACGTTTTTACAGAATCTTGAAAGCAAATACGAGCTTATCCGCCGAAAAAAGCCATTGTTGGCGAAGCAAAACAGCAAGGTGAGCACTTACGAAATTCGCGACAATTTCCTTCGATTCTGGTTCCGCTTCATCTACCCTTTCCAATCGTTGATTGAGCGCCAACTGTTCGCCCCTCTCCGCGGCAATATCTCCAACCACTACGAAGACTATTCCGGAAGAGTGCTTGAGCAGTATTTCCATGACAAGGTGATGGAATCGGGGCAATATACGCAAGTGGGTAATTGGTGGGACAGAAAAGGTCAAAACGAAATAGACCTTATCGCCATCAACGAGTTCGACCACACAGGCATCATCGCAGAGGTGAAGCGCAACCCCAAAAAGATAAATCTGCAAAAACTTTCGGAAAAGGCTGCCGCGCTCCCCTCAAAAGACTTCGCCCCATACCACCTGCAACCACACCCCCTATCGCTATCCGACATGTAAAAAATTTCAGAAAATATTTGTTTGTTTTTTAAAAAAAGCATCTTTGTATTATTCATAGTACTTTAAAAGAGATTAATCATGGAAATACTATTCGAAAATTATGTGACATTTATAGATGGGGGAACATCTGATGGAGTAGGCTTCTTTGTAGGCAACTTCTTTATTACAGCAGGTCATGTATTTAATGAAGGCCAAACTCATTCAATCTACGTTAACGGACAGAGGATAGTATTGGATAAGAGCGAGGCTATATTCATCAATTTTCCGAATGGAGATTTTTTCTCTCCGGATATACCTGATGTAGCTATATTCGATTGCGCAGGGGTTAATAGCCCTCTCGTTTTTGCAGAAGATATGCCTATTGTCGGTCAAGAACTAACTAATGTTTCAAAGCGTAGGGTGGTTGTAGATGATAGCCATTCCGGTTGTCCTTCAATCTTCGCAAAGAAAGAGGTCATTCAAATACATACTTGTATAGGAAAAGTGACACATACAACAGATTATTGTGAATGTCATACAGACAAGATACTACGCAAAGGAGATAGTGGTAGTCCCTTGATGAGTGGAAATACCGTATATGGAGTATTGATAGCTGGAGAACCAGGAACTCCAGGATGTGTGTTTCAATCGTCTGCAAGCATTGTCACGTTAATAAGGAACTCCACGCACAGCAAATCCGCCTCAGACAGCATATAAGTCCCCTGAAACAAAGATATATAATACAATCCTGGCAAAGTGTCAATAGCCACGAGAGGCTTCTTCTGGTGTCTATTTTGCAAGAGATGGAAAGCGACAACATCAAATCGCCCATTGATGGCGAAATCGCATCCCGCTGGGATGCATATTTGTTATGCGATATTTGCAGGCATTTCGCTTCTGTTTTGCTCCTTTTCGCTTCGCTCATTACGCATAACCTTCGCTGCATACCTGCCTTCACACATCAAATCCCTACGGGATTATTTCAATCATCACTAAATGATCACAGGGACAACTTGTATATCATTTCATATTTTTTTGTATTTGGGTGAAAAAAGGTGGGGGTGGGCTTGGTGGAGTGGGGGAGAATTGCTACATTTGTGAGATAACAAACTTCTCAAACTTAAACAACTATGCTCAGCAAAACTATCGCTGCCGCTGTGCAGGGCATCGACGCCACCATGGTGACTATCGAAACCACGCTCGACTGGGGCAATCAAGTGGTGATTGTGGGACTCCCCGACACTGCCGTGAAGGAGAGTTCGGAACGTGTGCGGTGCGCTATCAACGAGGCTGGTTTTCAATACCCTAACAAGACGGTGGTGGTGAACATGTCGCCTGCCGACATCAAGAAGGAGGGCGCGGCCTACGACCTTCCCATAGCCATCGGCACGCTTGCCTCCGACGAGGTGGTGAAGCCCGATTTGCTGAGTCGCTACATGATTATGGGCGAACTGTCGCTCGACGGCTCGGTGCGCAGCATCAAGGGCGCACTGCCCATGGCGATACTTGCGCGCGAGTTGAAACTTGAGGGTTTCATTCTGCCCAAAGCCAACGCCTCGGAGGCCGCCATCGTCAACAATCTGAAGGTGTATGGCGTTGACCACATTACGCAGGTGGTGAACTTCCTCAATGGTGAGGTGGAACTCGAAGCCACGGTGGTCGACACCAGAGCCGAATTTGCACAGGCGCAAGGCAATTTCCCCTACGATTTCAGTGAAGTGAAAGGTCAGGACAACGTGAAGCGCGCATTCGAGGTGGCGTGCGCTGGCGGACACAACATTATGCTCATCGGCAGTCCCGGTAGCGGCAAATCGATGATGGCGAAGCGTCTGCCGTCCATTCTTCCGCCTCTCAGCCTCTCAGAGGCGCTTGAGACCACGAAAATCCACTCGGTGGCTGGCAGCCTCAAAAGCGGCACCACGCTGCTCACAACGCGCCCATATCGCTCGCCACACCACACCATCAGTCCGGTGGCACTGGTGGGCGGCGGCACATATCCCTCGCCGGGCGAAATCAGTCTGGCGCACAATGGGGTGCTTTTTCTCGACGAACTTCCCGAATTTAACCGCACAGTGCTTGAGGTGATGCGTCAGCCGCTTGAAGACCGCCAAATCACCATCAGCCGCGCGAAATACACCACCAACTATCCCGCATCGTTTATGCTGGTGGCGAGTATGAACCCCTGCCCATGTGGATATTACGGCCACCCCAGCAAGCCGTGCGTGTGCACCGCATACCAGCGTCAACACTATTTGAGCAAGATTTCCGGGCCACTGCTCGACCGTATCGACCTGCAAATAGAAGTGCAACCCGTGAATTTCGATGAACTTGCCAACCGCACGCCGGGCGAGTCGTCGGAAGCCATTCGCCGCAGGGTGGTGCAGGCGAGAGCCATACAGAGTCTGCGTTTCAAAGACTCGCCCGGCATTCACTGCAACGCGCAAATGACCACAAGCATGGTGCACCAGTATGCCGAGCCCGATGCCGAAGGGCTGGAACTGCTGCGCAACGCCATAGAGCGTATGAACATGAGCGCGCGTGCCTACGACCGCATCTTGAAAGTGGCGCGCACCATCGCTGACCTCGAAGGCAGCATCAGCGTGCGCTCGCAGCACATCATGGAAGCCATAGGCTACCGCACCCTCGACCGCTCCAACTATTTCGGGTAGGAGAGGTTAGAAATTAGAGGTTAGAGGTTAGAAATTTGTGGGATTTTCCTGGTAGGGACGTGATAATTCACGTCCGCCTCAAACCATTGCTAATCAAGGCTATCACCCAACAATCGCCATCGCTAACAGCTTCCATCAACGCACCCCAAACCGCATTATCACTTTATCATAATTATAATTTCATAATAAGATTTTTCTACACTTCATATTTTATGTTTCATATTTTATGTTTTTGGTCGTAAAGATGGATTTTGGTTCAGTGGAAAAATACTGGGGACTGAAACAAAAACATAAAAAACAGCCTTTTAGCGATGCCAGTGCTTCGCACCTGTCGTTAGTGCTGTGGCATGTCTGATTTCAAGTAGAGGCTTGAATCAGCCACACCACAACCCTAACGCCGCCCTCTCCAGCGAGGGCGGTGGCATCGCCAAAAGGATAAAAACCGCTCGCCTTCGGCGAAAAACCAAACCGGGGCGTGATACTTCACGCGTGATACTTCACGTCCGCCCATAATTGTGATACTATATTGAATATCAGTTATTTGTCGCGGACGCGAAGTATCGCGTCCCTACCATGCAAAATCGTTTTTGGGAGATTTGATGCGGTTTTTTACTAAGAAATCATTTTATCATCAGGGGTTTTTCGCCGTGAAACGGCGAGCGGTTTTTATCCTTGGGGCAAAGTGGAATGCCCTCGTAAGAGGGTGGCGGAGTGATTGTGTGGTTGGCGGCATGGAAACTCGTTTCCAATGACGCAAAGCGCACAGTCGCGCCGCCAAATGCGAAGCATTCCACGTTGCTCCAAGGCGTTTTTTTATGTTTTTGTTTTTGATTCCATTGACGATTCGGCAACAATACATAATCTATCCCCAGGAATTTTCCACTGAACCTGGATTTTCGGTGGGTTAGTGGTGGATATTTGGGGGTGGGTGGGGTGAATTGTTTGTTTTTATTTGTATCTTTGTGGGTGTAATGCTATTTAACCCAAATCGGTCATTAGGTCGTGCTTGGGTTTATAAAACCTTCGTGTATGATTAACCAAAAGAAGAGAAAGAGAATTATTGAGCTGATGAAGCGTGAAGTGGTGCCTGCTATCGGTTGTACGGAACCTATGGCGGTGTCGCTGTGTGTGGCTAAGGCCACCGAGACGCTGGGTTGCACACCTACTCACATCGAGGCGTATCTGAGTGCCAACATTCTGAAAAACGCCATGGGCGTGGGCATTCCCGGCACTCGCATGGTGGGACTTCCTATTGCCATTGCGTTGGGGGCGCTTGTGGGCAAAAGCGAATACGGCTTGGAGGTGCTGCGCGATGTGACAGACTCCGAAGTGGCTCAGGGCAAGCAATATGTGGAGGAACAGCGCATTTGCATACATCTGAAAGACGGTATTGACGAAAAATTATATATCGAGGTGATAGCGACCGACGATGCCGGCCACAGCGCCACAGCCATCATCGCTCGCGACCATACGCACTTCATTCGCATCGAGAAAGACGGCGAAGTGCTTCTGAATCAACCCCTAAAAAAGCATCAAACCGAAGAGGCACCCACGAAAGACGACGAAGAGTGTGAACTCACGCTGCGCCGTGTGTTCGACTTCGCCACCACCACGCCTCTCGAAGAAATAGAGTTTATCAAAGAAGCGCGCCGACTGAATGAGAACGCCTCGCGCGAAGCCCTGAAGGGCAACTACGGACATTCGTTAGGCAAAACGCTGTCGCGTCCGCTCGGCAAGGGCATCATGGGCGACAGCATCTTCAGCCACATTCTCTCTGCCACCTCATCGGCTTGCGATGCCCGCATGGCTGGCGCATCCATTCCCGTGATGAGCAACTCAGGCTCCGGCAACCAAGGCATATCATGCACGATGCCTGTGGTAGTGTTTGCCGAAGAAAACCACAACACCGACGAGGAACTCACGCGTGCACTCATCCTCTCGCACCTCACCGCCATCTACATCAAGCAATCGCTCGGCAAACTGTCGGCGCTCTGCGGCTGCGTGGTGGCGTCCACCGGATCGGCTTGCGGCATCACCTACTTGATGGGCGGCGGCTACAAGCAGGTGGCTTACTCGGTGAAGAATATGATAGCCAACCTCGCTGGCATGGTGTGCGACGGTGCGAAACCGGCTTGCGCACTGAAGGTGACCAGCGGTGTATCCACAGCGGTGCTCTCGGCTATGCTGGCTATCCAAAACCGCCACGCCACCAACGCCGAAGGCTTGATTGAGGACGATGTGGACCACTGCATACGCAACCTCACACGCATTGGCGCAAGCGGCATGAACGAGACCGACCGTATGGTGCTCGACATCATGACGCACAAATCCTGCAAATGAGAGAGGAAATCATCGACATAGGCAAACGCACTTGCCATATCATCACCACAGATAGCGAGCCACAATGTGTGCTCGTGAAGCCATTGTGCTCCTTTGAGCGACGGCTTCTGCTTCACGAATGTGCCCTTATCGAGCAAGAGGCAGGCAAGGGATTCGCGATGTACACTTTCGAGGTGGAGGAAGCGGAATTATGGAAAGATAGGGTGGGGGAGTTGCTCACCTACATTGAAAATTCGCTTATCGCCACCATAACGGCGCGCCACGCCCATTTGCCACTCGTGGTGGGCGGTTACTCGCTCGGAGGGCTTTTCGCCCTCTGGATGACCACCAGAACGCCCATTTTCGATGCCGTGGCTGCGTGTTCGCCCTCGCTGTGGATGCAGGGGTGGGAAGAATACTACGAAGCCCACCCGTCGAAGGCGAAATACATCTATATGAGTCTGGGCAAAAAGGAGGAGAAAACCAACAAAATGCCGTTCAAACTGGTGGGCGACATCTGCCGCCGTCAGCACCAGCGCCACATAGCCGAGGTGGGGGAAGACCACTGCCACCTGCAATGGCACGAAGGCGACCACTTCACCGACAGCGAACTCCGCAAAGCCAAAGGCTTCGCCTGGTGCATCACCAAAACCACAACTCACACAGATTCAACCGATTCAACAAGAAAAATTTGATTCAACCCAAATGTGGTTATCGTTTTGAGTAATTTGATGCGGTTTTTACCAAGAAATCATTTTATCACCAGGGGTTTTCCACTGAACGAAAAAAACACGCTAATCCCAAATTTCATATATATTTTTAGGATTATAATCCCAAAATTCATATATAAATTTGGGATTAGGCAAAATTTTGGAACGAGGAGGAATACGCTGTTTCTTACGCTATAGCGTGTTGATGGTACAAATATAAGAGCCGCACCTATTTCGTCAATCAAATGTGAAATAGGTGCGGATTTTTATTTTTGGGTGGCACCCTCGTGGGGGAGGGTGGTGAGGGAGTTTTTAGTTTTCTTCGCCGAGGAGGTAGATGAGCATGGTGGCGTCGGTCACGTCGAGCAAACCGTCGTCGTTGAGGTCGCCTATTTCCAAAGTCACGTCGCCATCACCCAAAACCGCATTGACGAGGGCTGTTACGTCTGAAGTGTTCACCACGCCGTCGCCGTTGATGTCGCCAGCGAGTGTTGGAGCGATGTATTCTACGAGGTAGTTACCTGCATTAAATTCGTAAGTTGTGTTATACTTTGTGAGTGTGCCATAACCGATAACAGAGGCTCCCACCAAAATATTTGGATCTTCGGTATAACCGTTTTTAGCATCTTTCTGATTGCGGAAGAACTGAAATTGTGGAGAATTTACTGCGCCATCGTCCGACACGTTGAATGAGATGTTTTTATACTGCGCAGAGTATGGAGTTACGATTTTGCTGACCACACCTTTCACATACACTGGAGTAGAGAGTCCCACGCCAGCATCAATCAAAGCAATTACCTGCTCCACAGTGTAGGCAGTTTCCTTAGTGTTGGCAATGGTTTTTACAGTTACAGGGCAGGTGGTTTGTGCGGTCTGACCACCATAAGTGGCTTTAACAGCAACAGAAATATTTCCCACCTCTGTGAATGTGGCTGGAGTGAACTCCCAGTTTGGAGTTACCGCTTCTGTGGTATTGTCGTCAAAAGTGGCAGTCACCACCAAGCCTTCAGGATTAAACTTGTCGCCAGTGTAATACTCTGTTTTTGCAGGGGTGCCAGTAATGGCGATAGAGGTAACCACCTTTGTGCCACCAGGAGTTTCATAAGTCACTTTAAGGTAGTTAACATAAAGGCGCTCACTCTTGCTTGTTCCCTTACAAGTAAAACGAATGCTGTTAGCCGACAATTCGTCTACAGTAAGTGTCGCATTTGCCTTGATAGCCTGAGCAGCCGATTCGTCAGCTCCATCCACGCTATAAGTGACAGATGTTGCCATCGATGATCCTAAAATAATCTGCGTGATTTTTGCACCATTCTTAGCATTGACGGTAAATAGACCACCATTTTGGTAAACGCGAATCACTCCGCTATACACAGCAGGAGGAGTAGCCGATTTCCCTTGCTCTGCCACATAGCTAATATAGTCGTCAGCGTCGGCACTGACATCTTTAAACGAAGTGAGTTCCACTTCTGCCGCAAAGGAAGTGGCTGCGGCGAAAATCGCCAAAATGAATAAAGAAAATAGTTGTTTCATAACACCAAATGTTTGATTAGTTGATATAGTTTGTTTAAAATTCTGTGTTCCTGTTATTTGTGCTATTGTCGCAATCGCGCGGCAACAGCCCTACAGTCCCCGAAATCATACTTGTGTATAGCGCACAAAGTTAATCAATATTTTTGCAAATTCCGAAAATAATCTGCATAAAAAATCAAGCAGGGCACCAACCCCAATGGTTGATGCCCTGCCGCTGTATTTTGTTGTAAGAAATTACACTTTCTGACGTGCCTTGGCTTGCACCACATTGAGCACGTGGTCGCCAAGTTTTTCCATACCGTTCACAAGGTCGATATAGAAAGCACCGAGGTCGTAGTCGTATGCGCCAGCACTGATTTGAATCAGGTTGTTGTCGCGCAGGCTGGTGCGCAGACTGTTGATTTCACTCTCTATTTCATAACTTGCCGAGATGTCGTGTCCCTCGCCTTCAGGCTTCTGCAGCGTGGTCACCATCTGCTCCAGCGATGCGAGCACCAGTTTCTCCATTTCGGAGATGTGGATGCTCTGCTCGTCGGTAAAGTGAGCCTTACACTTGGTGCGCTTGCGCGAGAGCGTGCGAGCCAAGTTGTAACAGCAGTCGCCGATACTCTCAAGGTCGTCAACCTCACGGAGCATACGCTGAATTTGGCGCTTCGACTCATCGGAAAGGCGGCCTTCGCTCACCTTCTGGAGGTAGTGCGCAATCTCATACTCCATATTGTCGGTGATGCCCTCGTATTTCTCCACCTTATGGAAGATGGCGTTGAACTCTTCTTCCTTCGAGATGCCGTGCATACTCATCACAAACTCAAAGGCTCTCATACATCGCTTACCCATCAGTGCAACTTCCTTACGCGCTTCAAGGAGCGAAAGTTCGGCGGTAGAGAACAAGCCTGCAGAGATGTATTTCAAGCGAGGCTGATTTTCTTCTGTATTCTTGTCGGGGAGCACCTTGCACACAAGTTGCTCAATCTGCTTCACAAACCAGATAAGAATCAAAGTGTTGAACACATTGAATGCGGTATGGAATGCGGAGAGCAAGAAGAGGTCGTTGCTCTGAATGCCCATCACATCGGTCACAAACCAGCGAACAGCATTACATGCAGGATAGAACATCAAGAGCACTACCACCACGCCAAACACATTGAAGAACATGTGGGCAAGGGCGGCACGGCGCGCTTGTGTGTTGGCTGTGAGCGAAGCCATGAATGCGGTGATGGTGGTACCGATATTCTGACCCATCGCCAAAGCGGCTGCCTGCTCGAAGCCGAAGCCCGGAATATGCATATCGAAGAGCATCAAGGTAATTGCCATGGTGGCGGCTGAGGCTTGCACAATCATAGTGACCACTGCACCCACCAGCACAAAGAGCAGAATGGTGCCGAACGAGTCAACAGGCATCGTAGCGAGCATATTTGCCACAATTTCGCCCATATTCAAGTCGGTGGCAGAGTTTTGCAAGAACGACAGACCCATGAACAGGAATGAGAAGCCAAACACAAATTCGCCCACGCTCTTGCGCTTGCTGTTGCCAGAGAAAATGAGCGGCATACCTATGGCAAGCATTGGAATGGCAAAGGCGGCAATATTCACCTTGAATCCCACAGCCGAGATAATCCATGCTGTGACCGTAGTACCGATGTTGGCACCCATAATCACACCGATTGACTGGGTGAGCGACATCAATCCAGCATTAACGAACGACACCACCATCACAGTAGTGGCCGACGACGACTGGATAAGCGCAGTAATAAAAATACCGGTAAAAACACCCATCACACGATTTTTGGTCATAGCAGCCAAAATAGCGCGCAAGCGTTCACCGGCGAATTTTTCAAGTCCCTCGCTCATAATTTTCATTCCGTAAAGGAACAGGGCGAGCGAACCCAAAAGAGAAAATACGTTGATTAATGTATCCATATTCCGCAGAATATCTTCAAATTATAAAAATTATGTTACAAATTTAATATATTTTCAGATATTCCACCCTATAAACACCCAACAAAACGCAAAAAAAGCAATGCAACACGTTGCACAACCAAGAAATTACGATTCAGAAGTGAAGAAGTTAAGGAGTTAAGGAGTTAAAGAAGTTAAGACGACACCATCGCCTGTCGGACTTGTCAGACCAGTCCGACTCGTCAGACAAAAAAACCTGTTGACTCGTTGACCTGTTGACTCGTTGACTCCCTAACTTCTTTCCCCGTCCTTTTGGCGGATTTCCACTCGGCGGATTTTGCCGCTGATGGTTTTGGGGAGTTCGCGCACGAATTGAATCACGCGAGGGTATTTGTAGGGGGCGGTGGTGCGCTTCACGAAGTCTTGAATGTCCTTCACCAGCGCTGGCACCTCTTTGCCACGGTATTCCACATCGTATTCAATGCCTGGGGTGTCGGCAAATTCCTTGCTGAGCACCACGGTGGCTTTCACTGCCATACCACGCACCTCGTCGGGCACGCCAGTCACGGCGCACTCCACCACAGCCTCGTGCTTCATCAGCGCATTTTCCACCTCGAATGGACCAATGCGATAGCCCGACGACTTGATTACATCGTCTTTGCGGCCCACAAACCAATAGTAGCCGTCTTCGTCACGCCAAGCGATGTCGCCAGTGTGGTAAATGCCGTCGTGGAAATTCTTGTGGGTGAGTTCTGGGTCGCGGTAGTAGCCGAGGAACAGTCCTTCGGGGCGGCGACCGTGGGTGCGTATGATGATTTCGCCCTGCTGACCGTCTTCAGCCACCTGTCCATCGGCGGTGATGAGGTCAATGTCGTAGCCAGGATTTGGCTTGCCCATTGAGCCCGGACGTGGCTCAATCCATGGATAGGTGCCCACGGTGGCGGTGGTTTCGGTCTGTCCGAACGCCTCGTGAAGTTTGATACCGGTAAGTTCATACCAGCGTTCAAACACGTTGGGGTTGAGCGCTTCGCCTGCGTTGGTGCAATATTTGAGCGATGAAATATCGTATTTCTTCACATCTTCACGGATAAGGAAGCGATACACGGTGGGAGGTGCGCAAAACGAGGTGATATGGAACTTGTGAATCATCTCCAGCACATCCACTGGGTGGAACTTCTCGAAGTCGTAAACAAACACGTTGGCGCCCACAATCCATTGACCATAGTATTTGCCCCACACAGCCTTGCCCCAACCGGTGTCGGCAAGGGTGAAGTGCAGACTGTTCTCGTCGAGGTTGTGCCAATACTTTGCCGTGATGATATGCCCCAGCGGATAGCGGAAATCGTGAGCCACCATTTTAGGCTCGCCGCTGGTGCCGCTGGTGAAGTACATGAGCGAGATGTCGCCTGGCTCGTTCACCACCTCTGGGCGCACGAATGGCGGTGCGCTCTCGATGCCGGCGTTGAAGTCGCACCAGCCCTCTGGCACTTTCGGACCGATGGAGATATAGTTTTTCACCGATGGGCAGTCGGGGGCTGCCTTTTGGATATGGTCGAGCACCACATCGTCGCCCACAGCCACGATGGCACGGATAGAAGCCGACTGGCAGCGATAGACGATGTCCTCGTCGGTAAGCAAGTGGGTGGCAGGGATAGCCACAGCACCGAGTTTATGGAGTGCAGTGATGGCAAACCAGAATTGGTAGCGACGCTTCATAATCAGCATCACCATATCGCCACGGCCTATGCCCAACTGCTGGAAATATGCCGCGGTCTTGTCGCTCTCGCGCTTGATGTCGGCAAACGTGAACTGCTTAACATCGCCAGCCTCGTTGGTCCAAAGCAGGGCTTTGCGGTCGGGCTCAATGCGCGCCCATTCGTCCACCACATCGTAGGCGAAATTGAATCCCGGTAAATCTTTGATGTGGAAATTCTGCATAAAGTCGTCGTACGACTCGAAATCCACTTTATCTAAAAATCGTTCTAACATAATGATCTAAAAAAAGCGTTTGTGTGATGTTGTGTGTTTATTAGAGTTACTCGCTTGCGATAAGCGACAGGAACACGAGGGGTTTCCCATCGAGTGCTTGCATGTAGTGGGGGAGCTGGGCGTTGAAAGTAACGCTGTCGCCGGGATTAAGCACCAGCGTTTTGCCGCCGATGTGCAGTTCTTCTCTGCCCGAAAGCACATAGTTGAACTCCTGACCAGAGTGTGTGTTGGGTTTGGCGATGGAATTGTCGTTAGGCTCCAGCATCACCAAAAACGGGTGCATGATGCGGTCGGTGAATCCTTCGGCAAGCGATTCGTAGCTGTAAGCCTTCGAACGCTCCACGCGCGGTCCCTTACCTGCGCGGGTCACATAGTAAGAACTCATGCGTGGCGATGTGCCGAACAGCAATTCAGGCACCTGCACACCATAGATGGAGGCGAGATTTTGAATAAAACTAATGGGAATGTCGAAATCACCGCTTTCGTAATTGCGATAAGTTTCCACTTCTATTCCACAAGCCTCCGCCACCTGTTCGGGCGTGAGTTCAAGCGCATCGCGCAAGCCCACAAGCCGGCTCGCCACTTGCTGAATATTTTCTCTTTCACTCATAAATCGTAATATGTTAATTATTGTCTAAATGTTCCACACGCCGTAGCGTATCGTTGCAAATATAAACAAATTAGAAAATAATTGTATCGGTTTTTTGAAAAAAATGCACGTTTTGCCACACTATCGTGAAATGTGTGCAAAACATTGCACACCGCTGGGGCAAAACGTGCAAGAAAAAAGTGTAATTTTTTGTATATTTTTTCTCCAAGGCGTGTGGGGTGAGCACTCGGAGAACTCAGAGCAATCGGAGCAATCGTCTTAACTCCTTAACTTCTTTAACTTCTTAACTTCTAATAAAAAAACTATTCCTTCAGCAGGCGGCTGAGCAATGGGAGCAATTCGCCAGCCATGATTTCGTGCTGGCGTGCCGATGGGTGCCAACTGCCGCCGTAACCGAAGGTGCCGTCTTGCAGGGTCATATCGAAGCGGTAGGTGGCAAGACCTTGTTCGGTGAACTCCTTTTGCAGTTCATCGAGCACACGGATTTGCTCCTTCAGATATTCACCCCACAGCATCGGACCAGTAAGCATCACAATCTTGGCTTGTGGCTGCACCTCATGCAAATGCAGGATAAATTTGCGATACGCCTTCTTGTAGAGGTTGATGTCGTGATTCTTGGTGCTCAAGTCGTTGGTGCCGAGGTTCACACAAATCACTTCGGGGCGGAACTTGCTGTGGTCCCAGAGTTGCGAAGCGTCGTCGAAGCAGGTGTAGTCGTACCATTTGCTCATGGTGTCGGCATCGCCGCCGCGCTTGCCGTTGTAGTTGCGATACACGCCAATACCCGAACGAGCCGTGCAGTGTTCCTCGGCATCGAGCATACGGCACAGCAGCGAAGCGTAGGTGAGATAGTGGTTTTCGGTGGAGTCGGCAAAACCGCATTTACGGTTCAAACTCTCATTGCCATAGCCACAAGTGATGGAATTGCCCACAAACTCGATGCGATGCTTGGGGCGCTTGGGTGGTGCCACCAATTTAGTGTCGCCCTCCAGAATGAAACCACGAAATTCGGGACGCTTGGCATAGCCCTCGTAGCAGAGGTAAACGCGCACGGTATGGGGCAGTGCGGTGGGCAGACCGCTCGCAAGGGTAATCACCGAGTCGGCGGGGGAGAAATAGATTTTGCGTACAGGCAAATTATCCACAGCCACCACAAAATAGCCACTGCCGGGCTTCGCCTTCATCGCCAGCCCCGTACCCTCAAAATTGGCGGCAATCTGCACACCGGGGTACACAAAGCGCACACACTCCGGATTACTGAAATTCACACGACCAGTGTATTGAATCTTCTCATTTGTAGGGCTCACATGCACCGCAGCAGCAGCCGAAACCGCAAACCAAGCAGCCAAAGCCCAAAAAACCATCTTCATCATCATCCAAAATATTTAAAATTCAAGGCAAATATAGCACAAAAAAAGCACTCAAATATGGACAGAAACAGAAAAAGAAAATGCCTCACACAACAAAATATCAACAAAAGTCGGATAACAATGCAACAATCAGGGAGTTAACCTAAAAACACACACCCGTCAAACCAAAAGTTCCGCCTGAAAAGTGTGATTTTTTTACAAAAGTTCCGACTTAAAAATGTAAAACCTTAATTCCGCAACACTTTGATTTAACTTTATTTATAAGTACCTGAGCAACAAAAAGTTGCTCAGGATTTTGCCATGTCAGATTTTTCACCTATC
>SFGS01000035.1 GCA_004557565.1 Bacteroidales bacterium | reverse complement strand
GTATGGTAGGGACGTGATATTTCACGTCCGCGTCAAATGATTGATATTCAATATGATATTATAATTATGGGCGGACGTGAAGTATCACGTCCCTACCGGAATTGGTTTTTCGCCGAAGGCGAGCGGTTTTTATCCTTTTGACGATGCCACCGACCTCGAAAGAGGGCGGCGTTGGTGATGTGGCGTGGCTGATTCAAGCCTCAGCTTGAAATCAGACATACCGCAGCACCAACGACAGGTGCGAAGCACTGGCATCGTCAAAAGGCTGTTTTTTATGTTTTTGTTTCTGTGCCCCAGTATTTATCCACTGAACCACTTTTATGGCATTGCATTTATTAATGCAGCGAGGGCTGAAGCATTTCCACTTCAGCCCTCGATATTTTTTCACATTATTATATGCGTAACTTTTACTTTGCCATGCAGGCTTCAATCGCGTCGGCAAGTTTCTTGCCTTGCAAGCCGCGTGAAATGATGCGACCTTCTGGGTCGAAAATAATGATATGAGGAATACCCATGATGCCGTAAATCCTGGTTGGTTCGGTGAGCTTTTGGTTGCCCACAATCACTGGCCAAGGAATATCGAGTTGTGTCATGGCACGATGTGTGTCGGCTGGAGCATCCCAAACTGCCACACCGAGGAAGTTCATTCCCTTGCCATTGTATTTTTCATACATCGCCTTGATGTTTGGAATCTCGCGACGGCATGGTCCACACCAACTTGCCCAGAAGTCAACCACTGTGTAGGAGCCTTTACCCACATAGTCGCTCAATTTCACGGTAGTGCCATCTTCTTTTGTGACGGTGAAATCGGTGAACATCTGACCTTCTGCCGTTACGGCTTGCGCCTTCACATTGTCAACGGCATCTTTCACTCGCTTCAATTCCAAATACGATGCTGGCACATTCTTCAATTCTGCCTCAAGTTGTGGAAGATTGAGTGGCTTACACATCAAATAATTGTAGAATGCCCAAGGACCGATGGCGTTGGTCTTGTTTTCTTCAAAAGCCTTGTAGAAATGTGAGGCTGCCTCTTCATCGGTGCTCACATTTTCCATCGCCTTTTCCATGTTGTTGATATAGTCGTTGAGTGGAGCGCCTGAAGCCACCTTTGTAGCCCAATCCACGGCGATAGCACCATCTTCCACCACCATACCACAACGCTTGCCATCAATGATAAGGCGTGCGAAAAACGACTCTTCAATTTTACCCTTAATCACGCAACGCTTGCCGTGCACAGTGCCAGTGGCAAGAGTATCGCCGGTGTCGTAACTGGTGAGATACGCTGTGGCATTGTTGAGCGAAACATCGGGGAATCCGACTGTGATTTTATAGCCTCCAGCAAATGCACTGCCAATAGCCAGTGCCGAGGCAAATACTGAAACGAGAATTTTCTTCATATCTTTATCAAATAATGTAGTTAAATTTTGCCCACGAAGATACAAATATTTTCCAATATGGCAAAAAACTATGCAACACATAGAAAACAGGGAGAGCTGAAACCTTGCTTGGCTTCAGCCCTCCGCTATTGTTTGGATATCCGTGAAGAATTACTTCACGATAGATTTGTAGAGAATCGACTGGATATTTGTGCGTGCGCTCACACGACCAAAGTTGGGATTTTCGCGAGTGGGCGATACACGGTTGCACAAGAAGATGTAAATCATATCGGTCTTTGGATCCACCCAGAAGCAAGTGCCAGTAAATCCGGTGTGTCCTACAGTTTCGGGGCTTGCTTCATCGCAGGTTGACGACCATTCGGGCTTGTCGATGCGTGGCTTGTCGAAACCTAAACCACGATGCGAGTTGGGGCTCTTTGAGGTGAGGAAAGTCTCGACGGTGGATTGCTTCAAATAGCGGTCGCCACCATACACGCCACCGTTAAGCCACATTTGGAAGAGTTTGCAAAGGTCGTTGGCATTCGAGAACAAACCAGCATTGCCCTGAACACCGCCAGAGAATGCGGCAAGTTCGTCGTGCACATAGCCATGGATATGCTGGCGGCGGAGGTAAGTATCCACCTCGGTGTAAGCAATCTGGTATTGTGGGAACTTCTCAAGTGGGCGATACATGGTGTGGTAAGCACCCAGTGGAGCGAAAATGCCGTCTTGAACGAATGTGTTGAGCGGCTGCTTCGTTACGTTTTCCACCGCATTTGCCAGCAAGCTGAAGTTCAGGCAGCTGTAGAGATATTTCTTTTCGACCAAAGTAGAGGTGTAGATGCGTGCCATGATTGAATCGTAAGTGGCTTTGCTGCCCCACAATCCCTCAGCGATAGGCAAGTTAAACACGTCGGTCTTTTTGCGTGAAAGAATGTCGGTACGGAGTTTTGCCTTCTTATTGCCATAGGCGTTTTTCATCACCCAAATGGTGTTGTATTCGTTTGGCGTGGTAGCGATGAGTGGACCGTTGTAAGTTTTGGGGTCGAACATCATCTGCCACATGTTGAGTGATGGTGGCATACCGGTTTCGTGATACAAGAGCTGGCGGAAGGTCATATCCTTCTTGTCCTCCACCTTCAAACCTGGAATCACGTCACTTGCAGGTTCGTCGAGCTGGATTTTTCCTTCGTCGTACACCTTCATCACACCGCTGAGTGTGCCAGTTGCCTTCGAAACTGATGCCAAGCCATAGAGGGTGTTGTTGGTAACAGGGATTTCCACATTGTAGTCAATTTGGCCGTAAGCACGCTTGCAAACCACCTTTCCATGTCGAGCCACAACCACCTGACAGCCTGGAAATGCCTTTTGCTGCACACCGTAGTTGCAAACCGAGTCGATTTTAGCCAACAAATCGCCGCTGAAACCCACTTCCTGTGGAATGGTGTAACCGAGGCGGCAAGCTTCGTAAGTTACGCCAGTGCCAGCCTTCAACACGCCACCACCAGTTTTCATATCCATAGGGAGCACACCCTTAGCAGCATTGCCGCCGAAAATGGTTTGTGCCAAATAATCTTCATCAGTCGTGGTGGTGCCGTAGGTCACAAGCGAAGCCTTCACCTTGTCGTTGCCCATCAAGGAACCTACCAAGTCGAGTTTTTCAGGATGGCACATGGTAGCCACAATCACATCGCCACCAGCGCTTGCCAATTGCTTTGCGGCATTCATGTATGCCTCGGCAGGTGTAGCCACACATACAATAACGGTGTTGAAACCACCTTTGGCGATTTTCTGCTGGAGCGCATCGAGCGAACCTACACGATTGTAGTCGAATACTGTGGCTTCGGCATAGTCGGTGCAACGGCGCGCGAACATCGACTTTACGCCATTTTCATTACCCATCACCACCACAGCAATTTTGCGGTTGTTCAAATTCTTCAAAGGGAGAATATCGTTAGCCGACTTCACCACGGTCACAGCAGATGCCACCATCTTGCGTTGGAGCACCTTTGATTCAGGGGCGTTGATGTCAGCCACAATGTTGGCGAGGTCGATTTGAGGTTTGGTGTCTAATCCAAGAGCGTATTTGAATCGGAGAATCTTCTTCACTCTCGCGTCCACATCTTTCTGCTTAATCTTACCAGCGGCAATCGCTTGCTTGATAGCGGCAATTTCAGGTCCCACCTCATTAGGCATGAGCAGAATGTCGTTGCCAGCGAGGAATGCGTTCACACACACAGAGCCTTTCACCTCTTTAGCGCCTTCCATACCGAGCGCATCGGTAAAGATAAGCCCATTAAAGTGCATCTTCTTTTGCAAAAGATTGGTGACATACGCCTTCGACATGGTGCCAGGCACACGACGCTTATCAATAGCAGGGATATAGAGATGCGCAGTGAGGCAACCTCCCAAACCGGCATCAATGTACTGCTGGAATGGAGCGAAATCGTATTGCTTCAATTCTTGGAGCGACTTGTTGATAACTGGCAACTCAAGATGCGAGTCGGCTGTGGTGCTGCCATGACCAGGGAAGTGCTTCATCACAGAAAGCACGCCACCATCTTCCATACCACGGGCGAATGCCACGCCGTGATTGCCCACCAAAGTGGGGTTTGAGCCATAGGCACGAGTGCCGAGCACGGTCTTTTGGCGGTCGATAACGTCGAGCACAGGGGCGAAATTCACATTCACACCCATGCGCTTACATTCGCGAGCCACTTCCTGACCGTATTCGTAGAAGAATTTGTCATCGCTGATGGCACCTAAAAATAAGTTGCGAGGAAACTTAGGAGCATCTTCTAATCGCATTGAAAGCCCCCATTCCGCATCGAGGGTGATCATCAATGGCACTTTCGACAACGATTGGGCGTAATTGGTGAGTTTTGCCTGAGTCACAATGTCGTTTTCGTTGTAAATCAGACCGCCAATCTTGTAATCAGCCACATACTTTTTCACTAAAGTCTCGGCATCGGCGCCGCGTGGGTTTACAGCCATCACTATCAACTGGGCAATTCGCTCATCGGGTGAAAGCGACTTGAATGTGGAGTTCACCCACGATTCCATAGCCTTTTTGTCAACCTTGTTGAAAATAGCGGGCTGACGCTTGGCTCCCACAGAAACTGTGGCTGTCATCAACACAACCACAGCAATAAGTAAGATTTTTTTGAAGTTCATTATGAAAATTTGATAATATTATTTTTTCACAAAACGAGGAGTGTCTTTTGCATCAATAATCTTGCCTTGGGCAGTGAGTTGCTTCACATATTCAAGCATGTGCTCGCCGTAAGGCTCTGTGTCGGTGAAAAGCACCTTACCATTGCGGAGCGAATCCATATAGTCGCCACCGTTGGCAAGGAAGTTGATTGTCACCAACTTATACGACTGTTCGGGTTTGATTTGCTTGCCGTTGAGTTTTGCGCTCACAATTTCGCCCTTGGCATTATATACCACCTTGGCCTCTTTGCTCACAGCGTCGCCTCCGCGGTTAGCCATCACACGGAAAGCTTCAATCAGGTCTTTACCCTTAATACCCAGCACCACGAAGCGGTTGTCGAATGGGAAGGTAGAATTAATCAAACCTTCCGAAACCATACCCTTAGGCATATCCTGACGAATACCGCCCTTGTTCATGATAGCGAGGTCAACCTTGCCGGTGTAGAGGGTTTTGATAATATCCATAATGGCATCCGACAGCCAGTTCTGGTATGCTTGGCTGTCCAAGGTCATTTCGCGTGCGCTTTGCGCCACTGGTGCATTCATGATTGAATCCACCTTGTGCTTGTAAGGAGCAAGCCAATTTGCGAAAGCTGTGTATTGCTTAGCGGCTTCATCGTAGGCTGAAGTCACTTTAATGTGGCGATATTCCACCTTGCCAGTTTCGAGGTCGAGGTCATAAACGCCCACGAGTTTGCCATACTTTCCGTTTTGTCCGATTGTGACAATTTTACCGTCGGCATTCTTCACGTTGGCTTGAGCAGAACCCGGTTCAATTATAGAATGGGTGTGACCGCCCACCACGATATCAATGTAGTGGCTCTTGGTCACCAAACCAGAGTCGCAGGGTTCACCAGGAATTTCTGCAAAATAGCCGATATGCGACACCATCACCACATAATCCACTTTTTGCACTTCCTTCAAATATTTTGCGGTTGGGTCGGCAATGAGTTCGCCATTCTGATAGTAGAGACCATCGTAATTGCCCTCCGACACCATACCTCGTGGATTCACGTTGATACCGATAAAGCCCACACGCTTTCCGCCAAATGTCTTAATCAGATATGGCATCACACCCTTCACTGGGGTGGCGCTGAAATCGTAGTTGGTCGAAACGATTGGAGTTTTCAACTTGTTGTAGTAGTTGGCAAGTTTCACCACGCCATTGTCAAACTCGTGATTTCCGAGCGTGATCATGTCGTAGCCCATGCTGTCGATAGCGGCAAATTCCACTTCGCCCTTGAACATTGAGAAATAGAGCGTGCCCTGCACAGCATCGCCACCATGAATAATCATCGTGTTTTTGTTTTCTTTGCGGATTTGGTCGTAGATGGCACGACGACGAAGCAGCCCGCCTTTCCCATCAGCGGCTGGGTCGATTTGACTGTGAGTGTCGTTGACAGCAGCAATCACCAGATGTTCGGCACTTACAGCAGGCACCATTGTAGCTACCAATAAGCCCGCCAATAATAACTTCTTAAATGGAGTCATAATGATATAATTTTAATTAGTTTATAATCAATTTCTATACATCTTTGTTCAACCCACGAATTTACAAATAAAAAATGATTTTCACACGTTTTTAAGCCAACAAAAAAACGGCTCTATGCAGAAAATCGCATAGAGCCGAGGGGTTTTAGAACGGTTGTTATGAAATAGATTATATCTTAACGCGCCATTCTACATAGTATAGAGGGCCGTAAATTACTTTTCGATAAGACCCTTACCAGTCATTTCGGCTGGTTGTTCGAGGCCCATGATTTGAAGAATGGTTGGAGCCACGTCGGCGAGACGACCATTTTCAATCTTAGCGTCCTTGTTAGCTGTTACATACACGCATGGCACATCGTTGAGCGAGTGAGCGGTGTTTGGAGTGCCATCAGGGTTTACAGCGTGGTCGGCGTTGCCGTGGTCAGCGATAATGATTACTTCATAGTCGGCAGCCTTTGCTGCTTCCACGGTGTCTTTCACACATTCGTCGATAGCCTTAACAGCCTTTTCGATTGCTTCATACACACCTGTGTGGCCCACCATGTCGCCGTTAGCGTAGTTCACCACAATCCAATCGTACTTCTTCTCGCCAATAGCGGCCACCAATTTATCCTTCACTTCGTAAGCGCTCATTTCTGGCTTGAGGTCGTAAGTTGCCACCTTTGGTGATGGAACGAGAATACGGTCTTCACCTTCAAATGGTGCTTCGCGGCCACCGTTGAAGAAGAATGTAACGTGAGCGTACTTTTCTGTTTCAGCAATGTGGAGCTGCTTCAAGCCCTTGCTTGAAATGTATTCTGCGAGGGTGTTCTGCACATTTTCCTTTGGGAAAAGAATGCCAACGCCTGTGAATGATGAATCGTAAGGAGTCATGCAGAAGAATTGCAAGTCCTTGATGGTGTGCATACCCTGCTCTGGCATATCTTGCTGAGTGAGCACTTGGGTAAGTTCTTTTGCACGGTCGTTGCGGTAGTTGAAGAAAATCACCACATCGCCTTCCTTGATGCGGCCGTCAACGGTGCTGTTCACTACTGGCTTCACAAATTCATCGGTGATGCCTTCGTCGTATGATTCCTGCATAGCCTGCACCATGTTGTCGCTCTTGCGGCCTTCACCGTTCACGAGTTGGTCGTAAGCGAGTTTCACGCGGTCCCAGCGTTTGTCACGGTCCATAGCGTAGTAGCGACCAGTAATAGTGGCAATCACACCTGTGCTCTTTGCGAGGTGATTTTCCACATCTTGAATAAAGCCCTTGCCGCTTTCTGGGTCTGTGTCACGACCGTCCATGAAGCAGTGGAGATACACTTTTTCAAGACCATATTCTTTAGCAATGTCGCAAAGCGCAAACAAGTGGTCCAATGAGCTGTGCACGCCACCAGTTGAGGTCAAGCCCATGATGTGCAAGCCCTTGCCAGTTTCCTTGGCATAGGTGTAAGCCTTTACAACTTCAGGATTCTTCAAGATAGAGCCATCAGCAATAGCCTTGTTGATTTTCACAAGGTCTTGGTAAACGATGCGGCCGCCACCAATGTTGAGGTGACCCACTTCGCTGTTACCCATCTGTCCTGCTGGCAAACCCACGTCTTCGCCACAAGCCTTCAAGCGGCTGTTTGGATAATTTGCGATAAGGCTGTCCCAGTAAGGAGTTGGAGTTTCCCAAATTGCGTTGCTCTTGTCGTGAGGACCAATGCCCCAACCGTCAAGAATCATCAATAATGCTTTTTTTGCCATAATTTTGTATAAATAATTCTTAATTAAAATTTGCTATTTGTACCATTTTTGGTGCCACTTTTCAGAGCGCACAAAAAATCATACAAAGTTACAAACTTTTGCCCACATCGTGAGTATGTTATCCCATCATTTTTGTGTCAAAATGGGTAAAACGTAACGATTGCCTTATGAAACACATCATTAGGTGCTACTTTATCAAAGAGATCCATACATGAGCGAAACTTCTTAACATCGATTCCGCTACCCATAATTTGGGAAATATCGCGTTTGCCAGCATGTGACAAAACCGCATTGGTTATTTCCAATAAGCGGGCTTTCAGCACTGGATGATTCCAGTAAGCCATAGCCTCTTCCACGCCACAAAGCCCATAGTATCGCGAATTGTAACTGTGCCCAAGTCCTTTTTGCTGCGGAAAGATATACCAAATCCAGTGACTCAACTTCGCTCCATTTTTCATCTCGGCAAGTGCTGTGGCGTAATCACGCTCCTGTGCCACCAAAAATCTATTCAAATCAAATTCTGCCATAGTTATCTTTTTTCCACAAATTTACGGAAAATAAGTGTGATATTTTAAATTGCATTCATAAAAAATCACACAGGGGCATTAGCACACAGGTTTTTTTATTGCTTTTTTGATGGATTTCTTGTAATTTTGAAAGATAAAAAATATTCTGAACCATTCAAAATGATTACGATATGAATTCAAACGTGAAACTTTATTCGCTTTCGTTGCGAGATGTGCGCACCTATGCTTTTGCAGCACTGTTTATTGTGGGAAATATTGTGTTTCCTCAACTTTGCCATGCGCTGATGCCGAAGGGTGGCTTAATCTTTCTGCCCATCTATTTCTTCACGCTGATTGGCGCATATAAGTATGGGGCAAAGGTGGGTTTGCTCACCGCCCTGCTCTCCCCTATCATCAATTCCGCCTTTTTCGGTATGCCTCCTGTGTCGGCACTCCCCATGATTGTGATGAAGGGCGTGCTACTGGCTTGCGCTGCGTCGGTCATCGCTAATCGCACAAAATCGGTGTCGATTTTTGCCATCCTCGCTGTGGTGTTGATGTATCAAGTGGTGGGCTGCGGCATTGAATGGGCAGTGAAAGGCAGTTTTATGGCAGGCGTTCAGGATTTCCGCTTGGGTGTGCCAGGTATGCTCATTCAGGTGATTGGCGGCTGGGCGTTCATCAAATTCATTCTTAAAAAATAGTCAGCGAAATGAGAAAACTCGGTATGGGAATGATGCGTCTTCCCCTTCTCGACCCCAACGACCAAAAGTCGATCAACTACACGCTTGCCACCCAAATGGTGGACAAATATATGGCGCGTGGTTTCACTTACTTCGACACGGCGTTCATGTACCACGCTGGCGAAAGCGAGGTGTTTGTGCGTGAGGCGATTGTGAAGCGATACCCACGCGAAAGTTACACCGTGACCGACAAGATGCCCGCAGCAGAAATCACCACCTACGACGATTTGCAGCGGGTGTTCGACATTCAGCTCGCTCGCACTGGGTTGGAGTATTTCGACTACTACTGGTTCCACGCCATCAACAAGAACTACATCGAACTGCTCGACCGTATCGACGGCTGGAAATTCCTGAAGCAACTGAAGGCCGAGGGCAAGGCGAAGCATATCGGATTCTCGTTTCACGACGACAGCGAAACGCTGGAGCATGTGCTTGCCACACACCCCGAATTTGAATATGTACAGTTGCAAATCAACTATATCGACTGGAACAGCCCCGTGGAGGGCAGGAAGTGCTACGAGATTTGCGAAAAATACGGCAAACCAGTGATTGTGATGGAGCCTGTGAAGGGCGGCAGTTTGGCAAATGTGCCTGCCGAAGTGGAGAAGATGATGAAAGAGGTGCACCCCGACATGAGCCCTGCATCGTGGGCAATTCGCTACTGCGCTTCGCTGCCGAATGTGCTGACGGTGCTCAGCGGCATGAGCAATATGGAGCAACTTGACGACAACACCAGTTACATGCAGAATTTCCAACCGCTGAACGAGCAGGAAACCGACCTCATCAGCCGTGTGGTTGACACCATTACCAAAAACATCGACATTCCTTGCACTGCGTGCCACTACTGCACTGGCAAATGCCCACAGCACATCGCCATTCCGCAATATTTCGGTTTGATGAATGTGATTAAGCAACTGGGCGAAAGCCAATTCCACAACAGCCGACTGTACTACAATTTGCTGACTAAAAAACACGGCAAAGCAAGCGACTGCATACAGTGCGGACAGTGCGAGGCCATGTGTCCACAGCATTTGCCTATTATCGACAACTTGGTGCGTGTGGCAAACAAATTTGAGCAGAAATAATGCAACAACTAATTGATATTTTAAGAAGGGAGAAGTGTTCGCTGGTGGTGAAAAACCACGGCATCGTCACCACCTACTCCAAGCCTGGTGTGCGTGATTTAGAGCATCTGCTCAACCACGACCCCGAAGTGCTGCACGGTGCTGTCATTGCCGACAAGGTGATAGGAAAAGCCGCTGCCGCTATGGTTGTGGTGGGCGGAGTGAAGGAGCTCTATGCCGAAGTGATGAGCAAAAAAGCCACACCATTTCTCGAAGAAGCAGGTATCGCTTACACCTACGGCACATTGGTTGACACCATCAAAGAGGAGGGCGACCGCTGCCAACTTGAAAAAATCACAGCCCCAGCCACCACCCCAGAAGAAACCGTAGCCCTACTCCGCACCCACTTCGAAGAAAAGAAGAGGGAAAGGGAGGTTAGAAATTAGAAACCTCTGAATTTAGGAATTGCAGGTGATGTGGTAGCATCTTTGGTTTTCTTCGATGAGTACCCAGCATTTTTTTTGCATTCTTAGGCGGTAGAGCACGTGGCCCAAGAGGTGCTTGAGTTCGTTGTTAGATAGACTTTTACCCGGACCCTTGTCGAACTTTGGGATTGGGTAGAAATTGTTGTGGGCGATGTCGAAAGTCGTGCCGTAGGAGTGTGCCGACGTTTCCGAGGCATTGTTGTTATGCTTCACCAGGCTTCGCACATCGTTGAGTGTGCGGAGCATGGAAGTGACGTGTAGGCAGTAAGGGCGCGCACCACGAGCAGCAAGCGAATCTTGGAAATTGCTTGCTATCTCCATAAGCAGAGCCTTGGCGTTGTGGGTGAGGTAAGGCACGGAGTGGGTGAGAGGCTCGATGATGAGGATAGAATCGTCGGCTTCCACCTTCGCGAGTTGCTTAATGGAGTCGAAATTCACATTCCTGTGTTCGAGTGGGACGATGCCATACTTCTCCGCGGCAGGGATTTGCACGTCGTTGTAGTCATTGTACATGAACACCTTCTCTGCCTTCGGCTCTTCTTTTTTCTCATCAGCCTTTTCGCTGTTGCAAGCCACCAATGCCACGGCTGCAATAGCCATCCATAATAATTTTTTCATTTCCCTAAAATGTGTGTTTGGTGTGTAAATAATTATCTGATGAAGTTGGTCTTCACTTGTGGGTCTGGCTCTGGGTGTGAAATACCGGCTTGTTTGCCGGCTTCAATGCACTTGAGCAACCACGCCATATTCTTGCCGAGGTTCTTCATCACTTGCATTCCCTCAAGGTCTTGAACCACTTCTTCGGGGGTGTTGCCATGCACGCCGTTCCAATAACTTGAACTGACCACAGGCATATTGTAGATGGTGAAATACTTGTTCAGCGCATCAAAAGTGCTGCTTGAGCCAGCACGGCGGCAGCTCACAATGGCAGCGGCAGGCTTGAAGAGTAGTTTGCTTTTAAAAGCGTGGAACAAGCGGTCCATAAACGAAATCATCGAACCGTTAGGACCTGCGTAATACACAGGGCTGCCGAAGATGAAACCGTCGTAATTGTCGAGTTCGGCGCCAATCACATTCACCATATCGGAATCGATGGCGCACTGGTGCGCACTTTTGCAATAGTCACATGCCACGCAGCCAGAAAGAGGTTTGCCGCCAATCCACGATATTTTAGTCTCTATGCCACATTCGTTGAGTGCTTTAGCCACCTCACCAAGAGCGGTGGCGGTGCAACCTTTCACATGTGGGCTACCATTAACGAGTAATACTTTCATAGTCACTTTAATTTTGTATATACAAAGTTACTGAGAATTTGCGAGATTTCGGCATTGATTCAGAAATAAATAAATTATGTAGTTTTTGGTTATGCAGTGTATTCGGGTGGCAAGATAGGCATTGCACCTTTCTGGGTGCACACAAAGGCAGAGGTTTTCACTGCAATGGTGTGTGCTTCGGTCACGCTTTTTCCTTTAAGGATAGAAGCGATGAATGCTGCGGTGAAACTGTCGCCAGCCCCAACGGTGTCGGCCACCTCAACTTTTGGCGTGGGTTGGAATGATACGTTGCCCGGAGTGAACACATAACTTCCGTTGATGCCACAAGTGAGAATAAGCATCTTCAAATTGTATTTTCCGAGCAGAATCCAGCACTTGTCTTGAAGGTCGATGCCGGGATAGCCAAACATACGGCTCACGGTAATCAATTCCTCATCGTTTATCTTCAGAATGTTGCAATTCTGCATCGACTTGCACAGAATTTCCTTATTGTAGAATCCTTGACGCAGATTCACATCGAACACGATAAGGCTGTCGTCGTCTTTTGGCATAGTGTCTAAGAAATGATTGATTGTTTCTCGCGACACCACATTACGTTGGGCAAGCGAGCCAAAACACACTGCCTTCGTTCTTTTTGCAAGCGCATCAAGGTGTTCGGTGTAAGGGATGTTGTCCCAAGCCACGCTTTCCTTAATATCGTACAATGGAATACCAGTTTGGTCAATTTCCACCTGCACGGTGCCTGTTGGGTAAGGCACTTCTGCTATAAGTTGGTCAAGACCTTTAGATGTGAAATTTTCAATGATTTCTTTTCCTAAGGCATCGTCGCCGATTGCGCTCACCACGCAGCTTGGTAATCCGAACTGCGACACATGATAGGCAAAATTGGCTGGAGCGCCACCAATTTTCTTTCCTTCAGGAAGAACGTCCCACAGGGCTTCGCCCATTCCTACAACTATTTCATTCATATTGATAGGGTTGATTTAGTTAATGTATATTATAACGTTGCCGTTTTGATAATGCAAAACTACAATAAAAGTTTAATCTGCGCCTATCAAAAATCGTGAATTGTGTATCACAAATCTCTACAACATTCATTCATTATGCTAAATGAAGAAAAAAGCGTCGTTGAATTTTGATATGTGAGTGGAAATTATGTAAATTTGTAAATTATGTATGCCGTTTGTCGTAGGTTGACAAGTTGTCGGCAAGCGACAAATGCTTTAATGTGGATAAATTATTTAGATAGACATAGTGCATCATTTAATAAAAAATCATATTGTTCGCCGCGTGCTAAAGGTGTTTTTCGCCTTGATAGTGCTTGTGGTTTTGTTGCCTTTCTCGCTTTACATTCCGTGGGTACAGAATGTGGCAAAAGACTACGCTTGCCGCTACGCCAGCGAATCGACAGGTTTAGATATTAAACTCAACCGCATATTGTTGGAGTTTCCGCTCAACTTGAGCATCGAAGGCTTGAGCGTGGTGGAGGAGAGTGGCGACACGATGGTGCGCGCCGAGAGGTTTGTGGCAGGAGTGGAATTTATGCCACTTTTGGACATGAACTTCAAAATTGGCGACGCGGAATTGGTCAACGGCTATTATCATCTGCTTTCTGCCGATTCGTCAACTGTGCTTTCGGCACAGGTGGATTACTGCAAACTCCTTGGCACCGATTTGGATTTGAATCACCGAGTGCTCAATTTGATTGATGGTGAATTGAGTGGAGGCAAAGTTACCTTCACCTCATATCCCCACAAGGCGGTGGAAGAGCCTGACACGGCTGCCGCACAGCCTTGGCGCATCAATGCCTACCACTTGGCGTTGGCTGACATTGATTTCACGATGCGAATGTTGCCGACTATCGACAAATTACACGCCTATATCGGTAAGGCGGAAATGAAAAACGGAGTTATTGACACCGGCAAACACACCATAGATGCCCACACACTTGCGGTGGACAGCGCCGATGTGCGATACTACACGTTGAGCGAACATGATGCCGAAATTTATAGCCAGCTTCACCCTCTGCCCCCCGACACTATCAATAACCCGAACGATACCGTGACTTGGGTGGTGCGAGGCGATTCCATCCGACTGAGCAAAAGTCATATCATATATGCGCAGCGCAGCGTGATGCCAAGCGCAGGACTCGACCCGAATTATATAGAGTTGAGCAATGTGAATGTGCAGTTGCGCAACTTGTATAACAGGGCATCGACTGTGACCGTAGATGTGGACCACATCAGCGGCAAGGAACGCTGTGGACTTGAAATAGAGCAAGCCAACGGCAGCATCTATGTGGATGAAAATAAGATTGACGTGAACAAATTTCGCTTGAAAACATTTTTGAGCGAGTTTTACGTTGATGCACACGCTCCGTTCACGCTGCTCAACGACAAGCCTACGGGCAACTTCGTTATCGACACCGACAACCGAATTGCTCTGCAAGAGTTGGGGCTGCTTCACCCGGCATTGAAAGCCACATTGCGCCAAATTCCGCAATACAATCCACTCACGCTCAAAGGAAAGGTGCAAGGCACACCAGAGCATCTCGACATCAAATCATTTACTGCCACTATTCCGAAATATCTCGATGCCACAGCCAGCGGTGTGGTGAATCACCCACTTGATATGAAGCGACTGAATGGCAACATTGCCTTCGACGCTAAGTTCCCCAACTTGAATTTCGTGAAGCCATTGGCACTCGACGCTGCCACCAGCAAGCAGGTGAATTTCCCACCGATGACGGTGAAGGGCGATGCCAAATTTGGCGGAAACTCATATTCTGGCAGCCTCGACATGCGCTTGGAGGGCGGCTCGTTGGTGGGCAAGGGCAGTTTCAACGGCAACCGCAATCAGTATGCTGTGGATGCCCATTTCACCAATTTCCCTGTGCGTGCTATTATGCCACTTGCGCCAGTTGACCATCTCACAGCCCATGTGAAGGCCGACGGCCACGGATTCGACTTCTTGAAAGCGTCAACGGCGGTGAATGCCGATGTGAATCTTGGCAGCGTGACCTACGACGGCGTGACCTATCGCGACATCACCGCACAGGTGAATATGAACGCTGGCGATGTGACAGCAAGAGTAAATTCAAATAACCCTAACTGCAACCTGTTTATGGATGCGCAGGGTAAAATCCAGGGCGAAAGATACATCTTCAATGTGAATGGCAATATCCGCGACTTCGATGCCAACGCTTTAGGATTCACCGATTTCCCATTGAACGCCACTGGCGAAATTGCAGCATTCGTTGACTACGATATGCGCACGAAGAATTGCGAATTTAACGCCGACTTGAACCACATCAATTGGAACTACGACGGCACCCAACTGGTGAGCGAAAACACCGAATTGAGGTTTGTGTCGAACGACAACACGGTTGAGGCATTTGTTGATAACGAGGAAACACATCTCGATTTCAAGGCGGAATGTGGTCTCGATGAGTTTATGAAAAATATCGATGTGAGTTTGGCTGAGGTTGACAGGCAGATTGCCGCCCGTGCGCTCAATGTGTCGGCATTGCAGGACTTGTTGCCCAAATTCTCGTTGAAGATGAAAGTGGGTCCAAGTGGTCTGGTTCCACGCTATTTGGCGCGCTATGATATTGATGTTCGTGACTTTGAGTGCGAGGTGAAGAACGATAGCATCATCAACCTCGATGGTTATATCCACCAACTCAGTATGGGCACCACAGCCATCGACACTATCACCATACATGCGCACGAACTCACCAACAAATACTTGCGATTCGACTTGCACATGGGCAACCGACCTGGCACATGGGACGACTTCGCACAGGTGGATGTGCGTGGCGGCGCGAAGGATTCGATTGTGGATTTCTTGGTGGAGCAGCGTAATATCAACAACGAGATGGGCTACCGACTGGGTGCGCACGCCACACTCACAGGCGAAAACATCAAAACCCGACTGTTCCCCACCAAGCCGATTGTGGCGTATCGCCAATGGGAGGTGAACACCGACAATCACCTTGACTTCAACTACAACAGCAAGATGCTTGATGCCAACGTGGTGATTAAGAATGAGAAAAGTAGTTTTGCACTGCATACCGAGCCTACCGACGATCCAACGAAAGAAAACATCTTCCTCAAAGTGAAGAATATGAAGTTGAAGGAATGGCTATCGGGCATTCCTACGCTTCCAAGTGTGAGCGGAACCGTAGATGCCGACATCAAATTGCTTTACGATGGCAAAAACTTCGACGGTACAGGCGACTTGGCTATCCAGCAACTGCACTACGATGGGCAAAGCGTGGGCGATGTGAAACTCAATACTGGTTTGGCGTATGACCCAGAATCGGGCAGCACGAAGTTGAATGCCGTGATGGATCTCGACGGCTCGAAGGTGGCTCTCGCTTACGGTGTGCTCAACGACACCACCGCCGCAAACCCAATGAACGTGAATTTGCACCTCAACCGATTCCCATTGCAGAAAGCCACAGCATTTATCCCAGGTGGATATGTGCGCCTCGGTGGTTATGCCGATGGCGAGGTGAAAATGCTCGGCACATCAGACGCGCCGGTGTTCAGCGGCTTTGTGAAGGGCGATTCTGCCGTGATTGAATTGCCTCCCTACGGCAGCAAACTTCGACTTTCCGACGCCTCCATACCAATCGAGAACAGCATTATCCGTTTCAAAGATTACGGTATAAAGGGCTTGAATGGCAAGGTGGCGAAGATGAATGGTGAAGTGAATATCGGCACTATGGATATGGATTTGCGCGTAAATGGCAAAAACATTCAGTTCATCGGTTCCGAACAGCGGAGTTACAGCGAAGTGTTTGGCAAAGGCTTTGCCGACATTTCGGCAAAAATCAGCAGCAAAGCAAGTGCCATGCAGATGGATGCCAAACTTTCGTTGCTCACAGGCTCGAATATCACCTATGTGCTTCAAAGCGATGTGAACGATTTGACCTCCAGCACCGTTGATGAAGATATGGTGAGATTCGTGAATCCATCCGATTCCACAGGCGGCAGCCCATTGCTCACCACTGATGCGGCAAGTGCCTCGTCGGACATCAATATCGACATCACCATTCAGCAAGGTGTGAAAATCAACGCATTCCTCTCGCCCGACGGCAAAGACCGTGTGAACGTTGACGGCAGCGGTCGTTTGCGCTATTCTATCGACTTTGCTGGGAAGGACAATATGGTGGGTGTTTACACCATCGAAAGTGGTAGCGTGCGTTATACGCCACCTGTGATTTCACGCAAGATTTTCAGCATTAATTCGGGTAGCAGCATCACTTGGAATGGCGATGTGCTCAATCCGCAACTCAATCTGGTGGGTGAGCAAACCACAAGGGCAAGCGTCACTGGCGCTGATGGCAAGTCGAAACTTGTGAACTTCCTAATTACCGCAAAGATTGCCAACACCTTAAAGAAAATGGATTTGACGTTCGACATCAGCACCGAAGACGATATGACAGTGAAGAATGAAATCCAGGGCATGACAGATGTGCAACGCTCGAATGTGGCAATGAATATGCTGCTTTATAATTCCTACTCAGGAACCAGTTCGGCAGGTAATTTCAACCTTTCGACCACTGGCGCGCTCTATTCATTCCTCCAGTCGCAAATCAACAGTTGGGCGGCAAGCACGCTGAAAGGCGTGGACCTCTCTTTCGGCATCAATCAGTTTGGTGGCAAGACCGACGGATCTACCACTCAAACCAGTTATAGTTATCGACTGTCGAAGTCGCTGTTCAACGACAGGTTCAAGATTGTGGTGGGTGGCGAATACAGTACAGCCGCCACCAGTGAGCAGAATATCAGTAACAACTTGATTAGTGACATTTCGCTTGAATACTCGCTCAACGACACTGGCTCAAGGTATCTGCGCCTGTTCCGCCACACCGGTTGGGAAAGCGTGCTTGAGGGCGAAGTGACGGAAATGGGCGTGGGCTTTGTGATGAAGCGCAAGGCTCCGACTTTGAAGATGCTGTTCCGCAGTTTTAAACCACGCTTCTTGAGGCGCGATAGTGTGAAAACTGAGTTGCCCACCGATTCGGTGCCGATGATTGAAGACAAAAAAGAAGAAACAGATGAAACGAAATAAGTCCATATTATATACCACCATGCTGGCGGTGCTGCTTTCGCTTGTGAGCGTGAGTTGCTCTACCACGGCGCGCCTGGGTGAAGGCGAAGTGCTCTACACGGGTGTGAAGAAACTCAACTATAAAGAGAACAACACGAAGATTGACGGCGATGTGCAAGACCAGATTTTTGAGGCAATCGATGTTGCGCCCAACAATTCGCTCTATTCGCCATATTACCGCACACCGTTCCCAATCGGGCTTTGGGTGTATAACCACTGGAATCCCAATGCCAAGGGCTTGAAGGGCTGGCTTTACAGAAAACTGGTGTCGCAGCCAGTGCTGGTGAGCCGTGTGCGCCCCGAAACGCGTGTTGACATGATCAACACCCTGCTTCGCAACAATGGATATTTCACTTCAAGTGCGTCGTATAAGCTCAATTACAGCAGCAAGAACAAGAAGAAAGCCAGCATCACCTACGATGTGAAGGTGAATGAACCATACTGCTTGGGTGAACTGAAATATCTGAATATGGGCACTCCGTTGGCCGACATCATTGACTCGGTGGCAAAGAAAAACAGTTATTTCCAGACCGGTAACCGCTATTGCTTGGACTCACTCAATGCTGTGCGAATTGAAATTACCAATGTGCTTCGTAACAAGGGCTACTATTATTTCAAACCCGAATATTTGGAATATTTGGCAGATAGCGTTTCGGCAAAAGGAACGGTGAATTTGCAGTTGATAAAGGCTTCGAATGTGCCGAATATGGCTTTGATGAGATTTCTCAGTAATAAGGTGTATGTGACCGTGCAGAATGACAAGGAACTATCATTCCGCACCGACACGCTCGAATTTCGCCGTTGCACTCTTTATAAACGCCTTCCTGTAAGGATTAAAGACGACTTGATACCGTCGTGCATTCGTTCGCGCCATGGTCGTCCATTCCGTGTGGGCAACATGGACCGCACGCAACTCTACCTGTCGAGACTGGGCATTTTCAGCAGCATCGATATGAAGGTAGTCAACACCGACTCGCTCACTGCCGATGGCGATGGATTGCTCGATGTGTATATCACTTGCACGCTCGACCAACCGATTGAAGCCACCCTTGAGGCGCAAGGCACTTCAAAATCCAACAGCTTTATAGGTCCGGGTTTGCAGGTGGGACTTTCGCACAAAAACTACTGTGGTGGGGCGGAACGCCTTTCTGCCAACTTGAAGGGTTCGTATGAATGGCAAACGAACTCGGCAAAGGGCGGACGCGCACAAGACATCAACTCCTACGAATTGGGATTGGACGTGAATTTCGACATTCCCCGACTGCTTGCGCCAAAATTTGTGAAGCGTTCGAGCCGATATGTGAACTGGACGAAATTCTCGCTCAATGCCGATTTGATGAATCGCCCTAACTACTTCAAGATGGTTCAGTTTGGCGGTCAAATGCAATGGGAATGGCACCACAACAGAAAATCAACCCACCAATTCACGCCGTTTAAGTTGCGCTACAACAAACTGATTAGCAAAACAGCGGCATTTGATTCAGCCATGGAGAGCAACCCGGCATTGGCGCAGAGCTTCCGTAATGTGTTTATCCCCGAAATTCAATACACTTACACCTACGACAACAGTTTTGGCCCGAACAACATCACATGGACATCAACCATTTCGGAGGCAGGTTCGATATTCTCTGGCATTTGGTCGATTTGCGGTGCAAAGGGCGTGAAGAAACTGTTTGGCACGCCATTCTCGCAATTTGTGAGAGCACAAACTCAAGTGGTGTGGAATCGCAAGATAGGCTCGATGAACTTGGTGAGCCGCTTCCTGCTCGGTGCGGCACACGCTTTCGGCAACTCTTCGGAAGTGCCTTATAGCGCACAGTTCTATATCGGCGGTGCCAACTCGGTTCGTGCATTCCCTGTTCGCTCCATCGGTCCGGGCAGATATTGTCCGACTGAAATCCGTCCGAATGGATATTACGACCAGACTGGTACTTTCAAGTTTGAGACCAACTGCGAACTTCGTTTCCCGATTTTGGGATACCTCAAAGGCGCATTGTTTTTAGATGCTGGTAATGTGTGGCTGCTCAAGAAAGACGACTATCGCCCAGGTGGCGAAATCACGTTGAAGCACTTCCTCAACGACCTTGCTTTGGGCACAGGCGTGGGTGTGCGCTTCGATATGGATATGCTTGTGCTTCGTGCCGACTTGGGTATCGGCATCCACGCCCCCTACGATACAGGCAAGAGCGGCTACTTCAACATGCCAAGTTTCAAAGACAGCCTCGGCTTCCACCTCGCCATCGGCTACCCATTCTAAAAGACCTAAGGTTAAAAATATAGCGACCTACCAATCGGCGGGTCGCTTATTTTGTGTTGATATGCTTCTTTAATGTTAGAAGAGGCTGAGGGGTTGCTGTTGGATTTTTTCTTTTGCTTTTTGGAGGTATGATTCGTTCACGTCGAAACCTATGGCTCGGCGGTGCAGGTCGTATGCCACTTTGCAGGCGGTGCCTAAGCCGCAGTATGGGTCGAGCACGATGCCGCCATCGGGGCAAGTGGAGAGAATCATCAGGTGGCAAAGGCTTTCGGGAAACACATTGTATCGCTCCACAGGGCTATTTGCTGGCGTGATGTTCCACACATCGCTTGGCATGGTGCCGTTTTTGTTGTAGAGCAGAAAGTAGTAGCCTTTTTCGTTGATGGATTTCGCCTTTTCCGACTTCGACTCCATTACCTGGCCTTCGGCGGTGCGGATAAACATGCGGAAATCTGGAATTTCACCATTGTTCACCATATCCACTACCTTGTCGAGTTCGGCAAGTGCGTTTTGCTTTTCCTCGTCGGTAAGCGCAGTAGAACTCATCACATTGCGGCGATATTTCATACCAGTCACGCCACTTGATGTTTTGCCCTCTTTCGCTTTCTTTTCCGTCACATTGTTGAAGAACAGGCGTAGTTCTTCGTCATCGTAATAGAAATCGTCGCTTTTCACGAAGTGGAAAATAAATTCGTGTGTGTTGCGCAGGTGGTCGAAACTGCTGTCGAATGCGCTGCTTTGCTTATCCCATACCACATCGTTGCGCAAAATCCAGCCTTGCTCGTCGATCATTCGCAGCGCAATGCGCCATGGCAATCCCTTGAGTGCCTTGTTTTGATAGGTGTCGGCAAGATTGAGCCACAGTGAGCCAGATGGTTTCATCACACGGTGGAGTTGGCCCATCACAGCCACAATGCTTTCGATAAATTCGTCGATATTGTCGGTGTTGATGCTCTCTGCGCCATAGCGGCGGAGGCTCCAGTATGGGGGACTGGTGACAATGCAATCAATGCTGTCGTTTTCCACACGGCTGAGCAAATTCAGCGCTTCCCCATTGTAATATTGTGGGAAAGGGCTGTCGCCAAGCAGCGTCACGATGTTCTGCTTTGCTGGGTCAATAGTGGAAATTTCGATGTGGAATTTCGGTTGAGGTGCCACTTCCACAGGCGCAGGTGCCTCGGTAGGCACGCTTGTGGGCACAGGAGCCTCGCCCAATTCCTCACGCAGATACACGAGTGCCTTATCGGCAAGTTTGTCGGTGCCAATTTCGTTCAAAGCAGCAAACGCAAGCCAAAGTGCCACAAGTTGATCTACATCTGTTCCGTAGATTTTGGCAAGTTTCACTACCGTTTCACGTTTTGGGCGGCGTTCGCCATGCTCAAATCGACTATACATAGGAATATCCACGCCAATTTTCTTGGCGATGTCCTTTTGTTTCAAGCCACTTTCAGCACGCAGTTGGCGTAATTTTTCGGGGAAAAGCATATTGCGTAGATTTGTTGTTATCTGACAAATTTACGAATAATTATTTTAAAAACCAAACCGAATGTGTGAATCTTATTGCTGACCGATTTTGCGTTGGCTCTTGTATCTGTGGTGGTGTTCGCGTCGTGTCACGGTGTGGTAGAGGAGGTTGCGAACAAAGTGCATACCCCAAAAGCGCATAAGCATGAAACCTGCAAAAGCACCTGTGGCATTAGCCACGCAATCGAGATATTCAAATTCGCGTGAGTTGGTGAGTGTGAGTTGCGCTATTTCTAAGAGAATTCCCATTACGGCTGCAAATGTGGTGATGGCGAGCTCCACGCTCAGACTGGTGTGGTGAGGCAGTTTGTGCTTCGCATATTCAAACAAATATACTGTTGTGCACCCAAAGTACATCAAAAAGTGGGCACATTTATCGGCATGAGGAAAAAGCTTGACTGATTGCACATCCAGCGGATTGGCAGCTAATGACAAATAAGCCAAAAAGAGTGTGGCAAGGAGCGAGAAGAAGCCTGTCGGCATCGCAACAATTATTTTTTTCATTGGTAAGGCACGTTATAATATTAGTAATCCTGTGTAGAATTGATTTTGTAATTAATTATGCCAAAATTAGGTGTTTTTTCCTATTTATGCAAATTTTTTGCAAAACAAATTGCCAAGCTCCATACTATTGCACGGCAAATGAAAAATATTGTAAGTGATGGGTGCGGTGGTTTGCATTATTTGTGTTAAATTTGTGGAGCAGTCTTTCCTCCTGTTGTGGAAAGGCGTTTAACGATTAACGGCTTCTAAACACAGTGCGATGAGTAAAATAGGCGATTTCTTTTCCACTACACGGCGTGAGCGTGTCGGCACATTTGTGGTGCTGCTCCTGCTTGCCGTGGCTGTGCTGTATTCCTACTGTTCACGTCAGAATCGTGAGCATGAAGGCGCGCAGAGTCAGCCAAGCGAACAGGTGATGCAAGCGTTAGCCGATTCGGTGGCAGCCCAACCGCTGAAAAGTCCGAAAGATTCCACCTCAAAGAAATCCAACAAAAAACGCTCAAAACGCAAAAAGAAAGCCAAATCTACCAAAACTTCAAAATACGCCAGAATGAATTTTGCTTGTCTTTTAATGAGTGATAGCGAGCTATTACGAATTAAAAACAAGCAAAAGGCATCTTATAAAAGCCGAAAGACCGCAAGAAGTAATCCAAAAAATCCATACACGGTCTAATGACCGATTTGGGTTTAACTGCGCCCGAAAAATCGCATTGGCGTATCACCCACATGGCGACACATAGTTTTTTATGGCTTTGTTTGCTCGTAGGGGATTTTTTTTGTATTTTCGCATTGTAAAATGATATATTCTGCAATGATGTTAAATTTCAAACCGTTTACTCTCTCTTTGCGTGACAGGACACTTGTTCTCGACCGTCCACAGATTATGGGAATTGTGAATGTCACTCCTGATTCTTTTTATTCAGCAAGTCGCACGTTTGATGTGGATTCTCTGGAAAAGAAGGTGGAGCAGATGGTGAGTGAAGGTGTTGACATCTTTGACATTGGTGCCTATTCCACTCGTCCGGGTGCCGACGACGTTAGTCCCGAAGAAGAACTTCGCCGTTTGCAGCGTGGCATGGAGGTGGTGAAGCGCATGGCGCCAAACATTCCAGTTTCTATCGACACATTCCGTGCCAATGTGGCGCGCACTTGCGTTGAGGAAATGGGTGCCGACATTGTGAACGATGTGTCGGGTGGCACGCTCGATGCCGATATGGCTGCCACGATGGGGCAGCTTGATGTGCCGTATATTTTGATGCACATGCGTGGCACTCCTGCCACTATGCAGCAGTTCACCGACTATCCCGGTGGCGTGGTGGCTGATGTGGTTGCCGACTTGAAGGCGAAGATGGAGCACTTCCGTGAGCAGGGTTGCCGTCAGGTGATTCTTGACCCAGGATTTGGCTTCAGTAAGACATTGGAGCAGAATTATGAACTGATGAACGGCTTGGTGGCATTTCACGATTTGAATGCACCGCTACTGGTGGGCATTTCCCGAAAGTCGATGATTTTCCGCTTGTTGGGCACATCGTCGGCAGAGTCGCTTGAGGGCACCACGGTGCTCAACACCATAGCGATGCTCGCAGGAAGCCATATTTTGCGTGTTCATGATGTGCGTGCGGCAGTTGAGGCGCGCACAATTTTGGAGGAACTGGACAAAACGAAAGCGTGAAAGCGTAACCCTTTTCCTCGCCTTATTTTGACTTTAATAAACTGATTAGATGTTTGAAAGTTTTGGCATAATTGACTTTATCGACATTGCTTTAGCGTCGGCATTGTTGCTCTACCTCTACCTCACAATGAAGAAGTCGGGGGCTATCAATGTGTTTTTGGGAATCGTGTTTTTGCTGGTGGTGTTCACGGTGCTCCGCATCAGTCGCATGACATTGATGAAGGGCATATTCGACACTATTATCAGTCAAGGTGTAATCATTCTGATTATCCTTTTCCAGAACGAGATACGCCACTTCCTTAGTGATGTGGGCTCAAACCGCAGTTTGCGTTTCTTCAAGCGGTTTATGCACAAACCATCGGCAGCCGATAAGCGCAAGTGGCTGATGCCTATCATTTATGCCTGCATGTCGATGTCGAAGTCGAAAACCGGTGCGCTGATTGTGGTGCAGAAAAGCACGTCGCTGTCAGATTTCGTTAACACTGGCGATATGATTGATGCGAAGGTGAACAATCGCTTGCTCGAAAATATCTTTTTCAAAAACAGCCCATTGCATGATGGTGCGGTGATTATCTCCGATGGCAGAATCCTTGCCGCCGGGTGTATTCTGCCTGTGTCGCACGACCGCAACTTGCCTCGCTACTTAGGTCTTCGCCACCGTTCGGCGTTGGGAATCACCCAGGAAAGCGATGCCGTGGCTATCGTGGTCAGCGAGGAGACTGGCAATATCTCATGCGCCTACAAGGGCGAAATATTCCTCAAATTATCAAGTACGGAACTCGACCATAAAGTTTCGGAATTACTTAATGAATAATCATAAAAAATGGATAACAATATAAGAGGTGCATTTGAAATTGGTGATGCACTGGTAAGTCTTGACCTTGCCGAACGCTTTTTCTGCTGTGATATTGACGCCTGCCTGGGCGCATGCTGCATTGAGGGCGACGCAGGGGCTCCAATCACCAAAGAAGAGTTTGAAAAACTGAAAGAAGTGCTCCCCGTAATTTGGGACGACCTGCTTCCACGCGCGCAAGAGCAGATTAAGGAGCATGGGGTGGGCTATCTCGACCCCGAAGGTGAAATCGTTACCCAGATTGTTGACGGCAAGAATTGCGTGTTTTCCACCTATTTGCCGGGCGGCGTGTGCATCTGTGCCATCGACAAGGCATACCGCGAGGGCAAACTTGATTGGCGTAAACCTATTTCGTGCTATCTCTACCCTGTGAGAGTGAAAAAGCACAAGGCGTTTACTGCCGTGAATTACCATCGCTGGAAAATCTGCAAGAGTGCCGAAGTGATAGGCAGAAAAAACAAAGTGCGCCTCTATCAATTCCTGAAAGAACCGCTCATCGAGCGTTTCGGCAAAGAGTGGTACGACGAACTCGCCGCAAATTGCGACCTCTATGTGAAAACCTACCTCGAAGACTAACCGAGCATTTCGCCCAAAATGATGCCTCAATCACGTAGGGACATGCCTTCGGTATGTTTCCTGTGCGTTGATAGACTGGTAGTTTCATTCTCGCTAAATCTGAAAATACAATCTTTTCCACATAGATTTTCCGATTGCATTTTCCGATGAGGGGTGGGTGCGATAAATGCCGAAATATTTGGCAATTACGAAATTTTATATTAATTTTGCACCGATTTTCGTAACCTCTGTTGGGAAATTTGTGTGGCCCTTGTACGTTGCGGAAACGGTATAGTACTATAAAACAAATAATTACAATGGATTTAATTAAAGTTGTAGAGCAAGCATTTGCTACCAAGAAGGAACTTCCTGCATTCTTCCCTGGCGACACTATCACAGTGGCTTACCGCATTAAAGAGGGTAACAAGGAACGTATCCAGCAGTATCGTGGTGTTGTTATCAAAATCAGCGGTGAAGGCGACAAGAAGCGTTTCACCGTTCGCAAGATGTCTGAGAACATTGGCGTAGAACGTATCTTCCCAATTGAATCTCCATTCATCGACAGCATCGTGATCAACAAGCACGGTCGCGTGCGTCGCGCTAAAATTTACTACCTCCGCAAGCTCACTGGTAAGAAGGCTCGTATCAAAGAGCGCCGCGTAGTGGTAAAGAAGGAAGCATAATCTGCTTGCCAGAAGATATTCCATTAAGGTTGCCGCAGTCCGATTCGGATTGTGGCAATTTTTTTGTAAATTTGTTTGCTGAAAGAGTCAAATGGCAGAGCGAAAAATCATACACGTGGATATGGATGCGTTTTTTGCATCGGTTGAGCAACTCGACAATCCCGACTTGAAAGGTCGGCCGATTGCCGTGGGGCACGATGCGCCGCGCAGTGTGGTGTCGACGGCGAGTTATGAGGCGCGAAAATTCGGCGTTCATTCTGCACAGCCCATGGCGCAGGCGAAGCGGCGGTGCGAGCAACTGGTGATTGTGGAACCGCATTTTGCCCGCTATCGTGAGGTGTCGGCGCAGGTGCATGAGATTTTCCACCGCTATACCGACATCGTGGAACCCATCTCGGTGGATGAGGCTTTCCTTGATGTGACCGAAAACAAAAAAGGCATCACTTTGGCGATGGATATAGCCAAGGAAATACGCCAAGCCATTTGGGATGAGTTGCATCTGACAGCCTCGGCTGGCGTGTCGTGCAATAAGTTGTTGGCAAAGATTGCCAGCGATTTCCGCAAGCCCAATGGACTGACGGTGGTGCATCCGCAGCGCATTCAGGCGTTTTTGCAGCATCTGCCTGTGGAAAATCTGTGGGGCGTAGGGCCCAAAACGAAGCAGAAAATGTATGATTTGATGGTGCACACTTGTGGTCAACTCCGTGAGGTGCCGCTGGAGATTCTGAAACTGGAATTTGGCAAAATGGGGCAGGTGTTTTACGATTTTGCGAGGGGTATCGACAACAGGCCAGTGGTCACCGATTGGATTCGCAAGTCGGTGGGCTGTGAGGAAACTTTTGAGTCGGACATCAGTAAGCCATCGGCGGCGATTATTGTGCTTTACCAGGCTGTGATAGAATTGGTGCAGAGAATTGCGAAGTGCGGTTTTGAAGGACGCACACTCACGCTGAAAGTGAAATATGCCGATTTCACGCAAGTGACTCGCAGCCTCACGCAAAACAAGGTGCTGCGCGACAAAGACGACATTTTACCGCTGGCGAAACAACTGCTGGCAAAGGTGGATTTCAAGGAGCACCCTTTCCGATTGCTCGGCCTATCGGTATCGCGCACCGATAACGACCAACACGAAGAACCCCGCCAACAATGGCACACCGGCGAACTGCCTTTTGATCCTTATTAAGTCAACGAGTCAACGGGTCAACGAGTCAACGAGTTTTCGGGGTTTCGGATTATCGAATTATCGAGATTTCGGGGGGATTATAGTTTGATGCCGTATTTGATGATGCTGTCGGTGAGCATTCCTTTTGGCATGAAGGCTTTTAGGGTGTCGGTGATGGTGTTGAGCATTCGTTCGCGAATGTAGTCGTCTTTGATGTAGAGCGAAATGCGGCGCTCCGACACATGGTTGCCATCAATTTCCCTTACATTGCTGCGCTGTGCTTCGGTGAGGAATGGCAGGTGCATTTCGGGAATGATGGTGTAGCCGCCGTTCTCGTCCACGATGCGGATTAGCGTTTCGATACTGCCAGCCTCGTAGATGTATTGCCCTTTGGTGCGGGCTTTGCAGAACGAGAAAGCGCTGTCGCGAAGGCATTGCGCCTCTTTCATAATCCACATGTTTTCGTTGTCCAAGTTATCGGGACGCAGCACTTGGTGAGGCAGTCCACAACCTTCTGAAAGATAAACATAGAATTTCTCGGTGTAGAGCGGCACTTCCAGTATGCCTTTTTGGGCGTTGTCGCAAATGGCAATGCCTGCGTCGATTTCGCCACGAAGTAGAGCCTCGTGCATGAAATTGGCTTTCATTTCAAGTATGGAGAGCGACACCGAAGGGTATGCCGTGCGATAGTGCTTGATGAATTTGGGTAGCAGATAAGGGGCAATGGTGGGACCCACCGACAATGTAAGCGAACCGCTGATAGTGCCTTTTCCCTCGTTCACAATCTCGGTGATGCGCCCAGCCTCCATCAGTGCTTTTTGCGCCTGTAAAATGATTTTCTCGCCTTCGGTGGTGGGTTTTACCGACTTGTTTGTGCGCTCGAAAATGCGCACATCGAGTTCTTCCTCAAGTTTGATGAGCATGGCGCTCAAAGTGGGCTGTGATATATCACAAGCATCGGCCGCTCTCGCAAAATTGCGAAAGCGGTCGATAGCCACAATGTACCTGAGTTGTTGTAGTGTCATTGTTTGTAGGAATTGATGATGTTGGTTAATTCGGCGAGTGGCATTGCTCCGCTTTGTCGCCACAACTGCTGGCCTTCACGGAAGAGCATCAGCGTGGGCACCGACTGTATGCGGTAGCTCATAGCGAGCTCTTGCGCCTTGTCCACATCAATTTTAAGAATTCTAATACTGTCGCCGAAGTTTTCCTTCAACTGTTCCAATACTGGGTGCATCATCTTACAAGGACCGCACCATGTGGCGAAGAAGTCAACTAATGTGAGTTGATTGCCGTTGATGATTTCATTGAAATTTTCCATTGTGTTTCACTTGTTTTTAAGTTTGCAAATCATTTGAGTCATATTGCCCATAGGGCAGAACACGCACCATGTGCGAGGACGGTAAACTACCGTGAGGATAACGCCCACGATGAGCGAGGTGAGCATGATGCCGTAGAGACCGAAAGCGAATTGTGCCACCCAAGGCTCCACTGCTGTGGGGTAAGCCCAGTGCCATGGCACATCGAATGTCCAGAGCAGGTGTATGGTTTCGTGCAGCGAATTCACGCCTTTTGCCACACTTACGGTGAGGATAATCATTTGAATGAAAAAGAACATGAAGAACACGAGAAATCCGTTTCGGAACCACTTCGACGAAAGCCATCGTGGTGCCACTTTCTTGCGCGACCACTTCAGGGTGTTGCCAATCTGGAGGAAGAGTTGACCACGGCCGCAGTAGTTGTTGCAGTAGCCTTTGCCGCCTCCGAATATTGCCATCAGCAGCGGAATGAGGAAGCAGATCACGCCAAGCCACGCAAACACGATGTTGAAGAATCCGAGGGTGAAGTATGTGGCCGACACAATCCAGAGGTAATCGCTCCAGTGCTTTTTTGTGGGTTTTGCCATAATGCTTATCTGGGAATTTTGTGAATTACTCCGACTGGGCAGTTTCTTTCGCAAATGCCACAGCCAATGCAAATATCTTCGTCAACCACCGAGTAGCATCCCTTGTAGATGCTGATGGCACCCTTTGGACATACTTTTACGCACACTCCACATGCCACGCAGCGATCTTTTTCGCTTACTGCTTTGAACTTCGATGCCATATTATTTTCCTTCGTTGGCCAGTAACTCTTCAAGAAACTCCGATGCGTCGGCCACGCAGTCTGCGCACTCGCGCAGAGGTTTTCCTGTGCCAGCACCCTTCAGTAGTTTGCACTGTGTGGCACCGTTGCGCTTCTGGAACTTCTCCATCATTTGCCGCATACCGCGCATAGCCTTCACTTTGTCCTTGGTGGCAAGGCCGTAAACCATGCCAGCGCCCACCAGTGCACCGCATGTGCCTTCCATGTTGCCCATGCCGGCGCCAAAACAGTTGCCCACATGCTTGATGGTGGTTTCGTCGATACCAGTGAAGTCGTAATAGGTGCAGCACACCGATTGGGTGCAGTTGTACGCACCGCCCAGTTTCTTCTGTACTGCTATTTCTTTTCTACTTTCCATATTGAGAATTTTTGTCGTTGATGTTTTGATTTCTGGTGCAAAGATACAATGTACAATAATAGAAAAACAAATGTTTTTATATATTTATTTATAGATAATGTATATTGTTTGAGTGTGCACAAATTTGGAACGGTACTCCACACAAATTCAATAAAAAAGATATTCGTGAAAATCCGTGCGATTCGTGGTTTTTTAATTAGTCACAAATCAGCACAAATTTTCACGAATTAATGTTGTGTCTAACTATCTAATATCAATTAATAATCACGGAATTGGTCGATTGTTGTATGGACTAATACTCTAACAAGGATCCAAGCCATTATCTTTCTATCTGGTCTCTGCAACTATGTTGAGGAGGTCCTAAGCGGATTTTAGCCTTGCAGGCTCGTGAGATCTATGGTTTACTCTTCGACAGACCATACCTTCCTTTAGACAACAAAGAAAGAAATCGTCTCTTGCAGTTGAAATCTATTTTCATTTCAGATTGTTTTTTTTGATAATTATTGGGCTTCGCCAATTCTCGGTGCAAACTTAGAGTGGGAAATCAGCGAAGAAGTGAGATTGGGGTGAGATTGGGGTAAAATAACACGGCCCCAGTTTCACAACTAAGGCCGCATCTTGTTCTGTCTATTATTACCATTAAAAACTTGTCAAAATCATCATTGTATTATGAAAACGAGAGATTTCTGATGCAAATTTCACTCTTTTTATTTTTCTATGCAATAGTCTTGATTTATTCGGGAAATTATTCTATATTTGCCAAAAATTAAGCTCCTAACAGAAAATCATACTGCAAAAGCAGTGGAAATTAGAACATTTATGATAGAGAAACTTGACGCTATTGACATTAAGATTTTGAAGGTGCTTCAACAGAACGCAAAGCTCACCACAAAAGAGCTTGCAGAAGCTGTTCACCTTTCGGCTTCGCCCACATTCGAGCGCCAAAAACGCCTCGAACGCGAGGGCTATATTAAAAAATATGTGGCTGTGGTCGACCCCGACATGGTAGGAAACGGAATGCTTGTGCTTTGTAACATTCGACTCAAGCAGCACGGCAAGGAATATGCCCGCGAATTTGTGGATGCTGTGAAACAAATGGAGGAAGTGACCGAGTGCTTCAACACCAGTGGCGATTTCGACTTCTGGATTAAGGTGTTTGTGCGCAACATGCACCATTACCAAGATTTCGTGCTCAACCGCTTAGGCGAAATGGAGTCGATTGGGTCGGTGCACAGTGTGTTCGTTATCGGCACCGTGAAAAATGTGCACGCTGTGCCTGTGGCACCATAATCAGAGGATAAAAAAATATAATCGCCCAACGACGCGGTATAAAACAATACGGTGTCGTTGGGCGATATTGTTTTGCGTAAGCAATATGGGCTACCAGTCGATTGGCGTTTTGCCGTGCTGCGCAAGGTAGGCATTGGCTTGAGAGAAGTGGTGGTTGCCGAAAAATCCACGATATGCCGAAAGTGGTGATGGGTGGGGCGAAGTGAGCACAAGATGCTTCATACGGTTGATTTTCGCGCCCTTTTTAATGGCAAACGAGCCCCACAAAATGAACACAAGATGCTCGCCGTGTTCGCTCAGGTGAGCAATCACCGCATCGGTGAACTCTTCCCAACCACGGCCTTGATGCGAACCAGCCTTGTGCGCCTGAACAGTGAGGGTGGCGTTGAGCATCAGCACGCCCTGCTGTGCCCAGCGAGTAAGGTTACCGCTTGTGGGAATGGGCGCTCCTGTGTCGGCGTTGATTTCCTTGAAAATGTTTTGCAGCGATGGAGGAAAAGGCACACCGTCGTTCACCGAGAAACAAAGCCCATGCGCCTGCCCCGGCTCGTGATAAGGGTCTTGACCGATAATCACTACTTTCACCTTGTCGAAAGGCGTGGCATCAAATGCCGCAAATATTTGAGAGCCAGGAGGGAAAACCTGTTTGGTGGCATATTCCTGCTTTACAAATTCGGTGAGATTGGCAAAGTATGGCTTATTCCATTCCTCAGCAAGCTCCTTATTCCATGAAGGGTCGATTTTCACTGTCATAGCAAAATAATGTTAGGGATGAAATTTCTTTACTTGCAAAGTTACAAGATTATAGTTAAATTTGCATTGTAAAAAATCATTTTTCGCAGTAGCCATTCTGTAAAAGCCTGGTCCTATAGTTCAATGGATAGAATAAAGGATTCCGGTTCCTTCGATTGGGGTTCGACTCCCCATAGGATCACATTTCAGGTATTGGGAGATTTGCAAATCGCTGTGCTAAACGGTTAGCATACAAGATTCTACGCAATCTCCCTTTTTTTTATCCAAATCGATTATTAAACGGCAGACTGGAGTTTAACCCACAATACACCCCGAAAGCCCCTCAACTTCCGGGGTGATTTTCTTCTACAAAAAAACACACAAATCAATTTGTGAAAATTTGTGCAAATTTGTGGGTGATTTAGGGGCAGTGGAAAAATACTGGGGGACTGAAACAAAAACATAAAAAACAGCCTTTTAGCGATGCCAGTGCTTCGCACCTGTCGTTAGTGCTGTGGCATGTCTGATTTCAAGC
>SFGS01000110.1 GCA_004557565.1 Bacteroidales bacterium | reverse complement strand
GGGGCACCGAAACAAAAAACATAAAAAACCTCTCGCCTTCGGCGAAAAAAACCGGTAGGGACGTGATACTTCACGTCCGCCCATAATTGTGATACTATACTGAATATCAACCATTTGACGCAGACGCGAAGTATCGCGTCCCTACCATGTGAAATCGATTGAGAAATTTGATGCGGTTTTTACCAAGAAACCATGTTATCATCAGGGGTTTTTCGCCGTGAAACGGCGAGAGGTTTTTATCCTTGGGGCAAAGTGGATAGCCCTCGTAAAAGGGTGGCGGAGGGATTGTGTGGTTGGCGGCATGGAAACTCGTTTCCAATGGCGCAAAATGCACAGTCACACCGCCAAATGCGAAGCATTCCACATTGCCCCAAGGCTGTTTTTTATGTTTTTGTTTTTCACTCCATTCACAATTCCGCAATAAAGTTAATCATTGCCCCCCTGTTTTTTCCACTGAACCCGTTTTATCCCTGGTCGAGGGTGGAGAGGATGCCAGCGAGCAGGTTGGCGGTTTCGAGCGTGTCGGTGGCAGTCTCGATGTTGGTAGAGTCGAAGCGAAGTTGGGCCTTGCTGTAGAACGGCTCACGCTCAACCTCCGCCCGATTTCTTTCTCTTTTTAAAGTCAACGAGTCAACAGGTTAACGGGCCAACAAGTCAACAGGTCAACAAGTCAACGAGTGGGTGTCTGATTGGTCTGATTAGTCCTACAGGTCCGATTGGGTCTGTTTTGGGTCCGAAGGGTCCATTTCGGGTCTGCCCTACCTCTTAAGTCAAAAGAGTTACGGAACCATTATCGCCCATAACACCGCCGTAACTCAAAATTTTTTACCACTTACGGAGCCATTATCGCCTATACCATCGCCGTAACCACAAATTTTTACCACTTACGGAGCCATTATCGCCCATAACACCGCCGTAACTCTGAAATTTTGGGCAAAAAGTTTGGTTTTTTGGAAAAAACACATTTCCTTTGCAGTAAACCATAAAATAGGAGAATTATGCCATCAGACAGAATTATAGGTAGAACATACGAGCAAGCCATCATTAAGCGCTGCCTTGAAAACGAAGAAGCCCAACTAATAGCCTTATATGGCCGCAGGCGTGTGGGTAAAACCTTTTTAATAAAAGAGTACTTCAACGACCAATTCGACTTTGTGTTCACTGGTATGTTTGAAGCCTCACGTGATGTGCTTTTGTTGCAATTTCAAAAAAGAATTGAAGCGTTTTATGGAAAACCGTGTAAGCGATTGCACAATTGGTTTGACGCGTTCGATATGCTATCAGAATATCTCGACACACTTGACAAGGAACGCATTGTGGTATTTCTTGACGAACTACCTTGGATGGACACGCCCAGAAGCAATTTCTTACAAGCATTCACCCTTTGGTGGAATGAGTGGGGTTCTCGTAAACAACACTTGAAACTATTCGTTTGCGGTTCTTCAACTTCTTGGATGATGTCGAATCTGATTGGCGACAAAGGAGGATTATATGGCAGAGTGAGCCGTTCCATATATTTATCTCCATTCAACCTTGGAGAGACTGAGCAATTTCTAAAGCAGTCAAAAGGCATTGAACTGAGCCGTTATCAAATATTGGAGGCATATATGATTTTAGGTGGAATCCCATATTACTTGAATATGCTTGAAAAAGGTGTGCCATTAAGTGTGAATATAGACAACTTGTTTTTCAAACAAGGCGCACCGCTTCGCTCCGAATTTAATTTTCTTTTCCGCTCGCTCTTTAAAGAGTCAAAAATATATTACAGCATAGTCCGTGCATTGGCAAAGCACCGAAAAGGCATGACACGCCAAGAGATATTGGCTGCCATCGGGGCAAAGGAAGGTGGCGCGCTCACCGAAGCGCTTACCAATCTTTTGCAATGCGATTTTCTCCGCAAGTTCACGGCAATAGGCAAGAAGGAACGCGATGCCTTGTACCAATTAACCGACCTGTTTTCACTTTTCCATATCAAGTTTGTAGGCGAAAACAGTGGGCAAGACCAGCATTTTTGGACCAACATAATGGGGCAAGGCGGAAAAATGGAATGGTGCGGTTATGCTTTCGAGCAAGTGTGCCTACATCATATACAACAGATAAAAGACGCTTTAAGCATCAGTGGAGTGTTGAGTAATGTCCACTCTTGGTCGTGCAAGGCATTTACCGACAAAGATGGAAATCAGTGGAGCGGTGCCCAAATCGACCTTCTTATCGATCGGAGTGATAATGTGATTAATTTCTGTGAAATGAAATTTTCCAACACTGAATATGGCATTAGTGCCGATTATGAGGAAAAACTCAGAAATAGGGTTGCTGTATTTAAGGCCATAACCAAGACGCGTAAAGCCATTCAGCATACCTTTGTCACCACTTATGGTGTGCGTCACAACCTTCACAGTGCCATTGTGCAAAGTGAAGTGACGATGGACGACCTCTTTAAATCCCCCTCTGCATAGTGATGATTTCCCATCCCTCACCGCCGTGACTTCGTTTAGGTTTTTTAATAGGTGGAGGTGGAAAAAAGTGGGAGAAATTTTGGTAGGTGTGGAATGTTTATTACTTTTGGGGGTATAAAAATTACGATCATCTAAAAACCGACTCAAATTATGAAGAAAATTTTCTCGTTAGTTGTAGCCATGGTTCTTTCGATTGGCGCGACTGTTTCAGCTCAAAGTATTCAAGGAGAGTTAGTGCTCGGTCTGAACATTGCAGATGTTGATGCCAGCGGCGCAAGTTCTCGTGTAGGTTTCAATGCAGGTGTGCGCGGCACCTACGCATTCCAAAGCCAACGCAAAGGCGTGTATGCAAACGGTGCTATGTTGCTTTCGCTCAAAGGTATGAAAGTTGAAAAGTACACCTTCAATCCATTTTATCTCGAAATCCCAGTGCATTTAGGTTATAAATATCCAATCACCAGTTCAGTAGCCATTTTTGGCGAATTTGGCCCATATTTCGGCATTGGTTTGTTTGGCACAGTTGAAGGTGAAGATGTGTTCTGCGAAGATGGCTACAACCGCTTCGACGTGGGATTGGGCCTTCGTACTGGTTTTGAATTCAACAGAAAGTGGAACGCTTCAATAGGCTACGACTTCGGCTTGGTAGATGTCATCGACGGAGTTTCGGCAAAGAACACAAACGTAACACTCTCAATCGGTTACAAATTCTAAAGCATAGAAAAATATCCACAAAAAAAGCCTCGTAATGGAGGCTTTTTTTGTGTGAAAGCGTGTCAAAATTTACGATTTCGCCATAACGCGTAGGGACATGCCTTCGGCATGTTTCGGTGCAATCAGCAATGTACCCCTTTTATTGGTTCAGTGGATAAATACTGGGGGCACCGAAACAAAAAACATAAAAAACCTCTCGCCTTCGGCGAAAAAAACCGGTAGGGACGTGATACTTCACGTCCGCCCATA
>SFGS01000034.1 GCA_004557565.1 Bacteroidales bacterium | reverse complement strand
AAACTGCAACATTTCAATGAGCTCGCTTCCCGTGTCGGAGTGTTACCCCTGAAAAGCGAGTGCAAAGTTATAGCTTTTTTCAATACCAGCAAAATATTTCAACAAAAAAGTGCGAAAAAAGTGCATTTTTTCTTGATTTCTGCTGTTTTTCGGCGTTCAACGTGCAAAAAATGCAAATTTTGAGGTTTTCGAAACCATTTTACCCTGTGGCGGAAATTTCGCTGTACGCGCTAAAATCACGCCGAGATTTCATATTATATATAATATAGTGATACGCAATATCCCCCATCAAGAGGCAATCCACTTACTCAAAGAAATTGGATTTATTAAAGGAAAGTAGTAATTTTGTAAAAAATTTGTATTCATTGTATAATATAAATATATGAAAAAGACATTACTCTCCTGCATTGCAATATTGGCAATGGGCTATGCTGGCACCTTAGAGAATAAGGCCGCCACTATGCAACAAATGCGCTTTCATTGCGAAAAAGACACAACAGAACTCAATGCGCTGCTCGAAAAAGGGCTGAAAAGCGGAAAAAAGTCGGCGAACGAACTGGTGACATTCTACGCTTACGAACTTCTGGGCCGCCCATACGTGGCACACACACTGGAAGGCGAAACAGAAATGCTCACCATTAATATCGACGAACTCGACTGCACCACTTTCGTGGAAACATTATACGCTTTGACTCGCACAACCATGAGCGAACGCTATTCGTGGAGAGATTTCGCCAACAATCTCGAAAATGTGAGATACCGCGAAGGACGCATCGACGGATATGCATCAAGACTACATTATATAAGTGAGTGGGCTGTGGACAACACAAGCCGTGGCAACATTGAGGAAATCACCAAAGATGTGCCCGGCGCAAGAGAACTCATCAAGACCATCAACTTTATGAGCACACACCGTGACTCCTACCCTGCTCTTAAGGATGATGAAACTTTCAACACCATCAAAAAATACGAGGACGGCTACCGCAACCACAAAACTTACTATCTGAAAAAGGAGCAATTGAACGGAAAAGGCATCTGCAACGCCGTTCAAGAGGGCGATTTCGTAGGACTGGTGTGCAAAACTCCAGGATTGGACATCTCGCACATGGGCATGGTGGTGAAAAACGAGAAAGGCGAATTGGTGGTGATCGACGCATCTATGACAGGTGGCAAGGTGATGAAAGAACCAAAACCCATCGTGGAATATCTTCGCCCCAAGAAAGGCGTGATTGGCGTGAGATTCTTCCGAATCAAGAAAAGAGACTACTAAACACACTACACATATAGTAGAATCGGGTGCTTCCAAACGGAAATGCCCGATTTTTTTTGTTACTTTTCTGCTAAGCCTCGAAATCTATTACATATTATCACAAATAGCAGATTTTCACAGACAATCTAACAGCAACAAGCTTTATTTTTCCAAAAATTATCTGTATATTTGCATTATCAAATGCTGTACTGCTCTCTATCAGAACATTCATCTACATCTATAAATAGGCAACAGCAACGGCCCTAATGTATCTAATTTCGAGGATATTCGTGGTTGCAAGATGTTTTGTTTGCCTCAAATAATAATTCTTTCCACAAATCAGAAACTTATGAAACAGCAAATTCCACACCCTCTTATTTCCATCATTCCACTCCTCGTATTGATTGTCATGATAGTGACGGTAATGAAGATGCTTCCCAATGACGCTCTAAGTGGAGCCAGCCAGATATCGATGCTGATTGCAACCACTATCTGCGTAGCTCTTTCAATGTCAATCTACCGCATCAAATGGCAAGTATTTGAGGACAGCATCAAGGCAACCATAGGCGACACCTCCGTGTCAATACTAATTCTGCTACTGATAGGCGTGATGTCGAGCACATGGATGATTAGCGGAGTAGTACCCACATTGATATATTACGGAGTGCAGATTATCACGCCATCGTTCTTCCTGCCATGCGCTTGCATCATTTCTTCACTGGTGTCGGTGATGACAGGCACATCGTGGACAACGATAGCCACAATAGGCATCGCCTTGCTTGGCATTGGCAATGCGCTCGGCATACCCGAACCATTTACGGCAGGTGCCATTATATCTGGCGCTTATTTCGGTGACAAGGTGTCGCCAATGTCCGACACTACCGTGCTTGCATCTTCCGTATCTGGAGCCGACCTCTTCAAGCATATCCGTTGCATGATGCACACCACCGTGCCGAGCATCACCATCAGCCTATTGCTTTACCTTGTAATGGGATTTTGGTTCTCTGGCGAACGAGTAGAACCAAGCATCTATCTTGAAGGATTGGAGCACAGCTTCAACATAAGCGCATGGACGCTCCTCGTTCCTGTATTTAGTGGCATTCTAATTTGGAAGAAAGTACCTTCATTCATCACTCTCATACTTTCAGCATTGGCGGCAATCGTGTGCGCCATCGTATTGCAACCCGACGCTCTATTGGAAATAGCCGGCACACAAACCGCAACGGTTAGCAATATATTTACAGGATTGCTGAAGGTTTGCTACACCAGCACACAAATTGACACGGGATTCGCAGAAGTGAACAACCTTGTTGCCACACGAGGCATGGGAGGTATGCTCGACACCGTTTGGCTCATACTCTGCGCCATGTGCTTCGGCTCGTGTATGGTGGCAAGCAATATGCTCAAGAGCCTCACACACATTCTTCTCAAGACCATTCACAACACTTTCTCTCTCGTGACATCAACAGTTGTGTCGGGTGTGGTGCTCAATCTCATCATGGGCGACCAGTTCCTTTCCATCATCATGAATGCATCAATCTACAAGGAAGAATACGCCAACCGTGGTTATCAGCGAGAGCTCCTGAGCCGTTCCACAGAGGACTCTGCCACCGTCACCTCCGTTCTCGTTCCGTGGACAGCCTGTGGTATGACTCAATCAACGGTGCTTGGTGTGCCAACCCTTGTTTATCTTCCATTCTGCTTCTTCAACATCATAAGCCCCATCATGAGCATCATCTTCGCATTGCTTGGAAAAATTCCTAAAGGTGATGATAATACTGCAGAATGAACGTGCAAAAATTGTCGTCAATAAAAAACTCGTTGGTAGAATCAAATGTTCAACCAACGAGTAAAAAAATGTCTGAAAAAAACTATTTCAAGTTGAGACCAATCATATCTTCAAGCGACACGAAGTTGTAGCCTTTCTTTTGAAGAGTGGTGATGATTTTGTCGAGTTTGAGATAGAATTTATCGGTGCGAGCGTCGTCGGTGCCAAGGTGAATCATAAGGAAATGTCCATTAAGGGTGTGCTTCTTTTCCCATTTCATCATATTATCGTAGAGCCATTGGCTGCTACGGTATTTTTCTGCCTCCATAGGCATACCATGCCAAGTGTAGTCTTCGTTTGACGCTGTGCCAGGGGTGAAATTCACGATTTGAAGTCCCAATTCCTTTGCCCACGACGAGATGGTGCTGTTGTAATATTCATAAGGTGGAATAAAATATGGTGCTTGCTCCTTGGTGATGCCAAATTTCGACATCACTTCATAGCCCTTCAGCATATCGGTGGTGAACTCATCTTTAGTGACGAGCAGAGAGTCGCGATTTTCCCAAGCAGCATATTGCAAGTGACCGTAACTATGACTGCCCACATAGTGGCCACCAGCCTGAATGCGCTTAACGATATCAGGGAACGACTCAAAGAAATGGCCTGTGAAGAAGAATGCACCTTTCACATTTCGCTTCTTCAATGTGGAAATGATATAGTTGGCACCATCGGTCTTGTCGTGAGAAGTAAACACCAGGCAAATGTTCTTTTTGCTTGGGTCGCCTTGCTTGATGCCGCCTTCATCATACACATTCTTATCGGCAGAGGTTGCATCGGCTTGTGCCCTACCCTCTTTCTGATAATACGAGAGTGGGAAAGTGAGCGAAGCCGTGCCGTCCATCGTTGGCTCGTTTGTTGAATAGTCGTGAGTGTTGTCGTGATACACCACATCGCCCGGCTGGAAACGGAGGTAAGCGTTGGCGGTGACATGTGGCATGTCGTCGGTGATATTCACGCCTCGCAAACTGCTGAAAATGGTGCTATACACCGGTCCGTCAACCAAGCCGCCCACCGGGTGACCAAGGTTTTGGAACACCCAGTTGCTGTGAGTGGCACGAGGGTATGTGCCGCCCTTAGGCAACTCCACAATCATACTTGTGCCCCAAGGATTGCAACCAAAGAGCCAATCGCGGAGTGAGCCTTCCATTTCCTCGAAAGAGTCATCGCCAGAAAGTGTGCGGTAGAGAATGCACTGTGTGAGCATGGCTGTGGTGAGATTGTTCGAACACCAAATGCCAGGAATGCCCCACAAGAATGGGTGCGCCTGTCCACGCTCATAAGTGCGAGCAATGCCAGCACGCATATTGCGCAAAAATTCAGCCTTCAGACGAGTATCGGTAGTGTGAGCTGCAATTTGATAATGCCCCATATTCATAAATGGATACCACTGGTAGTGGCGTGCACTATCTGCGCCCATCCATGGAGTGACTGGCTCACGGCGGCCATATTCCACGGCTTTGGTCAAATACTTGCCATCGCCAGTCATGCGGAAAAGTTCCACAGAACCTAATTCCATATCATCAACCCAGTTGTCTTCCTCATAAATGTAAGGAGAAACCACCGACACGGTTTGAGTGTTGCCGGGCTTGTCGATACCCACTTGAAGCGCATCGGCTGCCTTTGACGAGATTTTTTGCGAAAATTGAGGATAGAAAGTCTTCAACACCTCTGCACCAAGTGCAAAATCGCTGGCAAACTTACCTGCCGTGCTGGCTGCACCCATTGTGGCATTCATATATGTGCCACGTTGCTGTGGTTTGCCATCGATAAAATAAACGGGGCGGCCATTGTTTGGACCTCTACCATAGTCGGAAGGGTCGGTTTGTGGCAATTTTTGACCTATGTGGTCACGGTCGTCGGCAATCTGATTGTAAAGTTCACCTTTTTCAGGATTCATTCTGTCGAGCCAGTCGAGTCCCCAATAAATTTCATCTACAATATCGGGAATACCATTTGCTCCTGGCAAACCATTTTCCTGGTAAGAATCGGTGAAGGCATCAGGATTCTGCTGATAAGCGAAAAGCATCTGATAGATGGCGTTGGCTGATGTGGTGGTGTATTGGAGCAAATCAGCAGCGTCATGCCAACCGCCTCTCACATCAATGTGCTGGCCCTCTTTAGTGGCATGGTAGCGAATGAACGCATCTTTCTGGTGGCAACTGTCGCGCAAAAACGGATTGAATCCGCAACGCTGCTGGCGCATATAGTTGAGCACAAAATCGGCTGTACCATCATACACATGCCCATTGATAGGGAAAATGGACGATTCACAGCCGTTAACCACTATTCTGTAAGTGCCTTGACGAGTGAAATCGGAGAAATTCAAGCGATAAGTGGCTTTCATACCACCCAAAGCACCCATCGGCTTCACTGCCTTAGAGGAGTAAACCACTTTGCCGGTAAACACATCTACCAGCTGAAACGATGACACTTCGGTGGCTTCTTCGCTTAAATAAACTGCCACCTTCGAGGTTTTAGGAATGTAGCCTAATTGATTAATTCTTACCCATGAATCTGCAAACATGGAAAGAAAAGCCACACAAAATGATAAAAAAAGGATTAAACGCTTCATTATTCGTCGTAATTTTTAGTTATTGCTTTCCAACAGGCCTTTGCCAAAGTCATGTCGGCATCATCTTCTGAGTTTTCCCAATAGAGCAAACCGCCCAGTCCAAGGCTATGAATCCACTCCCCTTTCACGGCTATGCTTCGTGGATTGTCGTAAGAGCCATAAAATTTTCCCTTATATTTTGCGTAAGGAGTGCGGGCTTCCTCGTCCCACAAGTCGAACTCGAAATTTGGATTGGATTTGAGTTTCACAATTTGCTTGTAATCAACCGCAGTAGTGAGACCGTCGTGGCTATGGCGAAGATAGAAAGGAATACCCAAAAGCATTTTCTCAAACGGCACGCCCAACTTGGCATAAGAGCGAATAGCCGACATACAGTCGTAATACGATGTGGAGGAAATAATGGCAGACTGGAAATGTGGAGCCGCGTCCATGTCGTAGGTCATAATGTTGATATAATCCACATACGGCACCACTGCCTGAATATCCACATATTTCTTTCCACTATCGGTGCTTTGCATATCCATCACATAACCTGCGAAACTGAGAATATAGTCGTTACCGAGTGCCTCACGAAGGTCTTTCATCAACAGGGTGTAGTTTTTCGTGTCGGTTTTAGGGTCGGAAGCATGACCACTCCACGACAAACCTGGAAATTCCCAGTCAATATCTATGCCATCGAGGTTCCATTTTTTGCAAAAGGCAAGACAATCGGCGGCAAACTGCTTACGCATCTCTGGCGAAGCCGACATTTTTGAGAATCCGCCACCTTGGCGATTGTCGCTATTGCTCACCGTATGGGTGAAAGCGAGGCAAATCTTTAAATTAGGATTTTGTTTCTTTAATGCCATCACTTGGCGAAAGCGAGATTCATTGCCCTGCAACTTGAAGGTTTTATACACGCTATCCACCACATACAGTTCCGCAAAGGCATAATTAATATGCGTAACAATATCGGGATCGGGCAACTTATCGCCATAATAAGTGCAATATGCAAGACAAATCTTATTTTGTGGCTGGCTCGCAAAGGCACCGAATGGGTAAAGCGCAGTAAGCAGCACCACGAAAGTTGATAATACGAAATTCTTTATCATTTGAAGTTAAAAAGTAAATAGAAAGTTTTAACCCTGTGTTGGGTTTTAGTCCATGATTTTTACAAAGATAATAGAAAGTTCAGACTTAACAAAATAAAAAACGTCCGCTCATCAATAAAGATGAACGGACGCATGTTGGATTTATCATAGTGAGAGGCGTGCCTCTCAATGAAAATCAAAGAATTACTCAGCAGCAGCTTCAGTAGCAGGAGCTTCAGTAGCAGGAGCAGCTTCAGCCTTAGGAGCAGGCTTCTTACCACCACGACGGGTAGTCTTCTTAACGGCTTTCTTCTTGTCAGCGAGCATTGCTTCGTTGTAGTCAACGAGTTCAATGAAGCAAGTCTTAGCGTTATCACCAAGACGGTTGCCAAGTTTCAAAATGCGGGTGTAGCCACCTGGACGGTCAGCAATCTTTTGAGAAATGTTGGTGAACAGTTCAGTAACTGCTTCCTTGTTCTGGAGATAGCTGAACACAACGCGGCGAGATGCAGTATCGTCTTTTTTCGCTCTGTTGATGATAGGCTCAGCATAAATGCGAAGTGCTTTAGCCTTAGCCAAGGTGGTGAAGATTCTCTTGTGAAGAATCAAAGAAATAGTCATGTTAGCCAAAAGGGCTTGACGATGGCTTTTCGTGCGACCTAAGTGATTAAATTTCTTATTATGTCTCATCGTTTATTACTCTTTATCTAATTTGTACTTAGAAATGTCCATGCCAAAGGAAAGACCCAGGTTAGCCAGGAGATCTTCAAGTTCTAACAAGGACTTTTTACCGAAATTACGGAATTTGAGCAAGTCGGTCTTGTTGAAGACTACAAGCTCAGAAAGTGTTTCAACTTCAGCCGACTTCAAGCAGTTGAGAGCACGAACGCTGAGGTCCATGTCCACGAGCTTGGTCTTAAGAAGTTGTCGCATGTGGAGAACTTCTTCATCAAATTCTTCGTTACCTTCATTTTCAGTTGCATCAAGAGCAATTTTCTCGTCAGAGAAGAGCATGAAGTGTTGAATAAGAATCTTAGCAGCTTCCTTGAGCGCATCCTTAGGCTGAATAGAGCCATCGGTAGTAATTTCGAGTGTCAGTTTCTCGTAGTCGGTTTTCTGCTCGACACGGTAGTTGTCAACAGTGTACTTAACATTGATGATAGGGGTGTAGATCGAGTCGATAGCGATAGTATCGATAGTGTCGTTAGCATTGCGATTTTCATCAGCCGACACATAACCACGGCCCTTATTAATATTAAGATCAATCTGGAAACTTGTGCTTGGATCCATGTGGCAAATCACGAGCTCTGGGTTCAGAACCTCGAAGCCATTAAGAACCTTACCGATGTCACCAGCTTTAAACACATCCTGGCCCGAAACCTTGATGGTAGCCTTCTCAAATTCGGTGTCTTCTACCACTCTCTTGAGGCGCACCATTTTAAGGTTGAGGATTACGTTGGTCACGTCTTCCTTTACGCCAGGGATTGTAGCGAATTCGTGTTTCACACCATCAATGCGAATGTTGCAGATCGCATAGCCCTCAAGAGATGAGAGCAAGATACGACGCAAAGCATTGCCGATAGTAACACCATAACCCGGTTCCAATGGACGGAATTCGAATTTGCCGAATGTGTTGTCGGCTTCCAGCATCAATACTTTGTCTGGTTTCTGAAATGCTAAAATAGCCATGGATGTTAAATTTTACTGTTTAGAATACAATTCAACGATTAACTGTTCCTTGATGTTTTCTGGGATATCTTCACGTTGTGGAAGTGTGATCATCTTACCACCCTTGAGATTTTCGTCCCATTCAATCCAAGGATACTTGCTGTGGTTGAAACCAGCAAGACTGTCTTGGATAACTTCAAGTGATTTAGATTTCTCGCGAACGGCAACCACTTCACCAGGAGTTACATGATAAGAAGCGATATTTACTACTTGACCATCAACAGTGATGTGACGGTGGAGCACCAACTGACGTGCAGCTGCACGAGTAGGAGCGATACCAAGACGGTAAACAACGTTGTCGAGACGAGACTCGAGTAATTGAAGAAGAACCTCACCAGTTACACCCTTGTTAGAAGAAGCTTTCTTGAAAAGGTTGCGGAACTGACGTTCGAGCACACCGTAGGTGTATTTAGCCTTTTGTTTTTCGCGAAGCTGAGTACCATACTCAGAGAGTTTTCTTCTTCTGTTGGCGCCGTGCTGGCCCGGAGCGTAGTTCTTACGTGCAAGAACTTTATCTTCACCGAAGATTGCTTCGCCCAATTTGCGGGCAATTTTAGATTTTGGACCGGTATATCTAGCCATTTTTTAAATAATTAAAGTTTGTTTATGAATCGCTTCAGTGCAGCCGCGATTGCAGAGAGGTTGTTAAATAAAATGCAATCTATTCACTGACAGAGATTCGCGAAAAAATAAATGAAATAATTTAAGAGCTTAAACTAAATTTGATTCATTAAACTCTTCTTCTCTTAGGAGGACGGCATCCGTTGTGTGGAAGTGGAGTAACGTCGATAATCTCAGTTACTGCAATGCCTGCACCGTGGATGGTGCGGATAGCGGATTCACGACCATTGCCTGGACCCTTAACATAAGCCTTCACCTTGCGAAGACCGAGGTCGTAAGCAACCTTTGCACAATCTTGAGCGGCCATTTGGGCTGCGTAAGGAGTGTTCTTCTTAGAACCACGGAAACCCATCTTACCGGCAGAAGACCATGAAATAACTTGTCCCTCGCTGTTTGCGAGACACACAATGATGTTGTTGAAAGAAGAATGAACGTGAAGTTGACCAACACCGTCAACTTTAACAACTCTCTTCTTAGCTGCGACTGTCTTTTTTGCCATACTTTAAAATTATTTAGTAGCTTTCTTCTTGTTTGCAACTGTTTTCTTACGTCCCTTACGTGTACGGGCATTGTTCTTGGTGCTTTGACCACGAACAGGAAGACCGTTACGGTGACGGATACCACGGTAGCAACCGATATCCATCAGACGCTTGATGTTCATTTGGATTTCGCTACGAAGGTCACCTTCTACCTTGTAGTTTTCAGTGATGACTTCACGCACCTTTGCTGCTTCATCATCAGTCCAATCCTTAACCTTAGTGTCTTCGCTAACACCAGCCTTACCAAGGATTGTGGCGGCAGCGCTACGACCGATACCATAAATATAGGTGAGCGCAATTACGCCTCTTTTGTTTTGAGGGAGATCAACTCCGACTATACGTACTGCCATATAATTATTTTATTTTTTGCAAATTTACTAAAAATTATCCTTGACGCATCTTCATCTTAGGATTTTTCTTATTAATCACGTAAAGACGACCCTTGCGACGAACGATTTTGCAGTCAGGGGTGCGTTTTTTAATTGAGGCTCTTACTTTCATTATAGTAATTGTTTTTTATTTGTATCTAAAAGAAATTCTACCTTTGGAAAGATCGTATGGCGACATTTCTACTTTCACTTTATCGCCAGGGAGGATTTTGATGTAGTGCATACGCATCTTACCGGAAATGTGGGCAGTGATTTGGTGTCCGTTTTCCAATTCAACGCGGAACATTGCATTCGACAATGCCTCTACGATTGTTCCATCGATTTCAATAGCGGTCTGTTTGGCCATATTGTAATTTAAATTAGTATATTGATGAATTAAATAAAGCGTTCGCCAAGCACCTCCTTGACATAATCAAACGACGACAAGATGTCGGGCTTGCCATTATGAATAGCGATTGAGTGCTCATAATGAGCAGAAGGCTTCCTGTCTTTAGTGCGGGTGGTCCAGCCATCTCTTTCAATAACTATGTTCTTGCTTCCCTGATTAATCATTGGCTCTATAGCAATGCACATACCATTTTTAATGAGTGGACCAGTGCCACGGCGTCCAAAGTTTGGAACTTCAGGGTCTTCGTGGAGCTTACGTCCCACGCCATGACCACACATCTCTCTCACCACGCTGTAACCACGCTTTTCGCAGTAGTCTTGAATGGTGTGACCGATGTCGCCGATGCGATTTCCAGGAACTGCAGCCTTGATACCCTCGTAGAGCGACTCTTTAGTGGTACGCAAAAGTGCTTTCACATCTTCTGCAACCTCGCCTACACAGAATGTGTAAGTGGAATCGCCATTGAAACCCTCTTTGGTCACGGCACCACAGTCGATCGACACGATGTCGCCTTCCTGAAGTGCGTAGGTTGAAGGAATGCCATGAACCACAATTTCGTTGACCGAAATGCAGAGCGTAGCAGGATATCCATACAGACCAAGGAAACCCGGAACACAGCCTTGTGAGCGAATATATTCCTCGGCTATTTGGTCGAGCTTGCGAGTGGTAATCCCCGGGGCCACCCACTTGGCCATTTCGCCAAGTGTGCGTGCCACCACGAGATTAGCTTCGCGCAGAAGCTCTATTTCTTCATCAGTTTTAAGATAAATCATCTTTAATATCTGACTAAACTATCCGTCGATTTAACCTTGAGTGCGTCCCTTGACTTTGCCCGACTTCATCAAGCCGTCGTAATGGTGCATCATCAAGTGAGTCTCAACTTGTTGTAATGTATCGAGTACAACACCTACTGTAATGAGCAATGAAGTGCCACCGAAGAACTGAGCGAAATTCTGGTTTACACCGAACAAGCGAGCAAATGCTGGCATGATTGCCACGATACCCAAGAAGATAGAACCTGGGAGGGTGATGCGTGACATAATTGAGTCGATGTATTCAGCAGTCTTCTTGCCAGGCTTGATACCTGGAATGAAGCCGCTGTTCTTCTTCATATCTTCCGCCATCTGAGTTGGGCGAACTGTGATTGCAGTATAGAAGTATGTGAATGCGACAATCATCAAGAAATATACAAGGTTGTACCAGAAACCATTCATATCACTGAAAGTGCGAGCGAATGAAGCCATGAAGCCGTCTTCGTTCTGGCTGGTGCTGAAGCCTGCAAGTGTGATAGGAATAAACATCAAAGCCTGAGCGAAGATGATAGGCATCACATTAGCGGCATTAACTTTCAATGGAATGTACTGACGTGCTCCACCGTACTGACGGTTACCAATGATGCGCTTTGCATATTGCACGGGCACCTTGCGAGTACCTTGGGTGAGCATCACTGCACCAGCAGTAACAGCGAATAAAAGGATAATTTCAACCAAGAACATCACAAGACCACCTTGAGCAGTGGTTAAGCGGCTGGTAAACTCTTCTGCGAAAGCAGATGGGAAACGAGCGATGATACCAACGAGGATGATCATTGAAATACCATTACCAATACCCTTATCAGTGATCTTCTCACCGAGCCACATGATGAACATTGAGCCAGCAGTAAGCACAATGGTGAGATAAATGATGTCGAACAAGCCGAATGCGAGAATACCATTCACTTGGTGGTTGAGGTTGAGCAGATATGCTGGAGCTTGCACCGCAAGAATAAACACGGTAAGATAACGTGTGTATTGGTTAAGCTTCATTCTGCCGCTTTCGCCTTCACGCTGCATCTTTTGGAAACTTGGCAATACCATGCCAAGCAATTGAATCACAATTGACGCGGTGATGTAGGGCATAATACCCAAGGCAAAAACAGACGCCTGGGAGAATGCACCACCACTGAACATATCGATAAGCTGCATCAGACCACTCTGTTGAGTGAACTCACGCATTCTTTGAAGCGCAGTAGGGTCGAGACCAGGAAGCACAACATGACATCCAAATCGATACACAAGCACGAAAAGGAATGTGATTGTAATGCGCTTTCTAAGCTCTTCAATCTTCCAGATGTTTTTTAATGTTTGAATGAGTTTCATCAGTTTTATACTTTTGCAGTTGTACCTCCGGCTGCAGCGATTACTTCTTCAGCCTTCTTTGAGAAAGCATTTGCTTCTACATCGAGTTTCTTGGTGAGAGTACCGTTAGCGAGCACTTTCACGAGTTGGTTCTTGCGAACAAGACCAGCTGCCATGAGGTCGGCTACTGTAATCTTTTCAAGATTCTTTGCGTTTGCAAGTTCTTCAAGAGTAGAAACATTTACTGCCTTGTATTCAACACGGTTGATGTTCTTGAAACCGAATTTAGGAACACGGCGTTGGAGTGGCATCTGACCACCTTCGAAACCAACCTTTTGTGAATAACCTGAACGTGACTTAGCGCCCTTGTGACCACGGGTAGAAGTACCACCCTTGCCTGAACCAGGACCGCGGCCAATACGACGTTTTTTCTTATTTGAACCTACAGCGGGTTGTAAATTACTTAATTCCATAATTGCTATTAATGTTTTAAGCGTTCGTAACTTCTACCAAATGACGAACAGTGTTAACCATACCCAAGACTTGAGGAGTAGCTTCCTTCTCAACGACTTGATTCAATTTTTTAAGACCCAGTGCATCGAGGGTCTTTTTTTGACGAGCAGGACGATTGATTCTGCTCTTCACTTGCTTAATCAAAATTTTAGCCATATCGATGTACCTAAGAATTAACCGTTAAACACTTTGTCCAAAGTTACGCCACGATAGTGAGCGATTTCCATTGGTGAACGCATTTCGCTAAGAGCAGCGATTGTAGCCTTCACAAGGTTGTGAGGGTTAGACGAACCCTTAGACTTACAAATCACATCAGTGATACCGATGCTTTCAAGCACTGCACGCATCGCACCACCGGCCTTAACACCGGTACCAGGAGTAGCTGGCTTCATGATAATGCGGCTGCCACCGAACTTTGCAACTTGTTCGTGAGGAATTGTGCCCTTGTGTACAGGAACCTTGATGAGGTTTTTCTTAGCCACTTCCACGCCCTTAGCAATAGCAGTGGTAACTTCATTAGCCTTACCGAGACCATAACCAATCACGCCATTGCCATCACCTACTACAACGATAGCAGCGAAAGTGAAAGTACGACCACCCTTGGTAACCTTGGTGGTACGGTTGATGGCCACGAGGCGATCTTTCAACTCAATATCGCTAGTTACTTTAACTCGATTATTTTTCTTTACCATGTTTTTTAAAATTTAAGTCCGCCTTTGCGAGCGCCGTCGGCCAGTGATTTGATTCTACCATGGAAGAGGAAACCGTTACGGTCGAAAACTACTGTTTCAATACCTTTTTCAATGGCCTTCTTAGCCACAGCTTCACCAACCTTGGCAGCGATTTCAGATTTAGTTCCTTCAGTGATTCCCTTTGAAGAAGCAGAAACAACTGTATTAGCAGCAACGTCGTCGATCACTTGAGCGTAAATCTGCTTGTTGCTACGGAACACACACAAACGTGGACGTGCAGCGGTGCCGCTGATTTTACCACGAATACGTGCTTTGATTTTATTTCTTCTTTGAATTTTAGATATCATAACTGTAATCAATTATTATTTGGCGGCTGCCGTTTTACCAGACTTGCGACGAATAACTTCGCCAACGAACTTAATACCCTTGCCCTTGTAAGGTTCAGGCTTGCGGAATGAACGAATCTTTGCGCAAATCTGACCAAGAAGCTGCTTGTCGGCAGATTCGAGAGTGATAAGAGGGTTCTTATTACGTTCACTCTTTGCTTCTACCTTAACTTCTGCAGGGAGTTGCAAATAAATTGCGTGAGAGAAACCGAGAGTGAGTTGAAGAACTTGACCCTTGGACTCGGCCTTGTAACCGACACCGACAATCTCAAGCTCTTTCTTGAAGCCGGTGCTTACGCCAACTACCATGTTATGAATGAGTGCACGATACAGACCGTGTTGAGCACGTGATTCCTTTGAATCATCTGGACGGCTAACTGTAACCACGCCATCTTCAACGGCTACGCCGATCAATGGGTTGATGGTTTGGGTAAGCTCGCCCTTAGGGCCCTTAACTGTGCAAACGTTGTCTTTCAAATCTACTGTTACGCCGGCAGGTAACTGAATTGGCAATTTTCCTATTCTTGACATAATTTAATACCTCCTATAACATTAATAAACGTAACACAATACTTCACCACCAATCTTTTGCTCTTTAGCTTCCTTGTTGGTCATTACACCCTTAGAAGTAGAGAGAATGGCGATGCCTAAACCGTTCAAAACTCTTGGCATGTCTTTGTAGCCAGTGTACTGACGCAAACCTGGACGTGACACGCGAGTGAGGCACTTAATAGCGTTCACGTGATCGACAGCGTCGTACTTGAGCGCAATTTTGATAGTACCGATAGGTGAATCCTCAGTTTCCACGAATTTGTAGTTGAGGATGTAACCCTGATTGAAGAGAATCTTAGTGATCTCTTTTTTCAACTTTGAAGAAGGGATTTCAACGACACGGTGTTGTGCCTTGATCGCATTCCTCAATCTGGTTAAATAATCTGCTATTGGATCAGTCATTTTAAAAAATGTTTTAAATTGATTCGGATAAATTCCCGAACAATATTTAATACTAATTTTTTGTTTATTGCGGTTTTAAGTGATTACCAGCTTGCTTTCTTAACGCCTGGAATCAAGCCAGCAGAAGCCATTTCACGGAAGTCGATACGAGAGATACCGAACTGACGCATATAGCCCTTTGGACGACCACTCATCTTGCAGATGTTGTGGAGACGTACGGGTGAAGCGTTGTGTGGCAGCTTCTGGAGAGCTTCGTAATCGCCAGCTGCCTTAAGTGCAGCACGCTTTGCAGCATACTTGGCAACGAGGCGTTCTCTCTTAGCCTGACGGGCTTTCATTGATTCTTTTGCCATACTTATATGAAATAATTATTTAGCGTTATTAAAAGGAAGACCGAATTCTTTCAAAAGAGCATAACCCTCTTCATCGGTTTTAGCGGTGGTCACGAAGGTAATGTTCATACCTTGCATCTTGCTCACGTTGTCGATGTTGATTTCAGGGAAGATGATTTGCTCAGTGATACCTACGGTGTAGTTACCACGGCCGTCGAGCTTACCAGCGATACCCTTGAAGTCGCGGATACGTGGGAGCGCGATGCGGATGAAGCGTTCCATGAATTCATACATGCGGTCACGACGCAAAGTCACGCGAGCACCGATAGGCATCTTCTTACGAACGCGGAAGTTAGAGATGTCCTTCTTTGAAAGAGTCTGCACAGCCTTTTGACCGGTGATAGTGGTCAACTCAGTGATAGCAGTCTCGATAACCTTCTTGTCCTGAGTAGCATCGCCCAAACCTTCGTTAAGAACAATCTTCACGAGCTTTGGAATCTGCATTGGGCTGCTATAGTTAAATTGCTTCATCAATGCTGGAGCAATTTTTTCGTCATATTGTTTCTTAAGGGTTGTAGCCATTACTTAATTTCCTCTCCTGATTTTTTAGAATAACGTACTGTTTTGCCCTCTACTTTCTTGAAACCAACACGAGTTGCCTTACCAGTCTTAGGATCTACCACGTTGAGGTTTGACAAGTGGATTGGGGCTTCCATCTTAATAATGCCTCCCTGAGGATGCTTTGCACTTGGCTTGGTACTCTTTGATACCATATTGATACCTTCAACGATTGCACGGTTTTCCTTAGCTTTGATGCTCAGGACACGACCAGTTTTACCCTTGTCGTCGCCGGCGAGAACGCTAACTGTATCGCCTTTCTTTATGTGTAACTTAGCCATTTAATATTAAAAACTGTGATAATTATTAAAGAACTTCGGGAGCGAGTGAAACGATCTTCATGTTGGTAGCGCGCAATTCGCGTGCCACTGGGCCGAAGATACGAGTACCACGGAGCTCACCTGAATTATTGATCAACACACATGCGTTGTCGTCGAAGCGAATGTAAGAACCATCTTGACGACGGATTTCCTTGCTTGTGCGCACAACTACTGCACGTGATACAGTGCCTTTCTTTACATCTGATGATGGAATAGCACTCTTAACAGTGACTACGATGGTGTCGCCCACTGAAGCGTAACGGCGACCAGTACCACCAAGCACACGAATGCAGAGCACTTCACGAGCACCACTGTTGTCGGCTACTGATAATCTACTTTCTGTCTGAATCATAATTTAAATTACTTAGCTTTTTCGATGATTTCAACTAATCTCCATCTCTTTGTTTTGCTCAAAGGGCGAGTTTCCATCAAACGCACCTTATCGCCAATTTGGCACTCATTCTTTTCATCGTGAGCGTGGTATTTCTTCGTTTTGTTAACGAACTTACCATAGATTGGGTGTTTTTCCTTCCATTTGATGTCCACAGTGATAGTCTTGTCACCCTTGTTGCTGGAAACAACCCCAATTCTTTCTTTTCTTAAATTTCTTTTTTCCATTTCAGTTTGGGATTATTTGTTAATTTTTAATTCGCGAGCGCGAACTTCTGTTTTCATACGCGCGATATTTCTTCTGTCGACAGTGATCTTTGCAGGATTGTCGAGGGGAGAAATAGAATGCTGAATCTTTGTTTGAACATACTCTTTCTCAGCTGCATCCAAACGTTCGAGGAGTTCTTTATCGTTCAATTCTTTGTAATCTTCCTTTTTCATGTCTTGCAATCAAATTACACTGTTTGAGTTGGATCATAATCGCGGCGAACCACAAACTTAGTTGGAATAGGGAGCTTTTGAGCTGCCAAGCGAAGTGCTTCCTTGGCAATATCATAGCTTACGCCTTCTACTTCAATAAGGATACGTCCTGGGAATACAGGAGCAACATAGCCGGCCACATCACCCTTACCTTTACCCATACGCACGTCGGCTGGCTTGCGGGTGTAAGGTTTGTCAGGGAAAATGCGAACCCAAATCTGACCTTGACGTTGCATGTAGCGAGTAACAGCCACACGAGCAGCTTCAATTTGGCGAGCGGTAATCCACTTTGAGTCAAGTGCCTTAATACCGAAAGAGCCGAAGTTGAGCTGAGTACCACGCTTAGAGTATTTGCGTGTACCACCATCTGATGGTCTTCTGTATCTTAATCTTTTTGGTTGTTGTAACATTGTTGTTCAGTTGATAAAATCAAGTTTAACGATTGTTCTTTTTGTTGCGGAAACCACCACGACGGCCACCATTGCCACCACGGCGTTCGTTGCCATTGTTGGTGAAGTTAGGAGCGAGATCCTTCTTGCCGTAAACTTCGCCACGGCAGATCCAAACCTTTACACCAATCAAACCAACCTTAGTGAGGGCTGGAACGAGAGCGTAGTCGATGTCGGCACGGAGAGTGTGGAGTGGAGTACGGCCTTCCTTGAACATTTCAGCGCGAGCCATTTCAGCACCGTTCAAACGTCCGCTTACAAGCACCTTGATACCTTCAGCACCAAGACGCATAGTAGAAGCCACAGCCATCTTCACAGCACGGCGGTAAGCCACCTTGCCTTCGATTTGGTGTGCGATGTTGTTCGCAACGATATGCGCATCGAGTTCTGGACGCTTCACTTCATAGATGTTGATTTGCACGTCCTTGTCGGTGAGCTTCTTCAATTCCTCTTTCAGCTTGTCAACGTCCTGACCACCCTTACCGATGATGATACCGGGGCGAGAAGTGCAGATAGTGATAGTAACCAGCTTGAGGGTACGTTCGATGACAATGCGAGATACGCTTGCCTTAGCCAGACGCACGTTAAGATACTTGCGGATTTTGCTATCCTCAACCAATGTATCACCATAGTTGCTGCCACCAAACCAATTTGAGTCCCAGCCGCGGATGATACCTAAACGATTGCTAATTGGATTTACTTTCTGTCCCATAATTCTTTATGCGTCTTTTTTGTCATTGTTAATTGTATCTACTGTCAAGGTGATGTGGTTGCTACGCTTGCGAATGCGGTAGCCACGGCCTTGAGGAGCTGGACGGAGGCGCTTCAACATAGGAGCACAGTCAACTGTGATGGTCTTGATGTAGAGCTCACCGCTATCAGCTTTCTTGTCATTCTTCTGTTCCCAGTTAGAAATGGCCGACTTGAGAAGCTTCTCAACGTCTGCTGCAGCTTGCTTATTTGAGAAATGAAGGAGACCGAGAGCCTTGAAAACTTCCACGCCACGCACCATGTCAGCCACCAAACGCATCTTGCGTGGTGAGCTTGGCACATTTTTCAGCTTGGCGAAAGCAAGGTCGCGCTTGGCTTCCTTAATTTTATCTGCTGATAATCTTTTTCTTTTACCCATTGTATTTAATTCTTGTTTTTTCTAAATGAATTGGTTCCCGGGTCTATTATCGCTTGTTGTTGCCGCTGTGGCCACGGAAAGTACGAGTTGGAGCAAATTCGCCAAGCTTGTGACCTACCATGTTTTCAGTGACATAGACAGGGATGAACTTATTACCATTGTGTACGGCGAAAGTGTGGCCTACGAATTCAGGAGCAATCATAGAAGCGCGTGACCAAGTTTTAATCACGTTTTTCTTGCCGCTTTCATTCATAGCGTCAACCTTCTTTTCGAGCTTAACACTAATGTAAGGTCCTTTTTTTAATGAACGACTCATAGTTTAACTTTTAATCAAATTACTTCTTTCTTCTTTCAATAATGTACTTTGAAGATTGCTTCTTCGGAGCACGTGTCTTCAAGCCCTTAGCGTAAAGACCGTTGCGAGAACGTGGGTGACCACCTGATTGACGGCCTTCACCACCACCCATTGGGTGATCAACAGGGTTCATAACAACACCACGGTTGTGAGGACGACGACCCAACCAGCGTGAGCGACCAGCCTTACCAGACTGCTCAAGAGCGTGGTCAGAGTTGCCTACTACACCGATAGTAGCCTTGCAAGTAGCAAGGATCTTACGTGTTTCGCCCGAAGGTAATTTGATAATTGCGTAATTGCCTTCGCGAGAAGTGAGCTGTGCGAAGGTACCTGCACTACGAGCAATCGCTGCACCTTGACCAGGACGCAATTCAATGTTGTGAATTAAAGTACCAACAGGAATGTGACTAAGTGGAAGCGCGTTTCCCACTTCTGGGGCTACGTTCTCACCGCTTTCTACCATCTGACCCACTTGCAATCCGTTAGGGCAAATGATATAAGCCTTAGAACCATCAACGTAGTAAAGAAGAGCGATACGAGCCGAACGGTTTGGATCGTATTCGATTGACTTTACACGTGCTGGTACACCGTCTTTATTTCTCTTGAAGTCGATAAAGCGGAATCTGCGCTTGTGGCCACCACCAAGGTAGCGCATAGTGAGGTGACCCTCATTATTGCGACCACCTGTGGCGCCTTTGCCGACTGTAAGAGACTTTTCTGGTGTACGTGCAGTGATGTTATCAAATACACCAATAATTTTGTGTCTTTGCCCCGGTGTTGTGGGCTTCAATTTTCTTACTGCCATTTGTTTTATTAAATATTACTATAGAAATCAATGGTTTGTCCTTCGGCAAGAGTTACAACAGCCTTCTTGAAAGCTGCCACCTTACCGCGTTGAATTCCACGCTTTGTATAGCGCATTTTCTTTTTGCCTTCGTAATTCATTGTGCTGACACCCACAACCTTAACGTCGTAGAGCTTTTCTACGGCGTCTTTAATTTGGTATTTGTTGGCATCTGGAGAAACTTTGAATGAAAAACGATTGGTCTTTTCACTGATGGCGTTGGCCTTTTCAGTTACGATTGGGATGATCATTAAGTTCATTATCTGTTACCTCCTTAAATTAAAAGTTGTTTAATACAGCCACACTGCTTTCGGTGACCACCAGCTTCTTGTTGTCAAGAATGCGATAGGTGTTCAGCTCAGCAGCAGTAATTACAAAAGTCTTCTCAATATTTCGAGCGGACAAATATACGTTCTTATTTTGAGATGGCAAAACGAGAACAGTCTTTTCACCGTAAACTTTAATATTTTTAGCAAAGTTTACGAATTCTTTAGTTTTTGGAGCCTCAAAGTTAAAGTCTTCCACTACCACAATCTGACCACCCTGAGCCTTGAAGGTGAGAGCGGAACGGCGAGCGAGAGCCTTAACTTTCTTGTTCAACTTAAAGCTGTAGTTACGAGGACGTGGACCGAACACGCGACCACCACCTACCAACACTGGTGAGTTGATATCACCACGGCGAGCACCGCCACCACCTTTTTGGCGACCGAGCTTTTTGGTAGAACCTGAAACTTCACTTCTTTCCTTAGCTTTATGTGTACCTTGGCGCTGGTTAGCGAGGTATTGCTTAACATCGAGATATACGGCGTGCTCGTTTGGTTCGGCGAGAGCGAAAACTTCGTCGTTGAGTGTTACCTTCTTCCCGGTGTCTTCTCCTTTGATGTTATATACTGCGAGTTCCATTACTTAACGATTGATAAAATTGAACCTTTAGCACCTGGAACGCTACCCTTAACTACGAGTACATTGTTCTCAGGCATAACCTTAATAATCTGTAAATTTTGAACAGTTACACGTTCTGCACCCATGTGTCCAGCCATGCGCATGCCCTTGAACACCTTTGCAGGGTAAGAACAAGCACCGATAGAACCTGGAGCACGAAGACGGTTGTGCTGACCGTGAGTAGTCTGACCTACACCACCGAAACCATGGCGTTTTACAACACCTTGGAAACCTTTACCTTTTGAAGTACCGATTACATCGACAAATGAGGCATCGCTGAACAAATCTACAGTGATAGTATCACCAAGTTTGTACTCACCATCAAAATCTTTGAACTCGGCCAAGTGGCGTTGTGGGTTAACACCGGCTTTCTTGAAGTGACCAGCCTCTGGCTTGTTGGTGTGCTTAGCAGTTTTTTCCTGATAGCCCAACTGAATAGCAGCATAGCCGTCTTTTTCAACAGTTTTCACCTGAGTAACTACACAAGGACCTACTTCGATAACAGTGCACGGTACGTTCTTACCGTCGGCACTGAATACGGATGTCATTCCGATTTTCTTTCCTAATAATCCTGGCATTTCTCTTAATTTTTAAAAAATTTACTTAGAATCACTTTGTTTTGATTAACACGAGAGTTGATTAACTCCTAGACTTTAATTTCTACTTCAACACCGCTTGGCAACTCAAGCTTCATGAGCGCGTCAACAGTCTTAGCTGTAGAGCTGTAGATGTCGATGAGACGCTTGTAAGCAGAGAGTTGGAATTGTTCACGTGACTTTTTGTTTACGAAAGTCGAACGGTTTACAGTGAAGATGCGCTTGTGGGTTGGCAGAGGAATAGGACCGCTTACCACAGCACCAGTAGACTTCACAGTCTTAACAATCTTCTCAGCTGACTTGTCAACCAAGTTGTGATCGTAAGATTTTAATTTAATTCTGATTTTTTGGTTCATATTGTATTATGAATAAAATTATTTCAACAAGTTAACGTTACCCTTAACTTCAGTAAGCACCTTTTCTGCGATAGAGTGGCTTACCTGAGCGTAGTGAGAGAAGGACATTGTGCTGGTAGCACGACCTGAAGTGATTGTACGCAATGCTGTTACATAGCCGAACATTTCAGCAAGTGGAGCAGTTGCCTTAACGATGCGGGCACCGCTGCGGCTGGTTTCCATGCCTTCAACTTGGCCACGACGCTTGTTCATATCGCCAATCACGTCGCCCATGCTTTCTTCTGGAGTAACAACTTCTACCTTCATGATTGGTTCCATGAGCACTGGACCAGCTTGAGCGCAAGCTTTCTTGAATGCCTGTTGTGCACAGAGTTCGAATGAAAGTTGGTCAGAGTCAACTGGGTGGAACGAACCAGAAATCACAGTAACCTTGAGTTGTTCTACTGGATAGCCAGCGAGCACACCATTCTTCATTGCTGCGAGGAAACCCTTTTGGATTGATGGGATGAATTCCTTTGGAATATCACCACCCTTCACCTCGTCGATGAATTGGAGGTTGCCTTCGAAACCTTCATCAACTGGCTCTACGCGGCAGATGATGTCAGCGAACTTACCACGACCACCAGATTGCTTCTTGAACACTTCACGGAGTTCAACTGGCTTGGTGATAGCTTCCTTGTAGGTAACTTGTGGACGACCTTGGTTACATTCAACCTTGAATTCACGACGCAGACGGTCGATGATGATGTCGAGGTGAAGCTCACCCATACCACGAATAATGGTTTGGCCGGTTTCTTCGTTAGATTCAACTTGGAAGGTTGGGTCTTCTTCAGCAAGCTTCTGCAAACCTTGGTCGAGACGGTCGAGGTCTTTTTGAGTCTTAGGTTCAACTGCGATACCAAGCACTGGATCTGGGAAGTCCATAGCTTCGAGCACGATTGGTGCATCTTCTGCGCAGAGGGTATCACCTGTGCGGATATCCTTGAAACCAACACCTGCACCGATATCACCGCAGCCAATAGTTTCCATAGGGTTCTGCTTGTTAGAGTGCATTTGGAAGAGGCGTGAAATACGTTCCTTCTTACCAGAGCGAGAGTTGAACACGTAAGAACCAGCATCAATTTGACCTGAGTAAACACGGAAGAATACCAAACGGCCAACGTATGGGTCAGTTGCAATCTTGAATGCAAGAGCACACATAGGTTCTTCGAAGAGAGGCTTACGTGAAACTTGCTTGTCGGGATTGCCATAAGCGTGACCTACCACTTCCGCAGTGTCGGATGGGCTTGGCAAGTATGCGCAAACTGCATCAAGAAGGAGCTGAACACCCTTGTTCTTGAATGAGCTACCGCAAAGCATTGGCACGATTTCCATCTTCAAAGTAGCAGCACGGAGTGCGCGTTTGATTTCTTCTTCAGTGATAGTGTCAGGGTCGTCGAAATACTTAACCATCAATTCTTCGTCGAATTCAGCGATAGTCTCAAGCATCTTGTCGCGATATTGTTTACATTCCTCGAGCATGTTTTCTGGAATATCTTCCAGCACGTAGTGTGCACCCATTAAAGTGTCTTCAGCACCGATAGGGAGTTGAATTGGGCAAGGATTTGCACCGAGGAGTTCCTTCATTTGGCGAGCCACTTCAAGGAAGTTGGCACCTGAGCGGTCCATCTTGTTGACATAAGCCACACGAGGAACATTATACTTGTCGGCCTGACGCCATACGGTTTCAGACTGAGGTTCCACACCACCTACTGCACAGAAAGTGGCAATGGTACCATCGAGCACACGGAGTGAACGTTCCACTTCCACAGTGAAGTCAACGTGTCCTGGGGTGTCGATCAAGTTGATTTTATATTTTTGGTCATTATATTTCCAGAATGCAGTAGTAGCGGCAGAGGTGATAGTGATACCACGTTCTTGCTCCTGCTCCATCCAGTCCATAGTAGCCGCACCATCGTGCACCTCACCAATCTTGTGAGTCAAACCGGTGTAGTAAAGAATACGTTCAGAAGTTGTTGTCTTACCAGCATCGATATGAGCCATGATGCCGATATTACGCGTAAATTTCAGGTTAGCGTCTGTTGCTTTCATCTTTTATACGTTATATCAATTAAAATCTAAAGTGAGCGAATGCGCGGTTAGCTTCTGCCATGCGGTGCATATCTTCTTTACGCTTGAATGCGCCGCCTTGCTCGTTGTAAGCATCCATGATTTCAGCAGCGAGTTTGTCGGCCATGGTCTTGCCGCCACGCTTGCGTGCGAAAATGATAAGATTTTTCATTGATATTGACTCCTTACGGTCGGCACGGATTTCTGTTGGCACCTGGAAGGTTGCACCACCGATACGGCGTGACTTCACTTCCACTTGAGGAGTAACTTTTTCAAGTGCGTTTTTCCAAATTTCGAGAGGTGTCTTTTCTTCTTTAGCCATCTTCTGACCTACGAGGTCGAGAGCTGTGTAGAAGATACGGTAAGAGGTGTTCTTCTTACCATCAAACATGAGGTGATTTACGAACTTTGTTACGCTCACATCACCGAATTTAGGATCTGGAAGAATGATCCTTTTTTTTGGCTTAGCCTTTCTCATTGTTAAAAATTACGTTGTAGTTTTTGTCCGCTTGGTTGTTGCATCTTTGTTCTTCAACGGCCATCTCTATAGCCATTTACTCAACCATGAAAAATCATCAATCCAATAAAATCAAAAACTAAGTTTTAAAATTTGTTTGTTGTTTTGTAAGAAATTAGGTCGTCTGATTATTTTTTAGGACGCTTTGCACCGTATTTAGAACGACGTTGTGTGCGGCCAGCCACACCAGCGGTATCGAGTGTACCACGCACGATGTGATAGCGAACACCTGGAAGGTCTTTAACACGACCGCCACGAACCATTACGATAGAGTGTTCCTGAAGGTTGTGACCTTCACCTGGAATGTAAGAGTTCACCTCTTTACCATTGGTCAATCTCACACGCGCAACTTTACGCATTGCCGAATTAGGCTTCTTAGGGGTGGTGGTGTAAACACGCACGCACACACCGCGACGCTGTGGGCAAGAATCCAATGCAGGTGACTTGCTGGTAGCTTCCAGAGTTGTACGGCCTTTTCTTACTAATTGCTGAATTGTAGGCATCTTAGTTCTGTTTTACTTGTTTTTTAAAATATAGTTTTACAATAAATTGGTTTTAACTTTACCGACACATCGCACACATTTAACACCCACTAAACCAAATAGTTAGAGGCACCAACAGGGCGCAATGAGCCCAAAAGCGATGCAAAGTTACGCATTAATTCGCTAATAACCAAATGTTTTAGCGATTAATTGCAATATTTTTTCACAGTCACATTTTACCCTCAGAGCTGCACAAAACGGCATTCCGCAAAAACAAGAAATCGGGAGCAAACAATGCCCCCGATTATGCGGTTTTAAAGGATTTTAACCGAATTTAAAAAGGTTTAATAGCCGAAAGCAGCATTCCTTCCTTGTCTTTTGCGCTTAAAAGCACTTTTTCGAAGGGCACTTGCCAGTCGATGCCCAATGCCGGATCGTCGAACTTGAGTGTAGCCTCGCTTTGTGGGGCATACACATTATCTACTTTATACTGAAATTGCGCCTCATCGGAGAGCACCACGAAACCGTGGGCAAACCCACGTGGAATGAAGAGTTGGTTGCCCTTCTCCGCGGTGAGTTCCACAGCCACATGCTCGCCGTAAGTGGGACTGCCGCCTCGCAAATCCACCGCCACGTCGAGCACCCTGCCGCGCGACACGCGCACAAGTTTCGCCTGGCTGAACTCGCCTTTCTGGAAATGTAGTCCACGAAGCACGCCATAAGTGGAAAACGACTCATTGTCTTGAACAAACTCTACATCGCCCACATGCTTGCGAAATTCTTCCAATTTAAATGTTTCGGAGAAGTAGCCACGGGCATCGCCAAATCGCTTGGGTTGAATCACCCAAACGCCTTCAATATGCTGTTTTATAAATTCCATATATATTAATGTGTAAACTGAGTATTCTGAATACAAAATTACAAAAAATATAAAGAATTTTGAAGCCATAATGTAGTTTTTACATTACATTTGCGTCAAATGTGCAAACAAACCAGCGTTGAAGACGCAAAAACGAACAATGACGAAATCGTTAGAATCAGAATTTAAGAAAATCGTAGATGAGCACAAAAGCACCATCTATTCGGTGTGCTACATGTACTCAAACGACCCCGACGAGGTGAACGACCTATTTCAGGAAACACTTGTAAAGGTGTGGCAAGGCCTGCCCTCGTTCAAGGGCAACAGCAGTATGAAAACGTGGATTTGGCGCATCACGCTCAACACCTGCATCTCTGCCGACCGCAAGAAGAAGATGAAGACCGTGCCGCTGACCATGGACATCAACCTGTTTGAGGACAGCGATGCTAACACCCGACAAGTGAATATGCTCAAAGAGCGCATATCAAAACTGCGCTACTTCGACCGCGCCATCGTGCTGCTGTGGCTGGAGAATATGAGCTACGACGAGATAGCGGCTGTGGTGGGCATCACCTCAAAACAAGTGTCGGTGCGACTTTTCCGCATCAAAGAGCAACTCAAACAGATGACCAAAGACTAAAATTTGCACAATCATGAACGAAATCAACGACAACAACATACAGGAGCTGAACGAGATGCGAAACCAGCTGTGCCTGCTCAAGCAGAAGCTCAACGAGCAAGAAATAGTCAACGAAAAGTTGATGCGAAAAGTGACGAGCGAACGCCTGTCGAAAATCAATCGCGAGGGCAAAATTTCCTCCATCATTGCAGCAATATGCTTACCCATCAACTATTTCATATTACAAATAGCAGGGACATCGACGGCATTCAACATCGTCACGATTCTCTACCTTCTGGTGTGCATCGGCGTTTCGGTTTACAGCCGAAGGGGCATCAACCCCGAAGATGTGATCAACGGCAATCTCGTGACCACTAAAAAGAAAATGCTGAGTTATAAAGCCCTCTGCAACAAATGGCTGATAGGCGTGACACCATTTCTGCTGGTGTGGTTTGGCTGGTTCATGTACGAACTGGCAGCCGACGACAGCGACTTCAATATCGGAGCAATAATAGGTGGTTGCATAGGTGCAGCAGTTGGCACCATTTGCGGCATCATCTACCATAAGAAGTCGATGAAAAACATCGACAGCGCCATTCAGGAAATCACCGAATTGACCAATGAATAACACAACATAAATTCACCTATCGGGCGAGTCCACCAGCGATGATGGACTCGCTTTTGGTTTGTCACTCTCATGGCATGGGCATCAAAAATTGGATTTTTAATTAAAATAATGTAATTTTGTGGGATACATAGAATCAAAACGACATGCGAAATATCATCATATTCGACGACAACGAAACGAGGCGACAACTTCTGCCCCTCACCCACACACGCCCTATCGCTAAAATCAGAATAGGCGTAACCACTATTGCCGAAAAATGGCAAAACATGCTTGGTGAAGCACGATATTCGTGGCTTACCGCCTCATATCTGCAAGAGAAATTCCCGCTGCTGGCAGAAGGCACCAACCTCATGATTGCAGGCCATGTGCTCCCCTCCCCCTCTTTGGCAAAACAGGCGCTTGCGCTTGGCGAAGGCGAGGCGATTATCGATGGCGAACAGGTGATAGCGTTCAACGGCAAACCAGAGGACTTCGACAACCGACAGTTCACCCAAACCCACGCTCCTGCCGAGCAACCATCAAGAATCAACAAACTCTACGACATATTCGAACTCAACAGCAAGGCGATTTGCGACGATTTCGCGCTCATCACCCAAGGCCGCAAGTCGCAACCGATTCCCGACACCGCCACTGTGATTGGCGATGCCAGCCAAATTTTCCTTGAAGAGGGTGCGAGCGTCGACGGCGCTTTCCTCAACACGAAAAAAGGCCCTATCTACATCGGCAAAGATGTGGAGATTATGGAGTGCGCCTGCATTCGTGGCCCGTTTGCGGCTTGCCACGACGCGAAAGTGAAAATCGGTGCGAAAATCTACGAAGGCACCACCCTCGGCCCATTCTGCAAAGTGGGTGGCGAGGTGGAGAACACCGTATTCATCGGTTACAGCAACAAGGCGCACGATGGCTTCATCGGTGATGCCGTGGTAGGCGAATGGTGCAACCTCGGAGGCGGCACCACTGCGTCGAACCTCAAAAACGACTATGGCGAAATTAAACTCTGGAACTATTCGTCGCAGCGATTTGAGCGCACAGGCCGCCAGTTTGTGGGACTGATTATGGGCGACCATTGCAAAACGGGCGTGAACTGTATGATCAACACCGCCACCGTGCTTGGCGTGGGCGTGAACATTCACGGCAGCGGATTCCCTCGCAATTTCGTGCCTTCGTTCATGGAGGGCAGCAGCAATGCCGGTTTCAAGGAAGTGAACCTCAAGGGATTTTTCACCATTGCCGAGCGCGTGATGGCACGCCGTGGCATCACCCTCACCGACACCGACCGAAAGATGTACGAGAGCATTCACGCCATCGCAAAGAAATACAAGTAAACAACCCAACAATAGCATCAATGAAAAAATTACTCATTGCCCTCGTGGCGATAGCGTGCATCGGCACAGCCACCGCACAAAGCAAAGCAAAAGCCAAAAAAGTCAGCCAAAAGGCGAAAACCGAAAAGGTGAGCAAGGCGAGCAAATCGTCGTTTATCGTAATTTCTAAAAAGGACCTGAACCTCAGGGTTTACGATGTGGTAAAGGGCGACACCGTGCTCGTGAAGGAGTTTCCTGCCTGCTTGAGCAAAAACAAGGGAAACAAGCAAAAGCGTGGCGACATGAAAACGCCCGAATCGCCAAAGGGGAAGCCTTTCCGAATCAGCCAAATTCAAGACGCATCCACTTGGCACCATGATTTCCGCGACGGCAGAGGCAGCATCAAAGCCTACGGACACTGGTTCCTGCGCCTGGTCACCCCTGGCCACAGCGGCATTGGCATTCACGGCAGCACCAACAATGAGAGTTCTGTTCCCGGACGCGCCAGCGAAGGCTGCATTCGCCTGCTCGACACCGACATCATCACCCTGAAGGAAAAATACGCCTATGTGGGTATGCCGGTGATTATCAAAGCAGAAAACGAAGGTCTGTATGACTGGGAAAAGAAATTAGAGAAATAAAACACCCAACCACAAAAAACCAAGAAGTATGAAAAGTAGATCATTATTTATCGCATTGATGATGGCGTTCACTATGTGCGTAAGCGCTTGGGCAGCAAGTGTGAGAGTCACTGGCAACCATGTTCGTCTTCGCCTCAACCCTTCCTTAAACGCCGCCATCTACACCGACAGTTACGGCACCCCAATCTATCCATCGAAGGGGCAAGTGCTCTCATGGACCGGTTACAATTCCAACGGCTTCTACGAAGTGAGTTTCCACGGTCGCACGCTGTGGATTCACAGTTCCTACGCTCGTCCAGTGAACCAAGCCACCGCATCTATCCCTGAAAATGTGCTCATCACCGGCAACAAAGTGCTGCTGCGCGTGGGCCCAGGGCAGAATTATGCGCCACTGAGCTATTATGGCGAACGAGTACACCTCAACAAGGGCGACATCCTCAAATGCGTGGGCGTGAGCGGCGACTGGTGGCGTGTGGCTTACGGCAACGGCTACTACTACGTGTCGCGCAAATACGCTCGCCGATACTAACACCCATCACCACCCATCCCGACACTAAATCACAAGGAGGCAGGCTTTTGGCTTGCCTCCTTCGCTTTAAATAAGGCAGTTCAGGGCACAAAGTTGCGAATGTGCGGAAAAATTTGTAAATTTGTAGGTTAATTGCCCACAATGGGTGGGCTTCTCTAAAATCAGAATCCAACAATAATGGCTGAAGAACTTGAATTGAAAGATAGCGCACAACAACCCAGCGACAATGGCGGTTACGACAAACTGGTCACCCTCACCCCGCGTGAGCATATCCGTCTGCGCCCTGGTATGTATATCGGCAAACTTGGCGACGGCTCGCAAAGCGACGATGGCATCTATGTGCTCATCAAGGAGGTGATGGACAACAGTATCGACGAATTCAACACCGGATTCGCCAAGCAACCCATCATCAGCATTGATGTGGAAGATGGCAGCGTCACTATCCGCGACTATGGCCGTGGCATTCCGCTCGACCAAGTGAAGGACGCATCAAGCAAAATGAACACCGGCGGCAAGTACGACTCAAAGAACTACAAACGCTCTGTGGGTCTGAACGGTGTGGGTATCAAGGCTGTGAACGCACTTTCAAGTCACTTCTACATTCGCTCCACACGCGACGGTCAAAGTGCCTCTGTCACCTATGAGCAGGGGCTTGTGGTGGAAGAGAGCGGCATCGTGCCCGACCCAAATGAGGAAAACGGCACATTCGTGAAATTCACCCCCGATGCCACCATCTTCAAAAACTACGAGTTCCGCAACCATATCATCGAGGCGATGATTAAGAACTATTCGTTCTTGAACACCGGACTCACGCTGATTTTCAACGGCAAACGCTACCATTCACGCAACGGCCTCAGCGACTTGCTGAAGGAAAACATGACCAACGACCCTCTCTACCCCATAATGCACTTCCGTGGCGAAGACATCGAAATCGTAGTAACGCACGCGGCACAGGTGGGCGAGGAATTTTATTCGTTTGTCAACAGCCAGCACACCACACAGGGTGGTACGCACCAAACCGCGTTCCGCGAGGCAGTGTCGCGCACCATCAAGGAGTTTTACGGCAAAAACTTCGAATACAGCGACATTCGCAACGGTATGGTTGCCGCCATCAGCATTAAGGTGGAGGAGCCTGTGTTTGAGTCGCAAACCAAAATCAAACTCGGCAGTAGTGTGATGTGGAAAGACGGTCCTACAATCTACAAGTTTATCAACGACTTCGTGAAAAAGGAACTTGACGACTATCTCCACAAAGATGCCACCACCGCCGAAATCATGTTGAAGAAGATTCTGGCAAGCGAGAAAGAGCGTAAAGCCATTGCCGGCGTCACGAAAGCCGCTCGTGAGCGTGCCAAGAAAGTGGCGCTCCACAACAGTAAACTGCGCGACTGCCGTGTGCACTTCAACGACACACGCGCACCGAAAGACAACGACCGCCGTGAGGAAACATCCATCTTCATCACCGAGGGTCTGTCGGCAAGTGGTTCTATCACCAAAATCCGCGATGTGGAAACACAAGCCGTGTTCTCGCTTCGTGGTAAACCACTGAACACCTACGGGCTGGCAGCGAAAAAGGTGGTGGAAAATGAGGAATTTGCACTTCTGCAAGCAGCTCTCAACATTGAGGACGGCATCGACGGACTGCGCTACAACAAGGTGATTGTGGCTACCGATGCGGATGTCGATGGTATGCACATTCGCCTCTTGTTGCTCACCTACTTCCTGCAATTCTGCCCCGAACTGGTAAAGACCGGGCACCTCTATATCCTTCAAACGCCACTTTTCCGTATTCGCAACAAGAAGGAGGCGAAACGCAAGAGCGGCGGCAAGGAGTCGAAAAAGACGAAGCCCGAAACTTACTATTGCTACAACGACGAGGAACGCATCACCGCCATCAACAAACTTGGCGACAAGGCGGAAATCACACGATTCAAAGGTCTTGGTGAAATCGACCCTGAGGAATTTGCCGACTTTATCGGTCCTGAGATGAGGCTCGACCGCGTGCATCTGCGCAAGGAAGACACTGTAAACAAATTGCTGGAGTTCTACATGGGCAAAAACACCATGGAGCGTCAGGAATTTATCATCGACAACCTCGTGATTGAAGACGAGGAAGATATCACACTGCATTAATCACCTAACACTGCATAGCGATATGGCAAACAAGAGAATCGCCCTTTTTCAAGGCTCATTCGACCCCTTCACCCGTGGTCACGAATCCATCGTGATGCGCGCCCTCTCGATTTTCGACGAGGTGGTGATTGCCGTGGTTCACAACAGCCGAAAGCACGGCTTCCTGCCTGTGGATTTGCGTGTAAGGCTCATTGAAGATACGTTCAAGGGCGAAAGTCGAGTGAAAGTGGTGTGCAGCGAGGGCTTGACGGTGAATATCGCCAAAGAGGTGGGCGCTTGCTGTCTGCTCCGTGGCGTGAGAAACACCATCGATTTCGAATACGAGAAAGGCAACGCCGAGGTAAACTTGCGCCTGTCGGGAATCGAAACCGTACTGCTCTACACCTCACCAGCCACCAGCCACATCAGTTCCACCATTGTTAGAGAATTGCTAAAATTTGACAAAGAAATAAAGGATTATATGCCTGAGCATCTCAGCACCGAGATGCTGGAAAAAGTGAAAACTTTTAAACCATAGGCATACAAATCAATCTACACTCAATAAAAACCGTATAGATATGAAAAAAAGACTTATCTGTTTCGCATTTGCGGCGTTGACCATCACTTGCATGGTGGGCCAACGAATGCCTGCCAACTTGCAAAAACTGCTCAACGCAGAGTATGCAATCAATGCGCTCTATGTCGATTCCGTGGATGAAAAGAAACTCGTGGAAGACGCTATCGTGGGTATGCTCGAAAAACTCGACCCTCACTCCGCTTTCACCACCGCTAAGGAAACCAAGGAATTGGAAGAACCACTTCAGGGCGAATTTTCCGGTATCGGCATACAGTACAACATGAAGCAAGACACGCTTTATGTGATTCAAACCATTGTGAACGGTCCATCGGAGCGTGTGGGCATTCTGCCTGGCGACCGTATCATTTTTGTGAACGACACCACCATTGCCGGTGTGAAACTCAAAAACACCGACATTCAGAAAAAACTCCGTGGCAAAAAAGGCACAAAGGTGACTGTGAAGGTGAAGCGCGGCTCAAATCCAGAGTTGATTACCTTCGTAATCACTCGCGATCGTATTCCATTGCGCAGCGTAGATGCAAGCTACATGCTCGACAGCAAAACCGGCTATGTGAAGATTTCAAGTTTCGGCGCAAAAACCTACAAGGAAATGATGGACGCGCTGAAAAAGTTGAAAAAGGAAGGTATGAAGCAGTTGATTATCGACCTCTCCGACAATGGTGGCGGCTATATGGATGCGGCTATTCAGATGGTGAATGAATTTCTCGATAAGGACCAGATGATTGTATATACCGAGGGCAGCAACTCGCCTCGCAACGAAGCGAAAGCCAACGGTTACGGCAATTTCAAAGATATAAAACTGGTGGTGTTGATGAGCCAATATAGTGCCAGCGCATCTGAAATCTTCGCTGGTGCCATTCAAGACTGGGACCGTGGTTTGGTGATTGGTCGTCGCTCATTCGGCAAGGGCTTGGTGCAACGCCCCATCAAATTTGAAGACGGCTCAATGATGCGCCTCACAGTGGCACGCTACCACACCCCATCGGGCCGCTGCATTCAGAAGCCTTACACCAAGGGCAACAAGAAAGGCTACGACGAGGATTTGCTCGACCGCTACAACGCTGGCGAATACTACAACATCGACAGCATTCAGTTCAACGATTCACTCAAATACACCTCGCTGGTGAAAAAGCGCACCGTGTATGGCGGTGGCGGCATCATGCCTGATGTGTTTGTGCCGGTCGACACCACTGAATACAGCAAATATTACCGCGACATGCTTGCCAAGGGCGTGATTTACCAATTCGCGCTCGACTATGTGGACAAGCACCGTGCCGAACTCAAAGCCAACTACAAGAGCGTGAAGGATTTTGATGCGAAATTCCACCTTACCGATGCCGACATGAAAGACTTCATCGCTACTGGTGAAAAGGAAAAGGTGAAATACAATGAGGAGCAATACAACATCAGCAAGAATGTGTTCCACACCTTCCTGAAGGGTTTGATTTGCCGTGATGTGTTTAGCGACGACAGTGCCTACAGCATTATCGTGAGCCACTGCAACAAGGATTTGCAAGAAGCACTACGCCTCATCAACGACGACGCTCGCTATAACACCCTGCTCACCACCGGCAACACCGAATACGAAAAAATTGCCGCCAAGCACAAAGCAAAAGCAGCACAAAAGAAATAATCCCCACATCACATGATACAAGTAAGGGACGCGATAAACGAAATCGCGTCCCTTACTGTTTCTTCGGTTCAGTGGAAAACTTCAGGAGATAGATTATGCATTGTTGCCGAATCATGAATGGAATCAAAAAACAAAAACATAAAAAACAGCCTTAGAGCAAAGTGGAATGCTTCGCATTTGGCGATGCGACTGTGCGCTTGGCGTCATTAGAAACAAGTTTCCATGCCGCCAACCACACAATCCATCCGCCACCCTCTTACGAGGGTCTTCCACTTTACACCAAGGATAAAAACCACTCGCCGTTTCACGGCGAAAAACCCCTGATGATAACATGATTTCTTGAAAAGAGGTTGTATCTATCTCCCAAACGATTTTGCATGGTAGGGACGCGATACTTCGCGCCCACGACAAATGATTGATATTCAACATGATATCACAATTATGGGCAGACATGAAGTATCACGTCACTACCAGGTTTGGTTTTTCGCCGAAGGCGAGCGGTTTTTATCCTTTTGGCGATGCCACCGCCCTCGCTGGGGAGGGCGGCGTTGGTGATGAGGTGTGGCTGATTCAAGCCACAGCTTGAAATCAGACATGCCGCAGCACTAACGACAGGTGCGAAGCACTGGCATCGCTAAAAGGCTGTTTTTTATGTTTTTGTTTCAGTCCCCCAGTATTTATCCACTGAGCAGTTTCTTCATTCCCTCCGCTCTATAGCGTGAGGCCATTGAGGATGATGATGTATTCGTCGATGGCTTGGCGAATTTCAAGCGGTTTGATGTATTCGTCGGCTGTGTGACTTCGTGCCGAATCGCCAGGACCCATTTTCAGGCTGGGGAATGGCATCAATGCCTGGTCGCTGAGCGTGGGCGATCCGAACGGCGTTTTGCCCAACATTTCGGCACGAGCCACCACGGGGTGCGATGCGCTAATGCCCGATGGATTCAGTCGGGTGGAGTGTGGCGTGAGAGTGCATTCAGGCACAGCATCGCGCAGTATCTGCAAGGTTTCCTCGTTTGAATACACATCGGTGGTGCGCACATCTACGAGTATGGTGCATTTGTCGGGCACCACATTGTGCTGGGTGCCAGCCTCGATTTTAGTGACCGAAATCTTCACAGGTCCCAGCATTTCCGACTCCTTTTCAAAACGGAAATGGCGGAGCGTGTCAATCACATCTATCGCCTTATAGATAGCATTCACGCCCTCGTTGCGTGCCGCATGACCTGCCACGCCCTTTATCTCGCCGTCAAGCACCATCAGTCCTTTCTCGGCAATGGCTGGCTGCATATTGGTAGGTTCGCCCACCAATGCGAAGTGAATGGGTGGAAGCATCGGAAGCACAGCCTCAACGCCATTCTTGCCACTCACTTCCTCTTCTGCCGAAGCCAAAAACACAAGGTTGTAAGGTTGTGGCATGGTGGTCAACGCCCTAAATGCCGCCATCAGCGACACCACGGAAGCCCCATCATCGTTTGTTCCCAAGCCATAAATGGCATCATCTTCCTCTGTGGCAGCGAAAGGCGAATGTTGCCAGCCCTCTGCCACCTTCACCGTGTCGATATGCGCATTGAGCAAAATGGTGGGCTTATCGGGGCAGAAATCTTGGCTTTGACACCACACATTGTTGGCATAGCGCTTGGGGCAAAGCCCAAACTTGGTCATCGCCTGTTCCACCACATCTGCCACAGCCTTTTCCTCTCTGCTGAACGATGGAACTGCCACCATGGCTTTCAGCAGGTCGATTGCGTCGTAATATATTTCGTCGATGTCGTACATTACCGTTATTTGACAATTTTTGATTGAACACTTGCTGGAACGCCATCTTTATGCACCATAATATCGATGGTCTTGGCACGGAAATATGCGCTTGAAATGTAGATGTAGCCATCGTAAATTTGGTTTGTGCCAAATGAGTTCTTCACTTTGTAGTATTTGTTGCCCTTCTGGTCTTTTGCCAGCCCCACAATCACCATCAAGTGATCGTCAACGGTCTCAAACGAGTCGAACATCTGCTGGCGAACTTTTTGAGTAACCTCAATTTCGGGTTGTGGTCCGAAAAATTCATAAAGTACACTTTCACGGTCGGCATCGGGCAGGCGTTTCCATCTTTCCTTTTCCTTGGCAGTCATGTTTGCCTCGGTTTTGAGTTGGGGTAGAATGGCATAACCGTTGTCCCACTGCCAACTCTTTTCACTCATGTCGGCAGCCCAAGCCACGGAATAGCCGTTCATGATGGCATTGTCCACGATTTGCTCCATTTCATCGAGTGGCACATTCATCAGGGGTGTCCAGAGCCAGTTGTCGGGAATCTCGATAATGAACTCCTGATAAAATGGGTGATGTGTAAACGAGGTGAATGCTTTGTAGTCGACCATATTCAATCCGAATGAGGCCGCATAGGTTTTTGGGGTGTATTCCACGCCATCAACTTCAAACTTTTCGGGCACCTCACCGAGATACGCGTCAAGAATGCCGTTCACGCCACGAAGCCATGCGGTGGAATAGCGTTTGCTGGGTTTCGCCACAATGCCTTTCAAATAGCCCTTCAAACCGGCAATGAGTTCGAGGTGGTCGTGAATCTCCTCACCGTAATTAAGTCCCGAATACACGCTTTCGGGCACCATGCCGTATTTATCCCAAGCATAGAGCACGTCTTTCACGCCACCGCCTTGATTGAAGCGGATTTCGCCCTCCATACGCATAAACTTCTGCGCCTTTTCGGGATAGAGGTTCCTCACCACAAACATTTCGCTCAAATCCACACTCTTGCCAGAAGTGCGGATAATCTCGTTTTCGAGGAAAGCCACCACCGAGAAGCACCAGCAAGTGCCTGTCTCGCTTTGATTTTTAATGGATGTGGTGGGCACCACTTTCGTGTCGGTAAACTTAAAGCCTGTGGATTCAGGAGTCACCACATCGGCAAAAGCCGAAGAAATGCCACCGCACACCAATGCCGACAGCAAAATAGATTTCATCGCATTCATATCTTCATTATTTTTTGTATTCTTACGAAGGTAAAATGTTTCACTTCTACAAATATATGAAAAATCTGCAACACTCTGCCAAAAACCACCAAAAAACAAAGGAAGAATAGTGGCTCAGAGGGTGCTATGGCAAAGTGTTAATAATTGGTTTTTTTTACGGCATTATTGGAATTGATGTTAATATAAGCGAGGATTTAACTACTATTAAGGGGATTTTGAGTAAATTTGTAGTGGAAAATCAATAACTACAAAAGATGGTAAACGAATTAGTTGAACTCATCAGCACTCAAGCTCGTAGATTCGGCGACCGCGAGGCTCTCCGTTTCCGTGATTATAAAACCCAGGAATGGATGTCCATTTCTTGGAACCAGTTCAAAACCAATATTGAACGAGAAGCTAAATCGCTATATAAAGCAGGTTTGGATGTGGAAGACAAGGTGGCAATCTTCTCCCAAAACTGCCCCGAAATTCTGACCACTCACTTTGCCGCATACTACAACCGTGGCGTGGCTGTGCCCATCTATGCCACCAGCAGCAAGAATGAAGCCGCCTACATCATTAACGATGCACAGACTCTCGTGCTGTTCGTGGGCGACCAACAGCAATACGACATTGCGATGGAAATCGTTGACGAATGTCCGTCACTGAAATATGTGGTCACCTACAATCCGCTCGTTGAGAAGCGTGCCGACGATAAAATCAGCATGACTTGGGAAGAATTTCTCGACTGGGGCGAAGATGCCGACGTTGAACTTCTGAACAAGCGCAAAGAGAGCGCTTTGCCATCCGACCTGATGGTGCTCATCTACACTTCCGGCACCACTGGCTTGCCCAAGGGTGTGATGCTCTGCCACTCCAACTTCAACGCCGCCATTCTGGCGCACAACATGCGCATTCCAAGCCTGAACGACGAAACCGACTTGTCGCTGAGTTTCTTGCCCTTTAGCCATATCTTTGAATTGGGTTGGAGCGTTGTTTGCCTTGCAAATGGCATTCGCATCGTAATCAACTACAATCCAAAGGAAATCCAAAAGACGGTGAAGGAGGTTCACCCCACTTGCATGTGTAGCGTGCCTCGCTTCTGGGAAAAGGTATATACCGCTATTGTCAACAATGTGGAAAATGCCGCACCTATGGTAAGAATGCTTTTCAAGCGTGCAATAGCCGTGGCTAAGAAGCGTGAGATGAAATATGTGCGCACTGGCAAGAAGGTGCCAATGCTGCTTGAAAAGCAGTATCAATACTTCGACAAGAAGGTGTATAGCCGCCTTCGCTCCGCTATCGGTTTCGAGCAGCCACACCTCTTCCCTACCGCTGGTGCTATGCTCTCCGACAATATCACCGAATTTCTGCGCTCCCCGACACCAACTGGGAATTAGGCACTATCGGCACTCCTATCCCTGGCGTGAAGGTGAAAATAGGCGACGAGAACGAAATTCTGGTAAAAGGTCCTACTATTATGAAGGGCTACTACCACAAGCCTGAGGAAACCGCTAAGGCAATCGACAAAGATGGCTGGTTCCACACAGGCGACTGTGGCGCAATCAACGAACACGGCCAACTCATTATCACTGAGCGCTTGAAAGACCTTTTCAAGACCAGCAACGGCAAGTACATCGCACCACAAGTGCTTGAAACTCGCCTCGGTCAAGACCTCTTTATCGAGCAAGCCGCTGTGATTGGCGATGGCAGAAAATTCGTGTCAGCACTCATCGTGCCTTCTTTCGATGCGCTGAAGGCTTACGCTAAAAAGAAGAAAATCGAATATACCGACATCGCCGACCTGGTGAACAACAAGGATATTCGCAAAATGATGGAACAGCGCATCAACGAATGGCAAAAAGACCTTGCCAGTTACGAACAAATCAAGCGTTTCATCTTGATGCCTCGCCCATTCACTATGGAAACTGGCGAACTCACCAACACGCTGAAAATTCGTCGTAAGGTAATCAACAAGCGCTACGCTAAACTCATCGACGCAGTTTACGCAGCCGCTGAAAAAAAGTAAATTTCTTACACAGAGATTAAGAAGTTAAGGAGTTGAAGAAGTTAAAACGATACTTGTGCCTCTCCTAAAATAAATTTGACTTTTAGAATTAAATAAACATAGTATTAACAACACAAATCATTGAGCTCAGATGATTACACAAGAACAATTAAAAGAGATACAAGAACGCTCGGATGCGTTGAGGAGGTATCTTTGACATCGACAGCAAGAAAATTGAAGTAGAAGAAGAGGAATTACGCACACATGTGCCCGACTTCTGGCTCGACCAAAAGGCTGCCGAAGCACAAATGAAAAAAATAAAAATGCTGCGCTTCTGGATCGACAGTAGCAAGGAAGTGGAGCAAGCTGTGGGTGAAGTGGAAGTGGGATTCGACTTCGTGAAGGAAGGCGTAATCTCGGAAGAAGAACTCGACAACCTCTACAGCGTGGCTAAAGACAAGATTGAGAAACTGGAGTTGCGCAATATGCTGCGCGGCGAAGAAGACAAGATGGACGCTATCCTGAAAATCAATTCAGGAGCAGGCGGCACCGAAAGTCAAGACTGGGCATCGATGCTGATGCGTCTCTACTTGCGCTGGTGCGAACGCCACGGCTACAAAACATCTATCGAACACCTCATCGACGGTGATGAAGCCGGCATCAAATCGGTAACTATCAGCGTGGAAGGCGCATTTGCCTACGGATATTTGAAGAGCGAGAACGGTGTGCACCGCTTGGTGCGTGTGTCGCCCTACAATGCCCAAGGCAAGCGTATGACCTCGTTCGCATCTGTGTTTGTGACTCCGCTCATCGACGATACCATCGAGATTGAAATCGACCCTGCACGCCTCACTTGGGACACTTTCCGAAGCGGTGGCGCTGGTGGTCAGAATGTGAATAAGGTGGAATCGGGTGTGCGCGCTCGCTATCAGTACAAAGACCCATACACTGGCGAGGAAGAGGAAATTTTGGTTGAAAACACCGAAACCCGCGACCAGCCAAAGAACCGCGAAAACGCACTCCGCAACTTGAAGTCAATCCTCTACAACAAGGAGTTGCAACACCGTCAGGAAGAGCAACGCAAAGTGGAAGACTCAAAGAAGAAAATTGAATGGGGTAGCCAAATCCGCAGTTATGTGTTCGACGACCGCCGTGTGAAAGACCACCGCACCAACTATCAGACAAGCAATGTGAATGGTGTGATGGACGGCGACATCGACGAGTTTATCAAGGCTTACCTTATGGAGTTTGGCGCTGAATAAGCGTCACGCCCACATTCTATGAAAGAAAAATAACGATGACAAAACAAAAACTCCTTCTGGTAAAGGTTGGGGGCAAGGTGGTGGAAAACCCCGTTGCCCTCAACCAGCTTATCAGTGACCTTTCTAAACTGGAAGGCCGCAAGGTGATGGTGCACGGTGGTGGCGTGTTGGCTACGAAAACCGCCGCCGCTCTCGGCATCGAAACCACTATGGTGGAAGGCCGTCGCATCACCGACGATAAGATGATTGATGTGGTGACCATGGTTTATGCCGGATTGGTAAACAAGCGTGTGGTCACGCTCCTGCAAGCGAATGGCACCAACGCCATAGGCTTGTGCGGTGCCGACATGAATGTGATTCTCAGCGAGAAGCGCCCTGTTAAGACGGTGGACTACGGCTGGGTAGGCGATGTAAAAAAGGTAGATGGCAAGGCGCTCTCCTCCCTCATAGAGAATGGCGTGGTGCCTGTGATGGCTCCGCTCTCCCACGATGGGCAAGGGCATATCCTCAACACCAACGCCGACACCATCGCAGCCGAAACAGCCAAAGGACTTGCGCCATACTACGATGTGACGCTGGTTTTTTGCTTCGAAAAGCGTGGTGTGCTTCGTGATGCCAACGATGATGACAGCGTGATTCCATCGCTCAACCGCAGCGAATATGAGGCGTTGAAAAGCGAGGGCGTGATTACCGATGGCATGATTCCAAAACTCGACAACGCTTTCTCCACCATCGACAATGGCGTGAAAGAGGTGATTATCACCCATGCAAGCAGCCTCGGCAACCTCAGCCAAGGCACACACATCAAATAATTTGGCTTTCAGTCTTAAACCAAAACGGCAACTGCAAGTCAAACCAAGAAAATTGATAACAACAAAATAGAAATACGATGAATAAGTTTTCAAAAAGAGCAATCTGCCTTTCCGTAGCACTTGCCTGCGCTTGGGGAGCCAAAGCTCAAAATGTGGAGCTCACACCCGACTTCTGCAACGCAGTGAAGCAATACGATGTGGTACAAACTTTCCACGACGGTATGGCTGCCGTGCTGAAAGACGGCAAATGGGGCTATATCAGCAGCGATGGCAAAGAAGTGATAACATGCAGCATTCCGAAGCAATACGATGTGTGCATCGACCGTGAGGACTACGGATTTTTCCGCGACAACGGCTATATCCGCAACTTCAGCGAGGGAATGGTGCCTGTGGCAAAGGAAACCTCTGGCGCGAAACACAACTACGAGCGTGTGCTGAAATGGGGCTACATGAACAAGGAAGGCAAACTGGTGGTGGATTATATCTACGACGAGGCTGCCGACTTTAGCGAAGGGCTCGCATGGGTTGCCAACGACGAATACCAGGGATTTATCGACAAGCAGGGCAATAAGGTGCTCGACGGCGCAAAATACTTCGTTGCCGATGCCGGTATGCTCAACTATGCGTTCCACGACGGCTTGGCTTGCGTGGTGAAGATGGACGATGAAGGCAATGCCAAGTATGGCTACATCAATAAGCAAGGCGAAGAGGTGGTGCCCTGCAAATACGATGCCGCCAATCCATTCAGCGAGGGCAAAGCCGCAGTGGCTATATATAAGGAAGACAATGCCGATGCGCAATTCCCCTACGAATACAGCTACATCGACGTCAAAGGCAATGTGCTTTTCTCATGCAAAGAGGGTTTGAAAACTGGCGACTTCCACGAAGGCATGGCATGGTTTACTTCCAACGAACAGCAATACGGATTCATCGACACCACTGGCACAGAGGTGATACCTATGCGCTACTACACCGATGAGATTGCAATGCCAAAATTCATCGCCGACTTCCACGAAGGCTACACCCTTTCGGGAGCGGAAGACTTCGTTGGCACCGAATCAATCACAGTCTATCGCTTAATGGATAAGATGATGGTGCGCCCAGCGTTCAAGGTTGAAGGACCCGTTTACGAAGGCGTGGCACTCAACTCTGCCGACAAGAAATTCGGATTCATCAAGCCCGACGGCACCCAAGCCATTCCATGCGAATACGACTACACCCCATCATGCGTGTCAGGCGACATGCTTAGCAGCAGCTACCGCTTCAGCAACGGCGTGGCAGCCGTAAGAAAAAACGGCAAATGGGGCTACATCGACCACAACGGCAACTCCACCTTCTAACCCCCACCCAAAAAGCATCAAAAGCCGCGTTGCTCTCACGAGTGACGCGGCTTTCGTGTTTTGAAAAAAAATTAGCAGTTTCTAAATAATTGTGTTACTTACTATGAAAAGCATTCTACTATTAATATTTGTTTTGTTCTTACTTTTTATTGAACACGCCCTTTTGGTAAAGGTATTGTCCGATTTGCACCGCATTGAGGGCTGCGCCTTTCTTGATTTGGTCGCCCACCACCCAGAATGTCAAGCCATTGTCGCTACTATAGTCTTCACGAATACGGCCCACATACACAGGGTCTTGACGGTTCACGTAAAGAGGCATAGGATATTCGTTGCATGATGGATTATCTACCACAGTAACACCTGGGGCTCCCATCAGCGCGCGACGTGCCTCGTCGGGAGTGATTGGACGCTCGGTCTCAATCCACACCGACTCGCTATGCGCACGAATCACTGGCACACGCACACATGTGGCACTCACGCGGATATCTGAGTGCATGATTTTGCGTGTTTCGTTATACATTTTGGTTTCCTCGCGAGTGTAGCCATTATCCATAAACATATCGATGTGTGGAATCACATTATATGCCAACTGGTGTTGGAAATGGCGAACGGTCACCGTGTCCTTATTGGTTGCAATTTCTGAGAATTGGAGCGCGAGTTCGTCCATCGCCTCCAAGCCGGCGCCGCTGGCTGCCTGATAGGTGGAAACCTGCACATTCTTGATGTGCGAAATATTGTCGAGTGGTTTCAATGCCACCACCATCAGAATGGTGGTGCAGTTAGGGTTAGCGATGATGTTGCGTGGAGTGCAGAGCGCATCTTCGGCATTCACTTCAGGCACCACCAATGGCACATCGTCGTCCATGCGGAAGGCACTTGAGTTATCAATCATAATGGTGCCGAACTTGGTGATAGTGGGTGCAAACTCCTTTGCTGTGCCAGCACCTGCCGACACAAACGCGATGTCAATACCCTTGAAGTCGTCATTGTGCTGCAACAGCTGAACCACGTGGTCTTTGCCACGGAAAGTGAATATACGACCAGCACTACGCTCCGAACCGAAGAGCACGAGCTCGTCGATTGGGAAGTTTTGCTCATCGAGCACTCTCATAAATTCCTGTCCAACTGCGCCGCTGGCGCCAACAATAGCAACTTTCATTTTTTCACAAAATCGTTTTTGATTAAATAACACGCAAAGTTAGTGTTTCTTTTTGACTAAAGCAACACTTGCCATACACATTTCCTCCGCACCAACTATCTTTTAGAACACACCACACTCTGCAAGGGCTTGCGCAATATCATTTTTTGCAAAATAACGGAAAAATGGCTAACTTTGAGGTGATGAAAATTCTATTTGTAGGCGACGCGAGCAATATGCACCACTGTCTGGCACAGCAACTGCGCAAGATGGGGCATCACGCCATTGTGGCATCTAACGGTTCGGGGTGGATGAACACCAGCCGCGACATTGACTTGCGACGCAATCCTGGCAAAATCGGGGCTGTGCAATATGTGGCGAAACTCTTGACGAACCTGCACAAGATGCGTGGTTTCGACATTGTGGAACTATCCAACCCTATTTTCTTGCAACTGAAGCCATGGCGCATCAGACCCATTTTCGACTATCTGAAAAAGCATAACGGTAAGATTGTGCTCTCGGCACTCGGCACCGATTATGTGTACTACCACGCTTGCTTCGACGGCAAAACATACCGCTACAGCGACTACATGATTGGCAACGAGCCATCGCCATTCTACCAATCGAAGGAATATGAGGAATATGAGGAGGACAACTGGAAAGCCGACTTCATGAAGCGCCACAGCGATTATGTGCTGGAGCGCATTGATGGCGTGGTGGCTTGCCTGTGGGAATATTATGTGGCTTACGCACCGATTATGGGCGATAAGGTAATTCACGCTGGGCTGCCGATTGATGTGGAAAATCTTACGCCACACTTCATTGACGAAGAGCCCGAAAAGGTGCGATTCTTCATCGGAATTCAGCGCAACCGCAACATTCTGAAAGGCACCGACCGCCTGCTCGCAGCACTTGAAAATGTGCATCGCGAAATGCCCGACCTGTGCGACATTGAGCGAGTGGAAAATCTGCCCTACGACGAGTATGTGCGCCGCATGAACCGCAGCCATGTGCTGCTCGACCAACTCTACTCCTACACGCCAGCCACAAATGCACTTCTCGCCATGGCGCAAGGCTTGGTGGCAGTATCGGGCGCAGAACCTGAATATTACGATTTGATTGGCGAAACCACCAACCACCCCATCATCAACGTGCGTCCCACTCCAGAGGGCGACATCGAGGAAAAACTGCGCTGGATTGTCAGCAACAAGGCTTTGCTGCCAAAATTGAGCCACGACAGCCGCGATTTCGTGGTAAAGCACAACGCCGCCTCAGTAGTGGCAAACCGCTACCTCAACTTCTGGCAATCCCTCTAAAAAACAGGCACAAACTGTAGGAATATGCCTTCGCCATATTTCAATTCTATGGAAAATTCCTGGGCATAGATTATACATTGTTGCCGAATCGTGAATGGAATCAAAAACAAAAACATAAAAAACAGCCTTGGAGCAACGTGGAATGCTTCGCATTTGGCGGTGCGACTGTGCGCT
>SFGS01000033.1 GCA_004557565.1 Bacteroidales bacterium | reverse complement strand
GTTTTGATTCTGCCAAACTTTTTCGCCTGAAAATCAAGCATCGAGGCGAAGAAATCGCCCCGATGCCATAATATTACGCCAATTTAAGGGATTTTATAGCTTAATAGTCCCTGATGAAATGCAAAAAAAATGGCTAAAAGGAACAATCCTTTTAGCCGATTTTTTATTGTTGCACTCATATGTGGATTTAGAATTCGATAAGGAGGGTGCCGTGGGTGGGGATTGGAATGTCGGTGGTGAGGTTGATTTTCTCGCCTGTGAGCACGTTGCTTGCCTCGGCGGTGGTGCCAATCAGTTCGGCGTAGCGCTTCACGTCCACTTTGTTTTCCTTATCCAGTCCGTTGAGCATGAGCATAACGGTTTTGCCTTCGTGGCGGCGTGCAATCACATACACGCCATTGTGGGGGCAGAATTGTGTTTGGGTGCCATTCACAATCACGTCGTTGCCCTTGCGCCAATGCAGCAGACGGCTGAGCCAGCCGAACATCTCGTTTTCCGCGGCGGTGCGTCCGTCGGCGGTGAAACAGTTGCGCTCATCGCCAGGGAAGCCACCCATGAAGTCTTTGCGCACATTGCCGTCGGTCACCTTCTTCACACCATTCATCAGCACCTCGGTGCCGTAGTAAAGTTGTGGAATACGCTTGATGGTGAGCAGCAGCGCAAGTCCTTGTTTCAGGCGGTTCACATCCTTGCCCTCGCCCAAAAAGCGGTCGGTGTCGTGATTCTCGATGAATGCCATCACATGGTTCACATCGGTGTAGAGATAGTCGTACACAAACGTGTTATACACACGGTTGAAGCCACGCCACCAGTCGTCGGTAGTTTCGTGTTTGCACGAGTCCATTGCCTCATAGAAAGCGAAGTCCATCACCGTTTTCAGATTGCTGTTTTGCTTCACCAAGCGCGAATCCTTTTGCCAAGTGGCGGTGTAGGCAGGCTGAGTAACCCAAGTTTCGCCCACGGTGTTGAAGTTGGGATATTCCTCGTTCAGTTGCTTCATCCAGCGCGCCATAGGGGCTGCGTAGGCGTAGGGATAAGTGTCCATACGAATGCCGTTGATGCCCACGGTTTCCACCCACCAGATGCTGTTTTGAATCAGATAAGTGGCAACGTGCGGATTGTTTTGGTTAAGGTCGGGCATTGATGACACAAACCACCCTTCCTCCGTTTCGCGCTTGTCGATTTCGCTGGCGTAGGGGTCAACGCATGGGGTGAGTTTGAAACTGGTCTGCAAACCGTAGTTGGGTTGGTTAAACCAGTCGGATGCCGGTGGATTGATTTGCCATGGGTGGCTCGAACCGCAGTGGTTGAAAATCATATCCATCACCACTTTCAAGCCCTTCTGGTGTGCCTCGTCAACCAAACGGCGGTAATCTTCGTTAGTGCCGAAGCGTGGGTCCACTTTGTAATAGTCGGTGGTGGCATAGCCGTGGTAACTGCTGTGGCCGCCTCCGCTTGGCATATCATTCTCAAGCACAGGGGTAAACCACAGTGTGGTCACGCCCAGTTCGTTGAAATAGTCGAGGTGCTGACGAATGCCCTCCAAGTCGCCACCGTGGCGAAGCGATGGCTCCGTGCGCACGCAACGTTGGTCGAGCATACCCTTCACCACATTGTTTTTCACATTGCCATCGGCAAAGCGGTCGGGCATGAGCATATACAGCACATCGGCATTGGTGAATCCCTGTCGTGCCTCACCGGGCATGTCGCGGCGCTTGATTTCGTAGTTCACCTGTTTTTTCTTGCCTCCTTGCTCGAAATTGAGTTTCATGGTGCCTGGTTGAGCACCTTGCAGATTGAGATACACGAGCAGATAGTCGGGGCTGTCGAGGCGCACCACGCTATCCACCTTCACACCGGCATAGTCGGTGCTTACGTTGGCTTGCTTGATGCCCTTGCCATACACCATCAACTGGAGCGATGGATTTTTCATACCGGCATACCAGTTGGTGGGTTCCACACGGTCGATGTTCACCGCCGCATTTGCTGCGAATGTCGCAAGCAATGATAATGCTAAAGTTTTCAGTTTCATATCGTTTTTTTCCCTTGATTAGTTGTGTACAATCAGTGCCGATTGTGCTGGCACTTCGAGTTTTGATGTGGTGGTGCTGCGAATACCGTCGAGGTTCACCTTTCCGGCTGCCACCACAGAGGTGTAGGCATCTTCTGGAACATCTACCATGCAGGCATATTTATTGGCGTTGAGCACCACATAGATGTCGCGCCATGCGTCGCCACCGGCATTGTCTTTCAGACGGAATGCCACCAAACCCTCTCCCACTGGCAAAAATTCGAGGTGCTTGCGCACAAGTTCGGCACTGCCTAAGCGGAATGCAGGGTGAGCCTTGCGCAAAGCAATCAAGCCCTGATAATAGGCAAACACCTGTGGATATTTCTGCATGTTGTCCCATGGGAGCTGGTTGATGCTGTCGGGTGATATGTAGCTGTTGTGCACTCCCTTTTTGTCGCGTAGCATTTCCTCGCCGCTGAGCATGAATGGCACGCCCTGCGAGGTGAACACAGCGGTTTGCGCAAGCAGGTCGAGGCGAATCAGTTCATCGGTGCCGATGCCTGGAATACTGGCTTTCAGACGGTCGACCAAGCACAGGTCGTCGTGACAACTCACATACGCCATCATTTGTGTAGGTTCGATAGCCCAAGGCTTTTTGCTGTAATTCACCTTTGAGTAGTCAACCTGTGGGTGCTCGATGCAGCCCACAATGCCCGCCTTGATGCTTTCCTGATGTCCGGGCTTGGCGGCAAGGAATGCGCTCTGGTGGTCGTCGCTGAACGGGCCACGGATAGCGTCGCGCATCTCGTCGCTGAATGCTGCGATACCTGGCATCTGATAGACGTTGGCTTTCATCGCCAGTTTTTCCACAGGATAAGCGCATGAGCCTGCACTCCAGCCTTCGCCGTAGATGAGCACATTCTTGGGAAGTGCCTCACGAATGAGATTCATGGTGGCAATATCATGAACGCCCATCAAATCCACACGGAAACCGTCGAGGTGGTATTCATCTGCCCAATATTTGAAGCTCTCAATCATGTATTGGCGCATCAATGGGTGTTCGCTGGCTGTTTCGTTGCCACAGCCTGAGCCGTCGCTGTATTCTCCCTTGTCGTTTTTGCGGTAGAACACATCGGGGTTGGTGCGCTGGAAATTGCTGTTATGAATATCCATGGTGTGGTTATACACCACATCGAGAATCACAGCGATGCCGGCGTCGTGCAGTGCCTTCACCATCTGTTTAAACTCTTTCACACGCACTTCTGGCTTGAAGGGATTGGTGGAGTAAGATCCTTCTGGCACATTGTAGTTCAGTGGATCGTAGCCCCAGTTGAATTGTGGACGGTCGAGGTGTTCCTCATCTACCGATGCGTAGTCAAACGAAGGGAGCAGGTGAATGGCTGTAACGCCCAAACTCTTCAGGTGCTCGATAGCCCAAGGCTCGGTGAGCGCCAAAAACTTGCCGGGATAGCGTGCTTCCTTACAGCTGACCGAGAAATCGCGGTTATGTGATTCATACACGATTATGTCGGTGGGGGCATAGCCGAGGGCGCGGTCGCTCTCCCAGCCTTCAGGATTGGTGGCAGCCATGTCGATAATGGCACCACGCTTGCCGTTCACACCCACTGCCTTGGCAAAGAGTCCGGGAGTCTCGCCCAGCATCTTGCCATCTTGCTTCACATTGAAGGTGTAGAAGCGGCCTTTCAAATCGCCCTTCACCTCGGCTTTCCACACGCCTTTCTCGCCTTTGCGCATTGCCACGGTCTTCACCGGCTTGCCGCCTGTGCCTTCAGCATAGATGTTGAGGTTCACCGACTGCGCCTTCTGCGCCACCAGGGCAAAGGTGGTGCCACGCTTGGTGTAGGTGACTTCATTGTTAAATTGCCCTGCATTCATTCCAAGTGCCGCAATCGCTGCCATTATTGTCAAGATTAAGAATCTTTTCATACTTGTGTCTTATAGATAAAAAAGGGCGAATCGGGATAGTCCGATTTCGCCCAAGAGTGATTATAAACTGATTATTTTGCAATTACCGACATCACGAAACCGCCACCAGGAGCCTCAACCATCTTGATTTTGTCGCCTTGTTTCACGGTTTTCTTTGTGATGACGTATGCCTTCGGATTGGTTTCGTAGTGAGCGTCCTTGGCATCGGCGTAAATAGTACATTCGTATTTACGGCCTTTTTCAAGGAAGTCGAAGTTCACGGTCACCTTGTGGCCGTTTTCGTTGCACTTGCCACCCACAAACCAGTTGTCGGTGCCTTTTGCCTTACGAGCCACGGTGATGTATGCGCCCGGCTCTGCATCGATGTAGCGAGAGTCGTCCCAGTCGATGGCCATGTCGCGGATAAACTGCATAGCGTCGTCGAACTTGGCGTAGTTCTCTGGGAGGTCGGCAGCCATTTGCAGTGGTCCCCACATCACCATATACACTGCGAGCTGACCCACGAGTGTGGTGTGAACCTTGTGGGTATTCTGGCTCCATGTGCTGAGGTCGGTCTCGAAGATACCAGGAGTGTAGTCCATTGGGCCACCTTGCAGGCGCGTGAATGGCAATACCACGGTGTGGTCGGGCTTGCTGCCGCTGAATGCCTCATATTCGGTGCCGCGTGCGCTTTCGTTGCCCACGAGGTTAGGATAGGTGCGAGCCAAGCCGGTTGGACGTGTGGCTTCGTGCGCATTCACCATGATGCGGTGCTTTGCAGCCTCGGTCACGCAGCGCAAGTAGTGGTTGTTCATATATTGCCCGTAGTGGTGCTCGCCACGTGGAATGATGTCGCCCACATAGCCGCTCTTCACTGCATCGTAGCCATATTTGTTCATCAATGAGTAAGCGTCTTCCATGTAGCGCTCGTAGTTGGTGACCGATGAGCTGGTTTCGTGGTGCATCATCAGTCGCACGCCCTTGCTGTGCGCATATTCGTTGAGTGCCTTGATGTCGAAGTCGGGGTAAGGGGTCTGGAAGTCGAACACGTCGTATTTCCAACGGTTTGCCCAGTCTTCCCAACCGATGTTCCATCCTTCCACCAGCACCTCGTCGAGGTTGTTGGCAGCGGCAAAGTCGATGTAGCGCATCACGTCTTTGGTGTTTGCCAAGTGGCGACCGTTAGGTTTGCACTTGGTGAAGTCGGTTTCGCCCAAGCGTACTGATGGCAGTTCGTCGGTGTAGTTCCAACTGCTGCGGCCCACAATCATTTCCCACCACACGCCGTTGTACTTGGTGGGGTGAATCCATGAGGTGTCTTCAATCTTGCAAGGCTCGTTGAGGTTGTAGATGAGGTACGATGAGAGCATAGTGCGCGCGTCATCGCTCACCATCACGGTACGCCAAGGGGTGTTGCATGGGGTTTGCATATAGCACATGTTGCCGACAGCGTCGGGAGTGAGCCATGATTCAAACACCATGTTCTTGTCGTCAAGATTGAGGTGCATGGTTGCGTAGTTGATACATGCTGCCTCGTGGATATTGATGTAGAGTCCGTCGTCGGTCTTCATCTGGAGCGAGGTCTGAACGCCAGTTTCCGAGAATACGGATGTTGACGAGTTGCCGGTCACAGCATCGAGCATTCCATTGCTCTTCACGCCTTTGGGGCGGTTGAGGCACTTGCTCATGGTGCCGCGAATTTCAGAGAGACGGGTAGTCTGTCCGGGATTCTCCTGGGTATCGTAGTCGCCTGCAATCCACCATGCCATGTGGTCGCCCGTCATGGCAAACTGGCTGTTTTCTTGCTTGATGATGAAGTAGTTGAGCTTTTCTTGCTGTGGAAATTCGTAGCGGAAGCCCATACCTTCGTCATACACACGGAATCGAATCACCATTTTGCGATTCATCTTGGTCTGGTCGAGTGTAACCGCCATTTCGTTGTAGTGGTTACGCACGTTCTTGTATTGTCCCCAAACTGGTGTCCAAGTTTCGTCGAAAGTGGAGGTTTGGGTGTCGGCAATGGTGAAGCCGTCGAGCAGGTCTTGCTCTTTCTTGCCATTGCTCGCATGCTTGTCTTTTGCCAATGTAAGGCCCAAGTGGCTGGGCTTACACACTGTCTTGCCCTTGTAGGTGAGGGTGTAGGTGGGTTTGCTGTTGTCGAGGTAAAACTTCACCACCACATTGCCGTCAGGCGACTTCACTTCCTGAGCCACAGCACCGAATGGAGCCAGTGCCACAGCCAGCAGAAGCATTAATGATGCAATTTTTTTCATTTTCGTCCGCTATTAGTAATTAATTTGGTCATTTTCTCGTTGAATTCCTTGCATGCCATGAGTTGGTTAATGGTCATGTGCATACGGTAGCGCCAGTAGTGGCGTGGATTAGCAGGAATGTTGATGCGTTCGGCATCAGAGTCGGCCAAGCGTATGGTCTCGTCGATGGAGAGCCAGTCTTGGAGCGAGAGCATGCACAGCATAGATGGGCTGTTGAGGTGGTTCACCACCACTTGCTCTGCCACGTCGCCGGGCAGTGGGTGTGGAGCGGGTCCTTGCTTCCAGAGCACGGCGTTGTAGTATTCCTGCGTGAGGTCGCGGTCTTCGTCCCACCATTGGCGAAGGGTGGGCATATCGTGGGTGAATATGGTGCTTACGGAGCGATATGGGTTTTTGGCAAGAACGCCAAACTTCACGTTCACATCTTTAGGCATCGTCTGGATTTCGAGGCTGAGAATGCGGAGTTGGTTGATAACCCATGGCACACAATCGGGCACCATACCGAGGTCTTCGGCACACACGAGCATACGGGTGGCTTCCACAAGGCGTGGGAGTTTCTTCATTGCCTCACCATACCAGAAGTCGTTGTTGCGACGATAGAAGTAGTCGTTGTAGAGGCGGTTGAAGGCTTCCTTATCTGATTGCCAGAGGGCTTCGTAAATGAAATCGTGCTGCACGGAGATGCGTGGGTGGAACTTGTTGGCGTCTTTGCGGTCGCGCAGGAAGAGCACATTGCTCACCAGCGACATCAGTGCCTCTGCCACGTTCTTGCCGTCTTGGTCGGCATCTTTAAATGCCGCCTCAATCTTGCGTTGGGTGTCGTATTCAGGTTTGAGGCGATACATGTCATCGTGAGTGGGGAGCAGGTATTTCTCGCGGATTTCCGATGCGCGCTCACCGAATGTGCGTTCAAGCACCCAGTCGGTGATGAAGGGTTCGAGCATGTAGTCTTGGAAGTTGAAGCCGTAGCCTGCAATTTCCTCGCGTGTCATACCAAGGGCTGGCGAGAACTGACCGAGTATGCCATACACGGCATCAATCGGAATTTCCCAAATGCGGAAGAAGCCCAACACGTGGTCGATGCGGTAGGCATCGAAATACTGCGCCATCTTGCTGAAGCGCTTTTCCCACCACAAGCAGCCGTCGGCCATCATTTCTTCCCAGTTGTAGGTGGGGAATCCCCAGTTCTGACCGTTGGCGGAGAACGCATCGGGTGGTGCGCCAGCCTGGCCGTTGAGGTTGAAATAGCGTGGCTCTACCCATGCCTCCACACCGTCGCGGCTGACGCCGATTGGAATGTCGCCTTTGAGGATTACGCCTTTCTTGCGTGCATATTCGTGCGCGCCTCGCATTTGCTGGTCGAGGATAAACTGCACGAAGTACCAGAACGCCACTTTCTTGTATTCGCTTGTGCGGCTGTTTGCCATCGCCTCACGCTCGCTTTCATCGAAGGTGTGGTGGTCGGGCCAATCGCCGAATGTGGCTGTGCCGTAAAGGTCGCGGTAGTGGCAGAATGCCGCATAAGGCACGAGCCAGTCTTTATTGTTGTCGAAGAATGTCTTAAACGCCTTGGTGCGCATCATCTTTGCGCCGTCTTGCTCAAAGAGCTCACGCAGATAGCCTCGCTTGGCGGCATTCACTCGCTCATAGTCGATTTGAGGGAGCGCGTTGAGTTCGTGTTGGAGTGCGGCGTAATAGCGTGCACGCTCTTTGTCCTCAAGTTGTGGAAGCTGGCGAATATCGACGAACATTGGGTGCAGCGCATAGATGCTGATGCTCTTGTAGGGATAGGAGTCCAACCATGTGTTGGTGATGGTTGTATCATTAATCGGGAGCACTTGAAGCGCACGCTGACCAGTGGAAACCACCCAGTCGACCATCTCTTTGAGGTCACCGAAGTCGCCCACACCAAAACTGCCTTCGCTGCGGAGCGAGAAAACAGGCACCACGGTACCAGCCACACGCCAATCGGGCAGGTCGAATTTCGCTTCGTTGAGCTCGTAAACCACTGCGTCGCCCTTCTTCAGCTCAGGCAACACCACGGTGCGGTTGTTGCCTTCTTCCCACACCACTTTGGTGGTGTCGAACTTATCCACGGCCACAAACTTAAACTCCAGCACGCGAGAACTGAGCATGGCGGCATCGATTGAAGCCACCCACTCGTTGTGGGCGTGTTCCACCATCGCGGTGGCTTTGTTCACAGCCCAGTTGCCAAGGGCATCGCCATTGCCCACCACGGCAAGCCTTTGGTTGGAGCCGAGTTGGGGCGCACGCACCTTCAGCATCACGGTGTAGCCATAAGTGGTGGCAGGAGCCACAAGCAACTCACGGTGCGCACAACATTCAGTGAACGCCGAACTGTAGAGATAACTGTTTTCGGGATTGTCGATCCAGTGGTCGAAAGTGGTGATTTTAGCCGACTTAGTGGCAGGGAGGTCAAGGCGGTGTGCCTGTACGAGCCACTCACGACGCACCACATCGCCAGCACGCTCCACGCTGTAGTAGTAGTCGAGCGCATTAGTCGAATCGGTGGCGGTAGTGATTTCGCAACTCCAGTTACGACCATCTACGGTGCCCATGGAATATCGCTTCGCAGTGCCGTCGGAGAGCACATTGAGCACGATTTCTTCACCAAAAATCGTTTGATATTCAATTACGAATGTCAATTTCATTTTATATGAGGTTTTTTATTTGATTTTCAAGTATCTTACAAGTATTGTTAATATCTTACAAGTATTGTTAATATCTTACAAGTATTGTTAAGCCCTGTGTATTTAAGCTTTTTTCTCTGCGTAAAATTACTAAATCAAACTTTCATCACCACCTCCCCACATTAAATATAGCAAATTTATTTATGCAATCGTTTGCATCCCCCCTCCCACACCCCCACACCAATCCCCCACCCCACAAAAATCACGCACTACAAATCAAACACCACAAATTTATGCCCCACCCACACAAAAAGGGCGCAACTATCGCCTATACCTGCGCCCTTTCTACCCAAAAATCCATAGAAAGGGCGCAACTATCGCTTATACTTACGCCCTTTCTGCCAAAAAAACCATAGAAAGGGCGCAACTATCGCTTGTTTTGGCGAAAAATATTACTATCTTTGCAAAAAACAAATTAACCATAACTATTATGACAAGCAACGGATTAATCGGAAGAGCCTATGAGCAAAAACTCATCAACAGCTACATCAACAGCGAAAAGGCTGAATTAATAGCCGTTTATGGCAGAAGAAGAGTGGGTAAAACATTTCTCATCAAACGAATGTTTGACGAAAATTTTGCATTCTCTTTCACCGGAATTTATGATGTGTCAAGAGCTGTGTTGCTTAGTCAATTCAAAAAGCATCTTGAACGCTATTCCGAAAGCACCATTCCTAAAATAAAGAATTGGTTTGAGGCTTTCGATGCGCTACAAAGCTATCTCGAAACTATAAAAAGCGACAAAATCGTTTTGTTTTTTGACGAACTCCCATGGATGGACACGCCAAAAAGCAATTTCCTTGCAGCATTTGGGCAGTTCTGGAACACGTGGGCATCAACACGCCCCAACGTTAAAATAATAGTTTGTGGTTCAGCCACCACTTGGATGTTGTCGAAATTCATTGGCGACAAGGGTGGACTGTATGGGCGAGTTTGTCGCTCAATTTGGCTCAAGCCATTCACCCTTGGCGAAACAGAAGCTTTCATCAAGGAAATAAAAGGCATCGAACTCACACGAAGCCAAATTCTTGAAGCCTATATGATTTTTGGAGGCATCCCCTACTACCTCGACATGCTCATCAAAGGCATTCCTCTGAGCAAAAATGTGGACGAACTGCTTTTTAAGCAAGGCGCACCACTGCGAATGGAGTTTAACTTCTTGTTCCGTTCTCTTTTCAATGAAGCCGAAATCTATAGGAAAGTAATTGAGACTTTAGCTTCAAAAATGAAAGGTATGTCACGGCAAGAAATTGCAGATGCATTGAAGTTGAAAAAAGGCGGATTTCTCACAGAAGTGCTTGAAAACCTCATAACATGCGACTTTATACGAAAGTACAACGCTATCGGTAAAACCGGACAGGACGCACAATATCAGCTCACCGACTTGTTTTCGCTCTTCCACATTAAATTTGTGGCACACGATAGTGGGCAAGACAGCGAATATTGGAGCAAAATAACTGGCAAGGGAAAAATGACCGCATGGAGCGGATATGCCTTTGAGCAAGTATGTTTGCACCATATCGACCAAATCAAACAGGCTTTAAGCATTGGAGGGGTCATCGGTAACATTTGCTCTTGGGCCTGCAAACCATTTATCGACAAAAACGGCACTCAATGGAAAGGCGGACAAATCGACCTGCTTATCGACCGTGCTGATGATGTGATTAACATCTGCGAAATCAAACATGTGTCAAGTAAATATGTGATAGATGCTGACTACGAGCAAAGGTTACGAGACAGAGCCTCGCTTTTCCGCACCGTCACCAAAACAAAAAAGGCACTCCATCACACTTTCATCACCACTTACGGTGTGGCACAAAACAGCCACAGCGGCATCGTACAATCAGAGGTGACAATGGACGACCTCTTCAACTAATTCGTAGATAAAAACAACGAACACAGGCAGCACGAATCACACAGATTTTTTGTGGAATCCGTGTAATAATTTCAACCACAAATTTCCACAAATTAGCACAAATAATTCTTCGTCGAATCCTTTGAAAATACGATAATATTTGCGTAACTTTGCTATGGCATAAAATATGCAGCATAAATTATGCTACACAATTTATGCTATAACGAAATTTGTATGATTATGAAACACGAAAACTATCCGTATAACCCTTTTCTGCTGTCGGGCTATGTGTCGCCAGAATATTTCTGCGACCGTGTGGAAGAAACCCAAAAACTCATCTCCGCCCTGAGAAATGGGCGAAATGTGACGCTTATCAGCCCTCGCCGTATGGGAAAAACGGGGCTTCTGCGCCATGCTTTCCACGAAATCCAAAGCGCAAAGGCTGGCAACTGCTACTATGTGGACCTGTACCAAACCGATAGTCTGCCGTCGCTGGTGAAGAAGTTGGGCGAGGCCGTGCTCGGCACTTTAGACACTTCGGAAACAAAGGTGGTGAAGCAAATCAGCAAATTTTTTGCATCGCTACGCCCCGTATTCAGTTTCGACGCTATCAGTGGCGAGCCCAACATTATGCTTGATGTGCAACCAGTGAACGCCGAAAAATCGCTCTCCGAAATTTTCGCCTATATGGAAGATTCGGGGAAGCAGTGCTATGTGGCGTTCGATGAGTTTCAGGTGGTGGACGGCTATGCCGATAAGCAAGTGGAGGCACTGCTTCGCGCCCACATTCAGCACCTGAACAATGTGCGGTTCGTGTTCTCTGGAAGCCAACGCCATGTGCTTGAAAATATGTTTGTCTCTGCCAACCGCCCATTTTTCCAAAGCACGCAAATCATGAATCTTGGATGCATCAACGAAGCGGCATACTACGAATTTGCCCACAAAAAACTGGAGCAGAATGGTCAAATCCTAAACAGCACCGCCTTCAATCATCTTTACAGTTCTTTGTTTGGCCACACCTGGTATGTGCAGATGATTCTCAACCGCTTATTTGAAACCTCACAAAAGGAAATCACCGAAGAGTTTGTCGATGCCACTATTGCAAATGTGATTGCCGAAAACGAGGCTACATATCAAACATTCGTCCGCCTCATCACGCCAGCCCAACGCAAACTGCTCCGTGCAGTGGCAAGCGAAGGCACGGCCAGAGAAATCACAGGGAAAAACTTTGTGGCGAAATATCAACTTGGGGCCATCAGCACCATACGCCTCAGCACAAAAACCCTCGTAGAGAAAGAACTCCTACTGGACCAAAACAACCACTACGAAGTTTACGACCGCTTCTTCGGCATCTGGCTACAATAATCGCCCATACCCACGCCCTTTCTACCTAAAAATCCATAGAAAGGGCGCAGCTATCGGAACATGGAAAAATAATTCGTGATAATTTGTGCTCATTTGTGGCTGATAGAAAACCACGAATCCCACGAATTTCACGAATCATTTTTTTCCTGAATCCGTGCGAATATTCTTGTTGAATCTGTTGAATCGGTGTGAGCCCAAATCCACCCACAAAAGCGAAATCCGTGTGGGCCTAAAATGCCCACCAACCTCCGTGAGATTTCCCACCATCAAAAAATCAGTGGAATCTGTGGGATCCGTGTGAGCCCAAAAAACACCACAAAAGCGGGGATTCGTGTGAAGAAAAAGGCTCCGAGGATGGGTGGGTACCACTTTCTTCGGAGCCTTTCCTTGAAAAAAACTATTGCTATCTCTTATGGTTTCTTTGTTTTGATGATAAACACAAAGGCAGCGGCTATCACAAGGTAAACACCTGCCAAAGTGAGCATATTAGGCTGTGAACTGCCCACGAGGTGCATCACGAAGCCACCTGTGGCAGCTGCCGCAATCTGTGGCAAACAGATGGTGCAGTTAAACAAGCCAAGCACGGTGCCCATGCGTGAGCTGCCCTCAAATGCGTTGGTCACGAATGTGAACGGCATGGCGAGCATCGCTGCCCATGCGCAACCAATCAGGAAGTAAGGCACAAACAGCATATACTGGTTGGTGCAGTATGGCACAAGGGCGAAGCCCACAGCGCCAATCACCAAACTGAGCGCGTAAGCCAGTTTTGGGCTCTTAAACATAGGAAGCACCACTGCCCAAATCACGCTGCCCACTGCCTGAACGGCGAAAATCACGCCCACCCAGTTGCCGGCAGCCTGATAGGCGTGGCTTGCGGTGTCGCTGGTCTGCCATACGGTCTCGGCGATGGAGCCGTTGGTGTAGGTCCACATGTAGAGGAACGCTGCCCAGCAGAAGAATTGAACCACGCCCACTTGGAAGAACACCTTCCATGCGCCTTCTGGCTCTTTCTTCGAAGCCTTGCCATCGGCGGCTTCCTCGGTCTTAATCTGATATTGCGCAAATTCTTCGGGTGGCATTTCGCGCACATTCATCATGGTGTAAACCACACATAGAATGAGGATTGCGGCACCAATATAGAACGACCAAATCACCGATGGTGGCACTTGGCCCTTTGGCGCAATGTTGGAAATACCGATGGCGGTAAACAGCAGCGGGAACACATAGCCCACGATAGAGCCGGCGTTGCACAAAAACGACTGAATGCTATACGCCTTAGTTTTCTGCTTTTCGTTCACGAGGTCGCCCACCATCATCTTGAAGGGCTGCATCGCCATGTTGATGCTGGTGTCGAGGAACATGAGGGCTATCAAGCCAAACACCATCGCTCCGCTCACTGCCAAGCCAAACGATCCGGCGTTGGGGAGCAAACACATCACGAGCACTGCCACAAACGCGCCCACAAACAGGTAAGGAATGCGGCGGCCGAAGCGGCACCATGTTTTATCACTGAAATAGCCCACGAGAGGCTGAACGAGCATACCCATGAGTGGTGGAAGAATCCAGAAGAAACTCAAATCGTGTGGGTCGGCTCCGAGGGTGGCGAAGATGCGGCTGATGTTGGCACTCTGAAGTGCATACGCAATCTGCACCCCGAAAAATCCGAAACTGATGTTAAACAGTTTCGCAAAACTCAAATCAGGTTTTGTTTTAAGCATATATCTTTATGGTTTTGAAGTTACTTAGTTGAGAATCTGAACACAATGCGTTGGGCATACTGCTCACCCTTGTCAAGCACTTGGCTGGGGAAATTGGCGTGGTTGGGCGCGTCGGGCATACCCTGGCACTCGATTGCCACACCGTCGTAGTCAAGGTAGGTGCGGTTGCCGCTCTTGGTGGCAGGGCAGCCCATCAGCCAGTTGCCGGTGTAGATTTGCACCGCTGGCTGTGTGGTGAGCACTTCAAGCGTGCGGCCGCTCACCTCGTCGGTCAGCACAGCGGCAAGCGCCATCTCGCCCTTTTTGTAGCCGTCAATCACATAGCAGTTGTCGTAGCCCTTACCGAAAGCCAGCGCGGCAAACGGCTTGCGAATATCCTCGCCCAGCGACTTCGCCTTGGTGAAGTCCATCGGTGTGCCAGCCACAGGAGCCATTTCACCAGTGGGCGTAAGGTTTTCGTCGGTCACCAGATATTTCGAGCAGTTGAGTTGCAGTTGCTCATCAAGCACCGAGCCCGATGCCTCGCCACGGAGGTTGAAATAAGTGTGATTGGTGAGGTTGACCACCGTCTTACGGTCGGTGGTGGCACTGATGCACAGGCGAAGCTCGCAATCGTCGCTCCAAGTGTATTCAGCCCTCACCGTGAGCGTGCCGGGATAACCAGCGTCGCCGTCGGGGCTCACCAGCGTAAACACCACGCCTTGCGCCGTAGCCTCACTGTCCCAAATCTTATTGTAGAAGCCCTCGCTACCGCCGTGCAGCGCATTAGGGCCATTGTTGATTTCAAGTTGATAATCCACGCCATCGAGAGTGAACTTGCCGCCAGCAATGCGGTTGGCGTAGCGACCGGGGATTTTGCCCATGCAAGGGCCGTCGCTGATATATTGCGCGGCATCGGCATAACCCAGAGCCACATCAGCCATATTCCCCTCGCGGTCAGGCACCACGATAGAGAGAATGCCAGCGCCGAGAGCCGATAGTTTCACCGAAGCCCCAGCAGCGTTGGTAAGTGTATAGATGGCGATTTCGCCCCTTTCCGAGGCAGCCACACATTGAGTAATCTTCATGCGTTTATGTAGTTTTAGAAGCTAATTTACTGACCACAAATATACAAACAAATCCCCACCGCCTCCAACACTCCCTCCCCCCTACCCCCAAAAAAATCAATGCAAACGATTGCACCCCCACCCCCTACCCTCACACAGATTCAACCGATTCAACAAAAAATCCTCACAAAACAATCGCTTTTCAAAAAAATTATCACTACCTTTGAGGGTAACTAACACACACAATAAACCAACTAAACTACAGCAATTATGAAACACCTCTCTGATTTCACAAACAAGTATCAGATTTCCAAAACTTTAAGGTTTAAACTTATTCCTATTGGTAAAACTGAAGAATTCATTAAGCGCGGTCAATTCATTGAAAATGATGAACGCCGAGAAAATGAATACAAAAAAATCAAAGGTTTTATTGATGAATACCATAAATTGTTCATCGCCGAAATCCTGTCGTCACTTGAATTGCCACTTTGCCAAATCGAATCTCTTTACGACTGGTATGCCAACCGTGGAAGCGACCCTGAACGCAAGAAAAACATCAAAGACATTCAAGCGGCTTTGCGCAAAACAATCGCCAACGCTTTCACTAAAGACAAGCGTTATGAAAAGATGTTTAAAAAGGAGATGATCACAGAGATTCTCCCAAACTTCTTAACAGATGAGCAAGATAAAAGCATTGTTAATAATTTTAAGAAGTTCGTCTCTTACTTTGTCAATTTCCACAACAACAGAAAGAACATTTACAGTGGTGAAGAGAAATCGACCGCTATCTCTCATCGCATTGTCAATCAGAATTTGATGAAGTTTTTCGATAATCACACTATTTTTTCAAGCAAAGTGAAATCCACACTCCCTGATAGCATTATCATGGCAATAGAGAGCGATTTCAATGATATTCTTTGCGGAAAGAGCATCAAACAACTTTTTAGCCTCGACAATTTCACCCACACTCTGTGCCAAGCCGACATTGAGAGATACAATGCCGTGATTGGCGGACGCACGGTTGAAAGTAAGAATAAGGAAATCAAAGGCATCAACCAATACATCAACGAACACAATCAGATATGCGACAAGGGCGATAGAATTCCTCTGCTAAAGCCCCTGTTCAACCAAATTTTGAGCGACCGTGAAAAAGTGTCGTTCGTTATAGAAGATTTCAAGAAAGCACCAGAAGCCATACATGCCATATTCGATGCTTACAACAACGTGATTTCTGCGCAAATCAGCAAAATATCCACCCTTTTAAAGTCGCTCAACGACTACAACCTTGATGGCATATTCATCAAGGTGGGCAAAGATTCATCACTGGTTTCTGCACGCCACTTTGGCTCTCACTCCCTCATTGCCGACACCATTGCCGAAAATTGGGAAAAAGAGCACCCAAGAGGGAAAACGAAGCCCGCCACTTATCAGAAAAACAAGGACAAGTATCTCAAAACGGTAACAAGCATCAGTTTAGGTGCTATTAATTCGTTTGAAAAAGGTGCGCCCATAGAGAATTACTTTATGGCATTGGGAGAAACCGACAAGCCCGAACGCCAAGAAATCAGTATTCCCGACAAGATTAAGATAGCATTTTCCGAGTTTGAAAAGGCTTTCCCCGAACCCGACAAATGCACCACTGAATATCTACAATCTAATGTGGCTACAATAAAATCGCTATTAGACCTCATCAAAGAATACCAATGGTTTGTGGCACTTCTTTTGGGCAATGGCGATGAAAGCGAAAAAGATGAGAACTTTTATGGCGAGTTCACTCCCTCATTCGAGCAGTTCGAACAAGTAATCACTCCCCTTTATAATAAGGTAAGGAATTTCTTGACCAAAAAGCCATACTCCACCGAAAAATTCAAAATCAACTTCGAAAATGTCACACTTCTGAAAGGTTGGGACGAAAATAAAGAAAAAGACAACGCGTCAATCATTTTAAGGAAAGATGGACTGTATTATTTGGGAGTGTTCAACAATAATTCAGCCAATATTCTGAACAACATATGGCCATGCGAGGGAGAATGTTACGAGAAGATGGTGTATAAATTTTTTAAAGATGCCACCACAATGATTCCCAAGTGCTCAACCCAATTAAACAAAGTAAAAGAGCATTTCGCCAAATCATGCGCCGACTTCACTTTATTCGATAGCAAAACCTTCACTTCGCCCATCACCATCACAAAAGAGATTTTTGATTTAAATAATATCACTTACGACGGTAAAAAGAAATTCCAAAAAGAATATTTAGAAAAGACTGGCGATCAAAAAGGTTTCAGCAATGCGCTATCCACTTGGAAGCACTTCTGCTTGCAATTTTTGAAAGCGTATAAGAGCACGGCAAATTACGACTTTTCAGAAATTGAGCGCAACATCGACTCATACAGCGACCTCCCGCTTTTCTATCAAGAACTCAACAACTTTCTTTACAAAGTCACATTTGAGAGAGTTTCTGCCGATTTCATTCATCAATTGGTGAATGAGGGCTGCCTGTATCTTTTCCAAATTTACAGCAAAGATTTCTCTCCATACAGTAAAGGGAAGCCTAATTTGCACACCATCTATTGGCGAATGCTATTTGATGAAGAAAATCTGAGCAATGTGGTCTATAAACTCAACGGAGAAGCAGAAATCTTCTTCCGACCTTCCAGCATCAAATGCACAGGCCCTACCCACTTGGCAAATCGGCCAATTGAGAACAAGAGCGAGTACAACAAGAAGAATAAGCCCAGTAGTACTTTCGGCTACGACCTTTTCAAAGACCGTCGTTACACTAAAGACCAATTTGAATTCCATGCACCCATCACGCTCAACTTCAAGCAGCCGAAGCCATCAATGTTCAACGATGAAGTGCGCACTTTCTTAAAGGAAAATGGCGTGCGCCACATCATTGGCATCGACCGTGGAGAGCGCAACTTGCTCTATTTAGTGATGGTGGACTTGGACGGAAATATCAAAAAGCAGATTTCACTTAATAATATTGCCAGCAACCCCAACAATACCGAGTTCAAGCAAGACTTCCACGCCATTCTTCATAACAGAGAAGGCGACCGACAAGAAGCGCGCCGCAACTGGAGCACCATACAAAACATCAAAGAACTAAAAGAAGGCTATATGAGTTTGGTGGTGCACGAAATCGTGAAACTGATGCTGAAAGAAGATGCCATTGTGGTGCTTGAAAACCTCAATCGCTCATTTATGCAAATTCGTGGCGGCATTGAGAAATCTGTGTATCAGAAGTTTGAGAAAATGCTCATCGACAAACTGGGTTACATTGTGGACAAAGATAAAGCCCCTACAGAAAATGGAGGCGCACTCCACGCCATTCAACTTGCCGACACGTTTGAAAATTACAACAAATACCAATCTGGAATTGTTCGCCAGTGTGGGTTTATCTTCTACGTGCCAGCGTGGTGCACCAGTAAAATCGACCCCACCACAGGTTTTGTGCCAATGCTGAAGTGTAAATATGAAAACATAGAAAGTTCACAGACTTTCTTTAGTAAATTCGACAGTATTCGCTACAATGAAGCAGAAGAATACTTTGAGTTTAAAACCAACTATGCGAATTTCTACACCTCAAGCAAAGGTGGTAAACAGCAATGGAATATCTGCACTTTTGGCGAAAGAATCCTTACCCAGCGAGCCAAAGATGGGCATTTCGAGTCAAAAACTATAGCACTCGCCCCAGCATTTAAAGAGTTGTTCGCCCAAGCCGGTATCAACATTCAAGGCAACATTAAAGCGCAAATAGTGAAGCAAAATGATGCTTCATTCTTCAAAGAACTCCATCACCTGCTCCGCCTCACGCTGCAAATGCGTAACAGCAACTCAACCACTGGCGACGACTACATCATATCTCCTGTCAAAAACAAAGATGGAGAGTTTTTCGACTCTCGCCGAAGTGGTGAGAAATTGCCACAAGATGCCGATGCCAATGGCGCATACAATATTGCAAGAAAGGGATTGATGCTCATGCAGCAACTCAACGACACAAAAGCGAACAGTAAGTTCAAACCCGACATTTCCAACGAAAAATGGCTTGAATTTGCACAAAAGTGACGGAAGACTATATATCCATATCCACTCTAAACGATTTCATATTCTGCCCGTATTCCATATACCTCCACAATGTGTATATGGATACGGACACGGATATAATGTCCGTGAAAGTATCACAAATGAATTCTCAAAGAAATTCACGCCCGATGATAGTGTTGTTATATTTACCGCATCAAATGAAAATGTAGAGAAATTCGGCAATGCAATTCATCGCGACAAAGATTTACTTGTTTTTTAATGCAAACTTCGCAAAAAATCACCGTATCACGCTTTTTTATAAAAGCATATCAACAACTGATTGTCAACACCTTACCACGCAACAATACAATATCTATCATAAAGATGTGGGGATAATATCATTTACCCCAATTAACTCCAAACATTTTGTTTTTCAGCAAAATATCACTATCTTTGTACACACAAGGGGTCTAACAGACCACACTAATTTCTACTATTGTAGATCCGCTAACCTTGTACTCGCTTTTAGCAGTCTAACAGACCACACTAATTTCTACTATTGTAGATCCATTTATAGGGTCTGCAAACCTGTTTTTGTCTAACAGACCACACTAATTTCTACTATTGTAGATTCCGATGCTCGGCGATGAACTTTATCCGGTCTAACAGACCACACTAATTTCTACTATTGTAGATCCATTTACTTTGTACTCGCTTTTAGCGTCGTCTAACAGACCACACTAATTTCTACTATTGTAGATATGCTTTGCTTGCCAATCCTTTCGACGGACGTCTAACAGACCACACTAATTTCTACTATTGTAGATACAACATTCTGAAATATTGCGAGCTGTGCGTCTAACAGACCACACTAATTTCTACTATTGTAGATAACAGAATGCCCAGTTTTTCGATTGCTTGTCTAACAGACCACACTAATTTCTACTATTGTAGATTCTGTGAGTTTAACTTTGTAAGTGTTGTATGTCTAACAGACCACACTAATTTCTACTATTGTAGATAACTTCTCCCATTCATTTGAATTATTCCTGTCTAACAGACCACACTAATTTCTACTATTGTAGATAGCTCTTCGACAATGGTGTCGCGAAGCTCGGTCTAACAGACCACACTAATTTCTACTATTGTAGATCCGAGATAGTCAAGAATATCTCTAACCTCGGGTCTAACAGACCACACTAATTTCTACTATTGTAGATAGCAACGCAAAAATCTCGTCTCTAATCAGGCTGTCTAACAGACCACACTAATTTCTACTATTGTAGATTTTTACCTGACGGGCAAGGTGGCGGTGGGTCTAACAGACCACACTAATTTCTACTATTGTAGATACAACTCGATCACGTCCTCGTATTTCTTCGGTCTAACAGACCACACTAATTTCTACTATTGTAGATATTATTCTTTACAGATTATATGGTAACTTAAGTCTAACAGACCACACTAATTTCTACTATCGTAGATACAGGCCGGGGGCTTTTTTATTTACCTCCTGACTAACAGACCAAACAAATCCCCTCTATTGGATAAGGGTGGTAGGGGGTAAAGGATTGGGGAGGGGGGAAGGGGATAAATTTTTAATGATTTTTTTGGGTGGATGGGATTTTTGTTGAATCTTGTTGAATCTGTGTGAGGTTTGTGGCATACAATTTCTGTGGGATTTTTTAGGCAGGAAAGGGGGAATCTGTGGGATAGAGTGGACTCTGGGTGAGGCTGTTAGAGGTTGCGGAGAATCCACCAGAGGATGACGATGATGGCGGCGATGACGGTGACGATGGTGGAGTTGAGGCGCGAGTAGAAGCGTGGGAAGTGGCCGCGCCAATAGCGGTTAGTCAGGAGCAGGGCTATGAACGGGAGACTGAACACGAGCAGGGCGTTGTAGCGAATGGCTGCCAGCACGTCGGCGTGGAGCAGGGCGTGAATGGCGCGTTGCGAGCCACAGCCGGGGCATTTAAAACCTGTGAGGGCATAGAATGCGCACTTGGGAAAGAGGCGTGTGGTGGTGGGGTCGAACACGAAATACACCACCGCCATTATTGCCAGCGCCACTGCGATGACAATGAATGTGATTTTCTTGTTGATGAGCATTCGCATGGCCTACAGCATAAGCATGGAGAATGGCATAAACAGAATGGAGAGCACCACCGACAGTATGCAGAGCCAGGCTCCCCATTCGCTGTATTTTTGGGCTTTTGCGTACTCGCCAGCACTATATTTGTTTTTGGTCATCACTGCCAGCACTATCGCCACCACTGCCAATGGCGTGCAGCACAACACGGCGCACACGATGGCTGCCACGAGGTTGGTGGGCGGACATTCGGGCGCAGGGGCTTGCATCGGCTGCATTTGAGGGGGCATTTGTGGTACAAATGGCGGCACTTGCACCTCTGGTTCCACGTATTCGGGTGGCACAGGAGCAGCAGCCTGTTCTTCGGCAGGGGCTTCGTGTGGCTCTTCAGTAATGGCATCGGCTTCAATCGGCTCTACTGCGCTTTCTTGTGGCGCGACAGGCTCTGGCGCAGCGGTCAGGTGTGCCAATTCGGGGATTTTGTCGATTCGCTTCCATCCGTCCATACCTTTGTGCCAAACGTAGGTGTGCGCCTTGTCAAGCGCCATAGATTCCAGTTGTTCGATGGTGTGTGGTCCGCTTTGGGTGCCATTCTGATTGATCCAGTACTGAAGATTCTCGCTCATAGTCAATTATTTTAAGCAAAGTTACTCATTTTCACCAAAACAACAAATAAGATGGAAGAAATTAGAAGTTAGAAATTAGAAGTTAGAAATTAGAAGTTAGAAATTAGAAATTAGAAATTAGAAGTTAGAAATTAGAAGTTAGAAGTTAAGGAGTTAAGAAGTTGAAGAAGTTAAGACGATAGTTCAGAGTACTCCGAGCGCTCAGAGTACTCCGAGTGCTCCGATAACAAGAAACGAAAACACCGATTTAATCCATTAAATCCTATTTACACCTAAAAAATAGACTAAAAGGATTAAATCTGTGTTTTTTAGTCTACGTAAACGCCCACTAATGTGGATTTATTTATTAAGGCTGTTGATATCCATCAAGAAATCAACTAATCCCATCGTTAATATGCCGTTCTCGTCACGCCATGGATTGATATTGTCCTTCACAACGATTATTTTTTTAAACGAATCGTTGATTTTAAGTAATGATGCCATTTCTTGTGCGCGCTTTTCCTTATCGGGCAACGCCAATGCCGATTGGATATAGTATTTTTGGTTGCCTTCATTCACCACAAAGTCCACCTCAAGTTGTTTGCGTTGCCATTTGCCTTCACCATCCACAAAACGTTGCTCTACCATTCCCACATCCACTTTACAGCCTCGGCGACGCAACTCATTGTAGATGATATTTTCCATAATATGGGTTTCTTCCTGTTGACGTAGTCCTAAAATGGCATTACGGAGACCAAGGTCGCAAAAATAATACTTGGAAAGCGAACCTATATACCTCTTTCCTTTCACATCAAACCTATCAGCCTTTTCTATCAAGAAAGCATCTTCCATATAGCCGAGGTAGCGGTCGATGGTGGTGGAATTGATTGCCACCTTTTTCACGCTCTTAAATGTGTTCGACAATTTCGTTGGATTAGTTGGTGCTCCTATTCCAGAAGCGATAATGTGAACCAGTTCAGCAAATTCTGCTTCGTTTTTGATATGGTTTCGCTCAATAATGTCAATCAGATACACACTATCAAAAAGATTACTTAGATAGTCGAGTTTCTTCTTTTCCGTTTCGAGCGATAACACGTGTGGCAGACCACCGTAAGTATAATAGTCATTCCATGCCTCAGTGGGTGATTGCCCTGCGCCCTCACAGTATTCCGACAAGGAAAGAGGATAAAGGCGGATTTCATCGCCACGACCTCGAAATTCGGTAACAATATCGCTTGACAGGAATTTTGAATTACTGCCTGTGACATATACATCTGCATTATCAATGCGCAGAAGGCTGTTAAGAACCTCTTCAAAGCGGGGAACGAGTTGCACCTCATCAAGCAGTATGTAATACTGGTTGCTGTCGGTCATTTTGCCTTTCACATGCCTGTAAAGAGAGAGTGGCTCACGCAAATCTTGACTTTCAATATCATCAAGGGCAATTTGAATGATGTGACTTTCGGCAACACCGCTTTCTAACAGGTGCTGTCGGAACAATTTAAACAGAAGATACGACTTGCCACAACGCCTAATTCCTGTGACAATTTTAATCAATCCGTTTTGTTTCCCATCAATGAGCTGCTGTAAATAAAACCGTCGTTGTATCTGCATAACTATATCCTACGAAGAATTTTTGGCAATATTGCCACTTTTTCTTCGCAAATATACCCATTTTTATCGGTTTCCCCTTATTTCAGAAAGAATTTTTGGCAATATTGCCACTTTTTCTTCCTAAGATGACGTTTTTTGGGTGGTTTTGGGGGCTTCGTTGCGAAGAATTTTTGGCAATATTGCCACTTTTTCTTCGTAGAGCCGTGAATGGGATATAATGAATGGTATGCCGATTACAGAAACGAAAACACCGATTTAATCCATTTTCAATCCTGTTTACACCAAAAATCAGAGTTCGAACGTGTGATGTCTTGTTTCTTTAGCGGAAACTTGTTGACCTATTGGTTCGTTGACCTGTTGACTTTTAAAATCGGCTTTCTAACTGAACAGGCAAATTTTTTGGTGTTTTTTTTGAGAAAAATTACCATTTTGTGGGGATGGGTTTTCTTAGCCATGGCACGTTGC
>SFGS01000032.1 GCA_004557565.1 Bacteroidales bacterium | reverse complement strand
GTGAAGTATCACGTCCCTACCGGGTTTGGTTTTTCGCCGAAGGCGAGCGGTTTTTATCCTTTTGGCGATGCCACCGCCCTCGCTGTGGAGGGCGGCGTTAGGGGTGTGGTGTGGCTGATTCAAGCCCCAGCTTGAAATCAGACATGCCACAGCACTAACGACAGGTGCGAAGCACTGGCATAGCTAAAAGGCTGTTTTTTATGTTTTTGTTTTTGTGCCTCCAGCATTTATCCACTGAACCAGAAAGTAGAGGTTAGAGGAGGTGTGGATGGTGGACACAACAAAAAAGCCGCAAGCTTTTGAGGCTTGCGGCTTAGTATATAATCCCGTGGAGGGAATTATTCAAGAGTAACTTTGATTAGTTCTGGAGCTTGAAGGTAACAGGGAGGGTGTACCATACGTTCACAGGCTGACCATTTTGCTTACCAGGGGTAAATCTTGGAAGGCTGCGAACCACGCGCTTAGCTTCGTTATCACAGTCAGGGCTGAGTGAGCGAACTACCTTCACTTCACCTACGCTACCGTTTCTGGTAACAACGAATTGCACGATACACTTACCTTGAATACCTTGTTCCTGAGCCATTGGAGGATATTGCATGTGAGAAGCAATGTACTTCATAAGAGCTGCATCACCGCCAGGGAACTGAGGCATTTGTTCTACAGAAGTAAATACCTTGTTTTCTTCCACCTTTGGAGTTTCAACTTGAACTTTTTGTTCAACTACAGCTACTGGCTTAGGAGCTTCTTGAGGCTTGATATCAGAAACAAGACCGCCGAGCTGACCTTCCACATTTTGAGCAGAGATGTCGGCTTCGTTTTTCTGAGTTTCTGTAGTCAATTGAGGTGGTTGAGTTACCTTGTCATCAGGAACGATGGCAAGTTCAGTCACCTGCTGTTGAGCTTCTTGAACTTCTTCTGGTTCTTGTTGTTCTTCTTGCTTAATGATTTCTTCTTCCTCTTCAGATACTTCTTCCGACATTTGGTTAACCACAGTTTCCTGTTGTTGTTTCAAGAGAGCTTCACGAGCTTCTTCAGCCTTCATGTCGAGATATTTAGAAACACCGAAATAGAGCAAGCAGCAAGCGATAAAGCCGAGAACAATCCACATAAACGCTACATTGTGGCGCTTTGAAGAACTTTGACGCAATACGTATGCACCAAAATCCTTATTTCTACCCTCAAAGACGAGGTCGCACCATTCTTTCGATGTAAGATCTACACTATTTGACATAATCTTCTTTGTTTAAATATTAATAAATCCACATCATTACTTCTTAGCGCCTGGAGCAGGTGGGAGCTGAACGCCCTTAACTGCCAATGCGGTTGAATCATCCTTACTGAGAGTCTCGATCTGGAATGTACCAATGCTATTGATTTGCATTTGGTCGAGCAGAGCAATCACATCAGAGTAGCTTGCACGGCTTGTAGGCTTGATCATAACGATAGGAGTTTGATGAGCCTCATTGAGTTCAGCAAGTACCTTAGTTGCGTCGGCTTGATAACCAGCATCGTTTTGAGCATCGTCGTTAGAGTAACCGTGGTTTTCCCATTTCTTCTTGAATTCACTAATCTTCTTCAATGCCTTTTCATTCTTCTTTTGAAGAATCACAGTCAGGAAGTTGGTGTCGGTTGAACCCTTGATGCCAATACCTTTAGCTTCAATCAGCTGAGTAGCTGCTTGAGCTGGATCGAGTTTACCTTCGTAGTAATAGAACTTAGAGTTAGCAGCCGTAGATGAGTAAATACCATCTTTCTCTTCTTCCTTACCATCAAGGATGATAGTGAAAGCCTGAGATTCAGCAGCTTGGTTTTGGTTCTTTTCCTGCATAGCTTCGTTACTATTCGAAGGAAGAGCAATTTTCAAAGTCTGAGACTTCAACATTGTTGTACACAACATGAAGAAGGTGATCAACAACATGTTCATATCAACCATAGGAGTAAAGTCGATACGGGTCTCAAATTTTTTCTGACGACTTAAATCTTTCTTTCCCATATTACTTTAATCTTTAGCGGTTTTTAATGAAGTCATCAAAGTAAACTTGTTACGTTTGATAGACTGCAAGTTGTTCATTACGATTTCAACCATACGGTAAGGGGTGTTTGCATCAGCCTTGATAGCAATTGCCTTACCACTTCTGATATCTTCTGTTGCATCATCGCGCATAGAGAATACTTCTGCACATGCACGAATCCATTCTTGGAACTCAGTCAGTTCGCCACCATAGTTAGTCATACTGATAGGAATACCAGGACTATTCTTCAGGGCTTCAGCACGTTCGTTAACTGGAAGGTCGAGCCACTTCTTCAAATCCTTGATTGGGTGACCGAACGCATTGAGCTTAGCGAAGTCTTTGTAGTTTTGGGCTGAGAACTGAATGTTGTGCTTTTGAGCCATGATTTGCAGAACTTGCTTCTTTACGTTTTCAGTAGTAAATGCAGAGTCAGCATCGTCTTTCTTTGAAGCGCCCACAATTTCCATGAACACCTGTCCATGTCCATCGTGTTCGTTCTGGCTAACCAGCACAGTAATCAATTTCTGTTCAGGTACCACATCTTCTGATACAGAAGCTGGAGTAATCACCTTAACTGGTTCTTCCTGAAGGAAGGTAGATGTCAACATGAAGAAAGTCAGCAGAAGAACGGTAACGTCCGACATAGCGGTCATGTCGATACGTGGGTCTTTTTTCTTAACTTTGACTTTTCCCATTGTTTTTTGTTTTTACTTTTTACTTTTTAAAAAAATTGTATTATCTCACAAAACCACTATTAATTAGTTAGCGTGGTTAGCAGCGTAAGCGTTTACGATAGCGAAACCGAGTTCGTCAACTGCGTAGGTGAGATTATCAATCTTGTTAGTAAAGAAGTTATAACCAATGAGAGCGCATACTGCGGTAAGAATACCAGATGCAGTGTTAACAAGTGCTTCAGAAATACCCTTAGAAAGTTCAGCTGAGTCAGGAGCACCAGCGTTACCAAGAGCCTGGAATGACTTGATCATACCAACAACGGTACCAAACAAACCGAGGAGGGTACCAAGAGTAGTCATAGTTGCCAAGATTGGGAGGTTTTGTTGCAATGATGGCATTTCAAGAGCGGTAGCTTCTTCAAGTTGTTGTTGGATAACAGCAAGCTTTTGTTCCTTAGGAAGAACAGTGTTAGCTTCCATTTCTTTGTACTTACCGAGAGTAGAGAAAACGATAGCACCAACAGTACCTTGTTGCTTCTTGCAGAGTTCTTCAGCCTTAGCAACGTTCTTTTCGTTAAGAGCTTTCTTCACTTCAGCAACGAACTTGGTTTGGTTACCCTTACCAGCAGCCTTGCCAAGAGCGATGAAGCGTTCAACTGTGAGAGTGAGCACTGTCAAAAGGCAGGTGAGAATGAAAGGCACAACGAAACCACCGAGGTACATAGTACCGAGAAGGTTAGTTGGGTTGCTAGTTACACCTTCGTCCTTAGTAGGAGCGAAGAAGTGAGAAGCGTAAGTGTTGCCATCGCTATATTCGAAGAAACTACCCAAACCGAAGAGGTAGAAACATTCAGCAATCACGAAGCTGATTAAAATAACGATAAAAGCATTCTTGATGCCACCCACATTACTGCTAACGCCATTGTTAGCTTTCTTAGCAACAGGAGCCTGAGGTTTTGGCTGCTGAGCGTTTTGCTTTGTTGCTTCCATAAATTTAAATAAAAATAATAGTTAAAAAATAATAAATTAAATAGTTAATATAAAATATTGTTTTTTTTGCACGCCAAAAAGCCCTATTAAGAGAAGGACTACCAGCATAGGTAAAATTGCTATATCGCTTATGTTCACCATCTTACAGAATAATGCGCCTTTCACACGGGTTGTATTTGGGGGTATTATCCAGTAATTAATGGCAAATTTATTACAAAATATTCAATAATGAAAGAATAAAGAATAATTTTGACCTAAATTTTATGGATTTTTTAAAGTTAAATTTGATGTAATGCGGAAAAAAGCCATTTCCTGCTCATTTCATAATGCGATTTATACCTGAAGGCACAACTCGGCCACACATCAACACGCAGCGGCAAGGAGAAAATTGCAATTTTATGGGGCAATGATACATTATATATAAGATAAAAATAGTATCTTTGCAAAACGACTATACTGGCTGCTGGCATTTTGCTTGTTTAGATGAATGCAGCCCTCTCTACACAGAGAATTACATAAACATTATTCATATATATATGGCAACATTGATTAAACTGAAAAAAGGCTACGACCTCAAACTCCAAGGAGGAATCGTGTCTGATGAAGTGACGCCGGCATCAAAAAGCGCGCTTTACGCCGTAATCCCCGACGACTTCACTGGCATTGTCCCCAGAATGGAAGTGAAAGAGGGCGACAACGTGGCCGCTGGCGATGTGCTGTACCACGACAAGAACTACGAGAGCATCAAGGTGACATCGCCTGTGGCTGGCGTGGTGAAGGCCGTGAACCGTGGCGAACGCCGAAAAATTGAGTCAATCGTTATCGAGCCCGACAATTCCGGCAACAAAAAGACATTCGACCTGAAGAATGACGCAAAAAGCGTGCTGCTGGAATCAGGCTTGTGGTGTATGACACGCCAACGCCCATACGACATCGTGCCTAAACCCGATGCTGAAATCCGCGATGTGTTCGTCACCTGCTTCGACTCGGCTCCTTTGGCCCCATCACTGAGCGTGGTGCTTGGCGAGAAGAGAAAATACATTGAAAAAGGTGTAGAAATACTGAAATCGCTCACTAAGGGCAATGTGTACCTCGGTTGCAGAGAAGATGATGTGTTTGAGGCTGCGAATGCCGAAACCGTGATATTCAAGGGTCCTCACCCTGCTGGCAACGCTGGCGTTCAAGCCGCCAACATTGCGCCAGTAAATAAAGGTGAAACCATCATCACATTAGATGTGGTGACACTCGCACGCATTGGCCACCTGTTCACAGAAGGCTTTATCGACTTCGACACCACCGTGGCTGTGGTTGGTTCAGAGGTGAGCACGCCAAAATATATGGCTTGCACTATCGGTTGCCAGATTTCATCATTGCTCAACGGCAATTTGAAAAACGATGGCGAAACCGTCCGAATCATCTGCGGCAATGTGCTCAGCGGCGTTAAGACGCCAAAAGACGCTTACCTTCGCTTCCCTTACCGCCAAGTGACCGTGATTCCAGAGTTGATTCACAAAGACGAGTTCTTGGGTTGGGCATCGCTGAGCCCAAAGAAATTCAGTGTGTATCACAATTTCACACACTGGCTGTTTGGCGGCGGCAAAAAGAGCAATGAAATGGACGCGCGCATCAATGGCGGCGAAAGAGCCATCGTGATGAGCGGCGAATACGACCGTATGCTGCCAATGGACATTTACAGCGAATTCCTTATCAAAGCCATTATCGCTTTCGACATCGACAAGATGGAGCAACTCGGCATCTACGAGGTTGCCCCCGAAGATTTCGCACTTGCCGAATATGCCGACACGTCGAAGCTTGAACTCCAGCGCATCGTGCGTGAGGGTTTGGACAGAATGCGCAAGGAAATGGAATAATCAAGAATCAACTGAGTATTAATCTATAAAGAAAATATAATAGTGAAAGCTCTTAGAAATTTATTGGACAAGATGAAACCATCGTTCCAAGAGGGTGGCAAGTTTGCCAAACTCGAATCGGTGTTCGATGGCTTCGAAACATTCTTGTTCACACCCAACACCACATCGAGAACGGGCACGCACATTCATGACCAGAACGACATGAAGCGCACCATGAGCACCGTGATCGTGGCACTTCTCCCCTGTCTGGTGTTTGGTATGTATAATGTGGGATATCAGCACTACCTTGCCATAGGTGAAGCATCGGCATCATGGTCCACTATGCTCCTTTTTGGTTTCTTGGCTATGCTCCCAGTGATTGTGGTAAGCTATGGCGTGGGTCTTGGCATTGAGTTTATCGGTGCGCAAATCCACCATAAGGAAATTCAGGAAGGCTTCCTGGTGACAGGTCTGCTCATTCCGCTTATCGTGCCCATCAACACTCCACTTTGGATGACAGCCGTGGCTACTGCTTTTGCCGTGGTATTTGCCAAGGAGGTGTTTGGCGGCACAGGTATGAATCTATTTAATGTGGCGCTCATCACCCGCGCGTTCCTTTTCTTCAGCTATCCTTCATGGATGAGCGGCGACAAGGCATTTGTGAAAACCGACGGTATCTTCGGTTTTGGCGAAGGCAACGTGGTTGACGGTTTTTCGGGTGCAACCCCACTCGGACAAGTGGCTACAAACGTGGGCGACAGCCTCAACCAGTTGAAAGATGTGGTTGGTGGCGACATCACCACCATGGACGCTTTCTGGGGATTCATCGCCGGTAGTCCTGGCGAAACCTCAATGGCAGCAATCCTCATCGGTGGCGTGATTCTGCTCATCACTGGCATCGCCTCATGGCGTGTGATGCTGAGCGTGTTTGCCGGCGGACTGGCAATGGCGGGCATCGCTTACGCATTCCCAAGTGCCACCTATCCAGCATCGTTTATCGACCCATTTGCACAGCTCTGCTATGGCGGTTTCGCCTTTGCAGCCGTGTTTATGGCCACCGACCCAGTGACTGGCGCCAGAACCAAGACCGGACAGTTTGTTTTCGGTTTCTTGACTGGTTTGCTGGCAGTATTAATCCGCGTGTATAATGGCGGTTACCCCGAAGGCGCAATGTTGGCAGTGCTGCTGATGAACGCATTCGCTCCACTGATCGACTACGTGGTGGTGAACCGCAATATCCAACGCCGACTCAGTCGCACTAACGCTAAATAATAGAGGAGGAAAAGAAGATGAACAAAAACAGTAATACATATCAAATCGTCTATTCCGCTATTATGGTGGTGATAGTGGGTGCAGTGCTGGCTTTAATATATATGGTGTTGAAGCCACAGCAAGACCGCAACCGTGACAACGACACAAGAAAGCAAATTCTGGCAGCCATCAATGTGACTCCAGAAGACGATGATGCCATCGCCGCCGACTACAAGACCCACATCGTGAAGGAGTATATCGTTGACGATAAGGGCGCAGTGACCGACAGCAGCGAAAACGTGGCATTTAACGTGAACATGGCTAATAACATAAAAGCCACTAAACGTTTGCTCCCTGTGTTTGTGGCTAATGTGAAAGGTGAAACTAAATACATTTTTCCTGTGTATGGCGCAGGACTTTGGGGACCTATTTGGGGCTATGTGGCTATCAACGCCGATGGCAAGACCATCTACGGCACCAATTTCTCACACCAAGGCGAAACCCCAGGACTTGGTGCGAAAATCACTGAAAGCGATTTCCAAAACGAGTTTAAGGGCAAGCACATTTATATGGACGGTGCTTTTAAATGCGTGGAAGTGGTGAAGAAAGGTCAAAAGAGCACAAATGGAGCCGAAACCATCGACGCCATTTCGGGTGCCACCATCACCAGCCGTGGCGTATCGGCGATGATGGACGACTGCTTAAAGCCCTACGATGCGTTTTTACAGACACTTCAAGGTTCAACCACTAAATAATCTCCACTATGTTATCAAAAAGAAGTAAAGAAATTATTTTCAACCCATTCTCTAAAGACAATCCTGTACTTGTTCAGGTTTTGGGTATCTGCTCCACTCTGGCGGTAACGGTGAGCCTTGAGCCTGCCATTGTGATGAGTGTGTCGGTGATAGCAGTGCTGGCGTTCTCAAATGTGATTATCTCATTGATTCGCAACACCATTCCACCCACTATCCGCATTATCGTGCAACTGGTGGTGGTGGCTGCACTCGTAATCATGGTACAACAGTTCCTCTTGGCATATAACTACGACGTGAGCAAAAAGCTTTCTGTGTTTATCGGTCTTATCATCACTAACTGTATTCTGATGGGCCGTCTTGAGGCATTCGCCATGCACAACAAGCCTTGGCCATCATTCCTCGACGGTATTGGCAACGGTCTGGGCTACGGCTTGGTACTGGTGATTGTGGGATTCTTCCGCGAACTGCTTGGTTCTGGCTCTCTGATGGGCTACAAGGTGATTCCACAATGCGTTTACGACGCTGGCTATATGGACAATGGTTTAATGATTTTGCCGCCTATGGCTCTGATTGTGGTGGCTTGCGTGATTTGGGTTCAACGTGCACACGACAAGGAACTCCAAGAAAAGTAACATAATTGTAGCATTCTAAAATATCACTAAAAGAAATGGAAGAATTAAATCTATTCGTAAAATCGATATTTGTCGATAATATGATATTCGCCTACTTCTTGGGTATGTGCTCCTACTTGGCTGTATCCAAGAATGTGAAAACCGCTTTCGGCTTAGGCGTGGCTGTTACATTTATGCTTATCGTGACATTGCCACTCAACTATTTGCTCGACAAATACATACTTCAGCCAGGCGCACTCGCATGGTTGGGCGAAGAATTTAAAGATGTCGACCTCAGTTTCTTGGGGCTCATCATGTTTATCGCTGTAATAGCATCAGCCACACAGTTGGTGGAAATGGCGGTGGAAAAATTCTCGCCAAGCCTCTACAACTCGCTCGGCATATTCCTGCCGCTGATTGCGGTGAACTGTGCCATCTTGGGCGGTGCATTGTTTATGCAGCAAAAGGATTTCAGCAGCGCACTCACTGCTGGCGTTTATGGTGCCGGTTCGGGTATCGGTTGGCTGCTTGCCATCGTGGGACTTGCAGCTATCCGCGAGAAACTGGCTTACAGCAATGTGCCAAAGCCATTGCGAGGCATCGGCATCACATTTATTATTACAGGTCTTATGGGTATTGCCTTCATGAGCTTCCTGGGAATTAAATTATAAAACAGGACATCTATCATGGTTTTAATAAATTCAACAGGTCTTACAGTAGCAAGCAGCGCAATTATCTTCCTTATCGTGACGCTGCTGCTGGTGGTTTTGCTTTTGGTGGCAAAACACTATCTGGTGCCATCTGGCAAAGTAAAAATCGACATTAATGGTGGCAAACGCCAACTGGAGGTGGAAACTGGCTCATCGCTTCTTGGCACTCTCCACGAAAATGGCGTGATGCTGTCGAGCGCATGTGGCGGCAAGGGCAGCTGCGGCCAGTGCAAAGTGCAAGTGCTGGAAGGTGGCGGCGAAATCCTCCCTACCGAGAAGGTGCACTTCTCTCGCAAAGAGCAGCAGGCTCACTGGCGTTTAGGTTGCCAAGTGAAGGTGAAAGACAATATGGACATTCAAGTGCCCGACTCAGTGCTTGAAGTGAAGGAATATGAATGTACGGTGGTGAGCAACAAATTGGTATCTTCGTTCATCAAGGAGTTTATCGTAGCTCTGCCCGAAGGTGCTCACATGGACTTCATTCCTGGTAGCTACGCACAAATCCGTATTCCTGAATACGAAATGAGCTACGACAAAGACATCGACAAGGAATCGCTTGGCGAATATTTGCCAACTTGGGAGAAGTTCAACATGTTCTCGCTCAAGTGTAAGAACACCGAGCCTACAGTGAGAGCCTACTCCATGGCAAACTATCCAGCCGAGGGCGACCGCTTTATGCTCACCGTGCGTATTGCCACACCTCCATTCAAGCCAAAGCCAGAAGTGGGATTCCAAGATGTGATGCCAGGTATCGCATCAAGTTACATCTTCACGCTCAAACCAGGCGACAAGGTGACAATGAGTGGCCCTTACGGTGACTTCCACCCTATTTTCGACTCAAAGAAGGAAATGATTTGGATTGGCGGTGGCGCAGGTATGGCTCCACTCCGTGCACAAATCATGCACATGACCAAGACGCTGCATTGCCGCGACCGCGAAATGCACTACTTCTACGGCGCACGTTCGCTTAGCGAGGTGTTCTATCTTGAGGATTTCCTCGAAATTGAAAAGGAATATCCTAATTTCCACTTCCATTTGGCACTCGACCGCCCCGACCCTGCTGCTGACGCTGCTGGCGTGAAATACACCGCAGGATTTGTGGCCCCAGTGCTCCGCGACACCTATCTGGCTCACCACGAAGCGCCAGAAGATTGCGAATACTACATGTGCGGTCCTGCCATGATGAGCAAGACCGTAAACGATGTGCTGTATTCACTTGGCGTTGATCCAGAGTCGATACACTACGACAACTTCGGATAATACACTAATTTCAGCAGTATAACACCAATTCACGGAGAGCCTTACCGCAACGGTTTGGCTCTCCGTTTTTTAAACCAACCACAATTTACACTGTCTGTTTAGGGAAGTTTAATAAAAAAAGTTATTCTATTTCGGGAAAAAAATATAAATTTGACATTAAAATAATGATTTACGGCATTATGAAACATTTATTGCTTACATTGCTTATCGTGCTATCATCCACTTACGGTTTCGCAAAAGATGCCGAAGTGATTCTCACGCGCTTCTACACACAGGAGGAGCACAGCATCATACCCGATAAAACCGACCAATTTCAGGTGCAAAATATAGCTCTCTCCACCGAAGGTGATGCAAAAGCCATTGCCGATGCCATCAGCCAAATGGTTCAGGCGATAAACAACGACGATTTTGAACACTATGTGTTCTCCCTATACATCTATCCCCTAAATGATGGCGCATATTCCATACAGGTGGAGTCGCACGACCCGATGAACGATCCTAAAGAGATGCGCGACAATATGTTGGGCGTGGTAAAGATAGGGTATCGCTATTTTATGGTGCAGAAAATGCCCAATATGGAAGCACTTCAAAAGTCGCTTTTCACAAAGGCAAAGGGAAAGACCAAATTTATCAGAGAATTTGAACTGGTGCCTTACGCCCGACGCGACACCCACACCTCAATATTGGCAGAGTTAGAAAATGGAAAGCTAAACATCAAGGAATTGGAGATTTGTAATATCAACAAATTAGAGAATCCCGAAAGTGAAGCCCCTGCTACAGAATAAATCACAACTAAAACCACATCAATTATGAACACTAACACATACGCAATAGTTATTGGCCGCCAGTTTGGTTGCGGTGGCAGAGATATAGGTAAAATGGTGGCAGATGCACTTGGTGTCGCCTACTACGATAGCGAACTGCTGATTGAGACCGCAAAGAATAGCGGTGTGGCGCGTGAATACTTCGAGTCGAAAGACGAGAAAACGCCCTCATTCCTGTCGGGTATGCTCTCGCTCACACTCGGTTTCAACTCCGGCACTTACCTGATGAGCAACTCTCCGCTCAATGAAGACAGCCTCTACACCATTCAGAGCAACGTAATCACAGAGATTGCCGACCGTGGTCCATGCGTGATTGTGGGCAGAACAGCCGACTATGTGCTTCGCAACCACTGCAAGGTGATTAGCATCTTCATTCATGCCACAATGGACGACCGTGTGAAGCGAATCATTGCACGCGGCGACTGCAAGACCGAAAAAGAGGCAATAACACGCGCTGAGAAAACCAACAAGATGCGCTCCAGCTATTACAACTTCTACACCGACAAAAAATGGGGAGAGGCTGAAACCTACGACCTTTGTGTGAATGCAAGCGTGCTTGGCGACAAAGGTACTGCGGATTTGATCATCGACTACGTTTCTAAAGTGATAAAGAAATGAACAATACCAACCCTTCCTCCACTCCACTATTTAGTGGAAAACCCACACCACCTCCTTACATAGAAGATGGCGGTAGCTCAACACCTCCACCTTTCAACGATGGAGTAACGCCACAGCTCTTTGAGGAACCTGCCGCCACACAGCGCCATCGCCCTATCGAACCACTGAAGAAAAATGTGGTCAACAAGGTGGTGGTGATTGTAGCAGTAATTCTTGTGGTGGGACTGCTGCTGATAGGATATTACGCGGTGAAGAAAACAGCCGTTGCGCCAGTCACAAAAAAGACCGAGAAAATGGCGGCTGCTCCACAAGCCGACTCCGATTCTCACATCACTTACCAAGAAATCACAGGTGAAGAAGCCGAAGCCATGATGAGAGAGCACATGGCTGAAATGGAAAAGATGGAGAAAATCATGGAAGAAATGATGGCTGGCGACCCATTTGCCGACATGGACAGAATGGAGGAAATGATGGGTGGTGAAGAATTTTCCACCACCCCACCCTCTTATCAAGAGCACAAGCGTAAAGCCGCCAAATCGGGTGAAATTCGCTTGGCTGGCTCTGTGGGGAATGGCCATTTCGTGATGGTGCTCAACACCAAAGACCCAAACAATATCACCGGCACCGCCGCAACCGTGGTCGGAGGCAAAGAGCGCACACAGTATCGCCTGCTGGGCATTGGCAGCGGCAGAGACCTCACAGTATCGGTATATGACAAGAAAAATAAAATCGTAGGCACCCTGAGCGGCACCTACGATGGTTATGAATTTTCAGGAGTTTACACTACCGACGATGGGGAGTCCCCATTCAGAATGATGGCACAGTAAGGGAAACTTTTTTAGCACACGCTGTCGTTAATGATACGACCGTCTAATTTCTCTGCCATTTTTCGCCAATCCTTGCTGCGCAAGTAATCCTTAATGATTTCTACGTGTTCAAGGTGGTGAATGTCGGAACCAATCATATCTACAAGTCCTTGCTTCACGAGCCATCTGGCTGTATCTTGCACCGAATGACCGTAATAGCCTGTGAGCGAAAGGATGTTGAGTTGGAACTTCACGTTGGTGCGGTGCATTTTCTCGTAGCGTTCGCGATTGTGTCCGTAATAAGAGTAACGCTCTGGGTGAGCAAGAATTGGATAATATCCTTTACATCTCAACTCAAACATCATCTGCTCCGACCCAATCAGCTCTTGTGCAAATGAGTTTTCAAGCAGCACATAGTTTCCCGGCATGGGAATCACATGGCCAGCGGCATACTCTTTCTGCCAATAGTCGTCAATTCTATATTCTGCCGAAAGATGCAATTCCACATCAAGCCCAGCCTCCTTCACCGCTTCTTTAAAAATGGCGAAAGCAGCATTGAGGGTTTCAGGAGTGTTTTCGAAAGTTTCGGAAGTGACGTGTGGCGTTAAAATCACACGCTTGATGCCCATACCCATATCTGCTTTCAGCAATTCGATGCCGTCTTGAATATTCTTTGCGCCGTGGTCCACTCCGGGCAATATATGGCAGTGTACGTCAGTATGGTAAAAGAGTTTTACGTCCTTATTATTTCTTCTGAATATATTAAACATATTAATTTCTGGTTTATCTCACAATCTGCAAAGTTAGTGCTTTTTTGGTTGACCGACGCAAAAAAGATTCACAAAAACAAAAATTATCACTATCTTTGAAAGAAAAAACGAAGATATGCTTAACATCGCACGACCATTACTCCTATTGGCGATTTGCTGTAGTTTCATCAGCAATTCGGCTGCTCAAGAAGAAAACGTAAAAGTGTCAGCCGACACCCTTAACGCAGAGTGGCAAAGCACCATTCTCGCCGCCATCGACTCATTCCCTGAACGAGGCGGCTACTACACAGGAGGCAAACCCAACGCCCTGTTTGCCAACACCACCTGGCAAGGGTTGCACGCAGCATACCAAATGGGAATAAACGACCGCAAACCGTATTTTTGCCCAGAAAAAGCCCAACCGTCGTTCTGCTCCAGCGCCACATATTCGGCACTCATCAAGGCACTCACAATGTGGGATAAGCAAGGCGTAATCAGCACCGAAGCATGGCGAAACATGAAGCCTTACGTGGGGATTGCCGACGACATCAACACCGAGGGCATCGGTCAAGACGATGGCGAAGGATTCTGGGGAAGAGCCAACGCCAACGGCCCTTCAATCGCCGTACTCATTCATGAGTTGAAAGCCGGTTACAGTTTTACCGCCTATCGTGGAGCGAAAACGCTGCGCAACAAAGAGTCGGAATCGGAAACATACCTCACCGACGAAGAATGGAGAGCCAATCCTGTGTGGCAACATGCAGTGAAGGGCGATTTTATGAAAATTTTCTGGAACAAAAATGAATCGAAAGGCAGCGACTGTGGTGCAATTATCGGTTGCAACGACGTGAAAGGCGACGACCAGGAAGCTGGCCACAGCGTGATTTTCATGGGCTATACTCCCGACGGAAAAGTGACCTACTGGAGCAGCAACGGTCCAGGAGAGCACCCCGAACTGCTGGGCTACAGCATTGGCACTTGCGACAAGACCTACATTCAACGAGTGGTGTTCACACGTATCACCCACCCCGAAAGATTCAACGAGGTGAAAAACATCGCCCCCAAAAACGTGAACCAATACCTATACGACCTCAACGGCAAGAAGCACAGCAACACCGCTGAACTGAAACGCCAATGCGGTATTAAGTAACCAATTTCAAAATTGACTAAAAACGGAATAAGAAGAAACAAATGAAGTATATAAAGGATTTTCGACAGGAATATTTTTTGACTGCGGCAGAATGTAATCCCGAAAAGGAGATGCCGTTATCACTGGTGATGACTAAAATCATTGAGGTGGCCACGCTCCATGCCAACTCTTGGGGTGTAGGGTATGCCGACATGATTCGGAATAATGAAGGTTGGGTGCTTTCTCGCGTCACCATCGAAATGCTGCGCTACCCGAAAGTGAACGAGGCATACACCTTCACCACATGGATTGAGGACTACAACCGCCATTTCTCGCAACGCAATATGGAAATCACCGACCATAACGGCGAGGTGATAGGCTATGCGCGCACCATTTGGATGGTGATTAATTTTGCCACAAGGGAGAGTTCCGACATCAGCCAATTGAGCTACCTTCGCGAGAACATCAGCACCCACGGGTGCCCTATTGCGCCACAAGGCAGACTCCGACAAATCACAAACGGAAAAACCACAGACTACACTTTCAAATACACAGATTGCGACGTGAACCGACATGTGAACACGGTGAAATACCTAGACTTGCTCCTGAATCAGTTCACTTTGGAAAAATACGACCAAAATTTTGTGAAACGACTGGAAATCGCATTTTTGAAAGAAACGCTGTTCGGAACCACAGCACAAGTCAACTGCGACGACAGCGACCCAATGGACTGCAAATTTTCAATCGATGTCGATGGCACAAGCCATGTGAAAAGCAGAATCGTGTTTAGCCCTCGAGAATAGCCGCACCGTCAACATTCTCAATGCGTGATTTCAAAGCAGGCATTTTGTCGGCATCACATTCGAGCGTCATCACACAGTCGTTGTCGAACTGCTGGTCGATTACCTTCACAGGCTCCGACTTCACGATTTTCATCATATCGTTCATGCAAAGATATGGAAAATTAAAGGTGACGCGCGCTTGCTCGTGGCACTCCAAAATCTCGGCATTCTCAATGGCAAGGCGAGCAGCCTCGCGATATGCCACTATCAAGCCCGATGTACCCAACTTGATGCCACCGAAATAGCGAACCACTGCTATCACAATATTAGTGAGCCCAAACGAATTGATTTGCCCTAAAATCGGTTTTCCTGCCGTTCCTGAAGGCTCTCCATTGTCGCTTGATAGATACTCATTGCGCTCGGTGCCAATCATATACGCCCAGCAGCAGTGCCTTGCGTCGTGATATTCGTTGGATATGGTTTTCACCACGGCTTTAGCCTCTTCTGCCGTGCTCACAGGCACAGCAAAAGCGAGAAATTTACTCATTTTCTCGGTGTATTTCGCTTGCGAACGCTCTTTTATGGTTTTATAAAAATCACTCATTACGGGTGCAAAGTTACGCAACAAAGCGTTGAATTGCAAATCACTAAAAATTTCCGTCAATTTTATTTCATTGGCGGTGTGGTAAAAACCGCAAAATTTGCGTAACTTTGTGCGATGTATGCAATCATACACACAACAACAAACAATACTATAAACACATTAAATTTACTAACATTTAAAACAAGAATTAATTATGAGTCAATGGTTTGAAACAAAGGTGAAATATGATAAGACAATGCTCGACACAGGTGCCATCAAATCGGTAACTGAGCCATATCTCGTAGATGCACTCTCTTTCACTGAAGCAGAGGCACGCATCACAAAGGAAATGGAGCCATTCGTATCGGGCGAACTCACCGTGACAGCCGTACGCAAAGTGCGCTTCGAAGATGTGCTTTACCACGAAGGCGGCGACCGCTGGTACAAAGTGAAAATCAACATGATTACTATCGACGAAAAAACCGGTGCAGAAAAGCGCTCAGCAAGTTTCAGCCTTGTTCAAGCAAGCGAGTTCAAGTTGGCTCTCGACTACTTCCTTGAGGCCATGAAGAGCGTGCTTTTCGATTTTGAAATCGTGAACATCACCGAAATGGCATACATCGACGTGTTTGGTGCCGACCTTGGTGGTGGAAAAGTGGAAGAATAATGACAAGCGTTGCTGAACATATTATTAAAATTAAATCGGAGTTGCCCGACGGTGTGAACCTTGTGGCTGTTTCAAAGTATCACCCTATTGAACAGCTAAAGGAGGCCTACACCGCTGGGCAACGCCTTTTTGGCGAAAGCCATGCGCAAGAACTGGTGGTAAAAGCCCCACAAATGCCCGATGATGTGCAGTGGCATTTCATTGGTCACCTTCAGCGCAACAAAGTGCGTGCGATTATGCCTATCGTGTCGCTGATTCACAGTGTTGACAGCATTCGTCTGCTCGACACCATCGAGAAAGAGGCGAAGCGAATTGGCAAAGTGGCAGATGTGCTTCTCCAGCTCCATGTGGCAAAAGAGGAGGCGAAAAGCGGATTCACCATCGACGAACTGCTCTTGCTGGCACGAAACGGCGAATTCAAGAAATACGAGAATGTGAGATTCCGTGGTCTGATGGCAATGGCTACATTCACCGACGACGAATCCATCATCAAAGCCGAATTTGCATCGGTTGGCGAAACCTTCCGAACTCTGCGCAACGAAAACACATTACCCACCGACACCTTCACGGAAATAAGCATGGGAATGAGCCACGACTGGCACTTGGCAGTGGCTGAGGGGGCAACTTTGGTGCGTATCGGAACAGAAATTTTCGGCGAACGCCAATATTAGGGATAAAAAAACTATTCCATTTCAAAAATTTAATGTACTTTTACATTATCTTCTATAAGAAAAAAAACAAACATTAATAATAACTACTTTAAACAAAACTAAATTTCAAATGGCACAAAAATCTAAACAATGGGCAGCGATTATCATGATGATTGCCCTCTTTGCGATGATTGCCTTCGTGACCAACTTGTGCTCACCAATGGCTACTATTGTAAAGAACCAGTTCGGCGCATCGGAATTGGCTGGACAAATCGGTAACTATGCTAACTTTATCGCATACTTGGTGATGGGTATTCCAAGCGGTATGCTTATCGCTAAATTAGGTTATAAGAAAACTGCTTTGCTCGCTCTTATCGTGGGTATTGTGGGTATCGTTTTCGAATACTTAAGCGGCGTGGTTGGCAGCTACGTCATTTATTTGGTTGGTGCATTTATCAGCGGCTTGTGCATGTGTATGCTCAACACCGTGGTCAACCCTCTTCTCAACGTGCTTGGCGGTGGTGGCAAAACCGGTAACCAACTTATCCAAATCGGTGGTGCAGCCAACTCAGCAGCAGCCGTTGCAGTTTACATTCTGATGGGTGCTCTCATCGGCGAAGTGACCAAAAGCACAGGTATCTCCGACGCTACCCCTGCCCTTATCATCGCAGGTGTGATCTTCGTTATCGCATTCGTGATTCTTCTTTTCACCAAGATTGAAGAACCCGAACAGGCAAAGGTGGAGCTCAGCCTTATCACTGGCGCATTGAAGTTCCGCCAACTCTCTCTCGGTGCTCTCGCTATCTTCCTGTATATGAGCGTTGAAGTTGGTACACCTACCTACATGATTTCATACTTGCAGACTCCAGAAGTGGGCTTGTCGGCTGGTGTGGCAGGTTTGATTGCTTCGGTATATTGGCTGATGATGTTCGTTGGCCGTTCAATCGGTGGCAGTATCGGTGGTAAGGTAAGTAGCCGTGCAATGGTTAGCACCGTGGCTACAGCCGCTATCGCACTCCTTCTCTTCGGTATCTTCGCACCTGAAACCATGAAGGTGACCGTTATCGGTATCGACTGGGGTAACCTTGAAGTGATTTATCCACAAGTTCCTGTTTGCGTGCTCGCATTTATCCTCGTAGGTCTTTGCACCTCAGTGATGTGGGGCGGTATCTTCAACATGGCTGTTGAAGGCCTTGGCAAATACACCGCAGCCGCAAGTGGTATTTTCATGACCATGGTATTCGGTTGTGCAGTCATGGTAGGTTTGCAAGCCATGGTTGCCGACAAGGTTGGCTACCTCTACAGCTACTTCATTCCGGTGGCTTGTGCAGGCTACATTTTGTTCTATGCCCTCGTGGGTAGCAAAGTGAAAAAAGTGGACACCCCTGAATAATCACATCATTTGATTTAAATAAAAAAAGCTCAGTGGCTGTAATTCATATTCTTTGATTACAGCCACTCCTTCAAAAATAACCAATATTATTTGTATATAATTATTTATGAGAAAACTTTTGTTTACAGCTTTCATGGCAATGGCGATGATTGTTCCCATTTTTGCGGCGCAACCTTCGGGCACACTACCGGTGTTGGTGATTGAAACGCAAAACCATCAAGCCATTAACTCAAAGGATACGTATGTGGTAGGCACCTACTACCTCGACCCACGGGGCGTGGAGGGCGTAGAAGCTATCGGCTCGGCGGAAAGTCCGCTGCCACTCCAAATCAAGGGGCGCGGCAACTACACCTGGTGGGCTTTCAACAAAAAACCCTATCGCATAAAATTGGATAAGAAAGCCGCTCTGCTGGGTATGAACAGCAGCAAACACTTTGCGCTGATGGCGCACGCCGACGATAGCCGTGCTTTTATGCGCAATCTCACCGGATTTGAAGTGAGTCGCATGGCGGGAATGCCTTGGACGCCTGCCGACCAACCCTGCGAAGTGATTCTCAATGGCGACTACATAGGGCTGTATTTCCTCACCGAAACCATCCGCTTCGCCAAAACGCGTATCAATCTAACCAATCCCGACGATGTGGTGAGCGATTGGCTTACCGCCAACCCGAGTGCCACCGTCGACGACTACCCTTTCACCGAAGATGATTACACCGGCGCTTGGTTGGTGGAATTCGACAACACCCAAGACGCCAATCAAGTGTATGTGGATTCTCGGCAAGGAACAAATGTAGAATTATGGGTAACCCACAAAACGCCGGAAGACTATGTAACCGATGCCCACCGCCAATGGCTGCGCAAGGAATTCGATGCCATTGATGCACTCATCTATGCCGACAACAATGCCGAAGGCGCTTGGCTCAACAAAATCGACCTCACCGATGCAGCCCGATTCTTTGTGGTGAACCAGATCATGAACAATTATGAATCTTATACCGGCTCGTGCTACCTCTACAAAGACAAAGGGGCTGACCAGAAATGGCACTTCGGACCGGTTTGGGATTTCGGTTCGTCGTTTCAAGTGTCACGCGATGTGTCGAAATGGATTTGGGAAAGTCAGTATGCTCAACACTGGATTAAAAATATGTGGAACTGCCCCGCTTTTCAAGCAGAAGTAAAACGCATATTTGAGGCAATGGCAGCGGAAGGGTTCGACCGCATATTCAACTATCAAAATGAATATGCCGAACGCATTCGTAGGGCTGCTCAAAGCGATGCAGAGCGATGGAAAAGCAATGGCTACGGCAACCCGGATATGGATACGCCGCTGGCAGAAGTGCAAAAGCAATTGCGCGATGCTATCAACAGCTTTGGCAACAAACTCGGATTGGAAGGCTACACCAAGCCGGAGCCCATAGTGGGACCTATCTATCTGAGGGGCACCGATTTGGGTGGATGGAATGTGATGGAAACATACAAATTCACCGATTTGGGCAACAATATTTACCAACTGAAAGTGAACCATTTGTCAGGACCATTCAAAATTGCCGATAGCCAATGGGATGTGGTGGACTATGGTGGCACTGAAAATGATTTGGTGAACATCAACCAACCCTACTCGCTGGTGGAAAGAGGATCCAATATGCAACTGGCATCAGGCAGTGCCGAAAACGTGACCTTGCGTTTCGATTTAAACAATAAATCGCTTACCATTAGCGATTTATCGGGCGTAGACCTCGTGGTGGAAACCTCAAATGCACCCGTGGAATACTTCAACTTACAAGGCATGAAAGTAACTCAGCCACAACCCGGCGACATCTATATCGCCAAAAAAGGCAATAGAGCTTACAAAATTATTTACCGATAACAACAGAAATAACGCATGCATAGCGTATGGCATCCTCATCAGGCGAAGCACCGGTGAGGATGCTTTTTCATGAATAAAACTCGGGCAATTAAACCCCTCGAAGAGTATTTAGTCTAAATCTTGTAAAGAAAATGGGCAAAGCGTGTGATACTTTGGCATTTTTTTTGTAATTTCGTAAATTGAATTATTTGCGAGAAAATTATAGTAAAATATCATTGCAATGGATATAAATCTTATGAACAAAGCAGCCGACAACATTCGCATCTTGGCTGCCTCTATGGTGGAAAAAGCAAAGTCAGGTCACCCCGGTGGCGCTATGGGCGGTGCTGATTTCATCAATGTGCTCTATTCTAAATACATCGTTAACGACCCTTCCGACCCCACTTGGTTTGGACGCGACCGCTTCTATTTAGACCCAGGTCACATGTCACCAATGCTTTATGCAGTGCTTCATCTTACTGGCAAATACACAGTTGAGGACCTGCAAAAGTTCCGTTCATGGGGCAGTATCACTCCCGGACACCCAGAAGTTGACCCTATGCATGGCGTGGAAAACACCTCTGGTCCACTTGGTCAAGGCCACGTGATGGCAGTGGGATGTGCTCTTGCCGAGCGTTACATCGCCGCACACTACAGCGAGGTGTTTGCTCACAAAACTTACGCATTCATCAGCGATGGCGGTATTCAGGAAGGCATTTCACAAGAGGCTGGCCGCTTGGCAGGTCTGCTTGGTTTGAACAACCTGATTATGTTCTACGACAGCAATGCGGTGCAACTTTCCACCGACTGCGACGAAGTGTCGAATGAAGACACCGCAATGAAATATCGCGCTTGGAACTGGAACGTGCTTGAAATCGACGGCACCGACCCTGTGGCAATCGCAGATGCACTTGAAAGCGCACAGAAAGAAGAAAAACGCCCAACATTGATTATTGGCCACACCATCATGGGACGTGGTTGCGTAACTGAAGACGGTGAAAACTTCGAAGGCAAGTGCAGCACCCACGGTAATCCATTGAGCAAATCGGGCGCAAGCTACGAAAAGACCATCGCCAACCTTGGTGGAGATATTAATAATGTGTGGTCCACATTCCCTGAAGTGAAAGAACTCTACGCCGAGCGCGAAATTGAATTGGTGGCTATCGTTGCCGAGCGCAAAGCCGCACAAGAGGCTTGGCGCAAAGCTAACCCTGAAAAAGCTAAAATGCTCGACGATTGCATCGCTGGCAAGGTTGTGGATGTTGACTACGCAAGCATCACCCACAAGCCAAACATCGCCACTCGCGCCGCATCATCAAATGTGCTTGGCGAATTGGCTGAGAATGTTCCAAACATGATTGTTTCGTCAGCCGACTTGGCAAACAGCGACAAGACCGACGGTTTCTTGAAAAAGACAAAGGCATTTGCTCCACACGATTTCGAAGGCGCATTCCTGCACGCAGGTGTTTCGGAATTGGCTATGACATCTATTATTAATGGTATCGCACTGCACGGCGGTATGATTGGCGCATGTGCCACATTCTTCGTGTTTAGCGACTACATGAAGCCAGCCGTACGCCTTTCGGCTCTGATGGAACTTCCTGTGAAATTCATCTGGTCGCACGATGCATTCCGTGTGGGCGAAGATGGTCCAACCCACGAACCAGTGGAACAGGAAGCACAAATCCGTCTGTTGGAAGAATTGAAGAATCACAGCGGTCGCAACAGTATGCTCGTACTTCGTCCTGCCGACTCAGCCGAGACTACCGTGGCTTGGAAGATGGCAATGGAGAACACCAGCACCCCTACTGCCCTCATCCTCACTCGCCAAGATGTGACCGACATTCCTGCCGAAGAAGGCGAAGGTTATGAAGCTCGCTACAAAGCTGCCCTTCAGGCTGAGCGTGGTGGCTACATCGTGAAGACTGACAAAGACGCAGATGTGATTCTCGTGGCAAACGGCTCTGAGGTTTCGGCCTTAGTGGCTGCCGGTAAAATCATTGAGAAGGAGAACATCAAATATCAAATCGTTTCGGTTCCATCAATCGGTTTGTTCCTAAATCAAGATGCAGCATACCGTAACGAAGTGATTCCTACCGGCAAACCTGCTTTCGGTTTGACCGCAGGACTTCCTTCTACCCTCGCTCGCCTCATTCCTAACGGACATGTGAAGGGCCTTGACCACTTTGGCGAATCTGCTCCATTTAAGGTGCTTGACGAAAAATTCGGATTCACCCCTGAAATCGTGGCTAAGGAAATCCTCGACTATGTTAAAAATGAAAAAAAATAACTATAATTGAATTTTAATTACAAAAAGTTGGGTAATTAGAAAAAAGTATTTATATTTGCACAATAAATTGTGGTAGAATATCAAACAATTAAATATTATTTACTATCAAAAAACGTAAGTTTATGAAAAAGATTACTTTATTAGCATTTGCTTGTGCCATGTTCATGGGCAACTTTTCTGCTAAGGCACAAGAAGTAACTTATGTTGAAGATGCAGCTCAAGGCTATCTCTTCAACAAGATGCAAGACAACTGGTGGATTGAAGTTGACGGTGGTGCTGGTGTACTTATGTCAACTTGGGATGCAAAGCAAGACTTTGGCAAGCGTATCGGCCTCAAGGGACAAGTTGCTGTAGGTAAATGGTTCTCTCCACTTCTCGGTATCCGCGTGGGTGGTGAATTCAACCAAATGCTTGGTGTAACTCACAAGTATGGTATTGGCTATCGTCCTTGGAACCACACTATCGGCACTTATGAAGGCAATGCTTTGAAACCTTCTAAGTTCAACAACATTGGTGGTTTTGCTGATGTATTGTTCAATGCAACCAATTGGATTTGCGGTTACAAACCCGGTCGTTTCTACAACGCTATCGTGTATGGTGGTATGGGCGTTCACTGGGTATACGAACACGAAGTAACCGGTGCTGAATCTCGTGGCGATGACTGGAAGTATGCAGGTGGTGGTGATCCCCACTCTCGTAACTTCAGTGCTCGCGCTGGTTTGCTCAACCAATTCAATGTAACCAAGAACATTGCCATCAACCTCGACCTCCGCTTCGAAATGTTGCAAGAAGTTACCGATGGTCCCGGTCACAAGACCTGGAACGAATATCCTTCTGCACTCATCGGTGTGGCTTACAAGTTCAACAAGACTGAATGGAATGCTCCAGTTGTTCCTGTTTGCCCAGAAATCAAGTACACCGACGCTTATGTTGACGACCTCCGCGCTAAGCTCGAAGCTGCAAACCAAAACATTGCAAACTTGAAGAAGCAACTCGAAGACTGCCGCAAGCAAAAAGCTACTCCAGTTGAAGAAAAGGAAGAAGCTCCACTCGCAACTATCTACTTCCCAATCAACGTTTCTAAGCTCGTTGGCGTTCAAAACAAGATCGTTGGCGCTGTATCAGAAGTTATGAAGTCAGAAGACAGCAACTACGTTCTTACTGGTTGGGCTGACAACTACACTGGTAACGACAAGATCAACACTCGTCTCCGTAAGGAACGTGTAGCTACAGTTAAGAAGAGCCTCGTTGCTAAGGGTGTAGAAGCTAACCGCCTCGATGCACAAATCAACGATGGTAACCTTACTAACTACGGTGCAAAGTGCGCTTCACTTGACCGTGCAGTTACTATCTACCGCGCTAAATAATCTAAACATTATATAGCATACTGAAAAGGTCTCGCACACCGCGAGGCCTTTTCTTTTTTACTTATTATATGGAAATGATATACATGTTGTCCCGAAAAAGATGCGAAGAAATTCCGTTAGGAATTTGATGTGTGTAGGCAGGTATGCAGAAAAGATGTAATGGAGCGAA
>SFGS01000031.1 GCA_004557565.1 Bacteroidales bacterium | reverse complement strand
AACGCCCAGCGGCAAGGGGCAGAGCCCCGTCGAGCGTCCACACTCAACGCCATCTCCAACCCCAAACCACATTTCCACTGCAAACATAGTAACTTTTGGGTTCCTTTGGTTTAATTTTGGGGATTTATAGGGTGGCTAATTGGTGGCCGATGTAGAGCAGGAAGATGCCGCCCATCACGCTGATGAGGGTATAGGAGGCGAATACCATCACCTCGCCTGTGCGCATGAGGGTGAGCATTTCGTTGCCAAAGGTGGAAAATGTGGTGAAACCGCCGCATAAGCCCACGGTGAGCAGGAGTGCCCAGCCTGTTTGCAATGCGCCGAGGCGTTCGAGCAGACCGTATATGATACCGAATATAAAGCACCCTGCAAGGTTTACGCTAATGGTGCCCATGCCGAACCCTAAAAGCATACGCCCTGCAAGCATTTGTCCAATGAAGTAGCGGAGTGCGCCACCCACAAAGCTGCCACACCCCACTAATAGAAGATTTTGAATCATTTATTTAAATGCTTATTTTATGAAATGGTCGCGCATGAGTGTGAGCGAGCGTTGGAGCACCTTGCGGCTGCCTGAACCGTTGGTAATCACCACAAAGCCATACTTTTTCACAGGGTCGAAGAACATGGCGCTACGCAATCCGTAAGCACCGCCAGTGTGGCCCACCAGTTCGGTGCCAGGAGTAAACTCGTCGGCACGCATCAGTCCAAGTCCTGCGCGCTCCTTCTCGGTGTTGGCGTTGGCATCGTCGGTGATCACCGTCTGCATACGTCGTGCGCTTGCCTCGCTGATGACGCGCGCCTTTGCCAATGGCGATTTGCCGTAGTTCATGTGCATCAGCATGTATTTTGCCAAATCCATAGCCGTGATTTTCACACCGCCAGCAGCCGAAAGGCGTGCGGTGTTTTTGCACATCTGATAGTGGTCGAGCACATCGGGGCGCGCGTAGGCCTGTGGCTGTGGCACGAACACGCCATTCTCCATCGCATAGAGTGTGGCAAAGCGAGTGCTGTCGAGGTCGTCAACGCAGTGGCTGCCTTTCAAACCCAGAGGCTTCATGATGTGCTGCACGATGTAGCGGTCGAAACGCTGTCCGCTCACCTTCTCAATCACAGCCGACATGATATTGAACGCATAGTTGCAGTATTCATAGCCGGTGCCGGGACGGTAGTCGTTGTAGCACTTGGCGTAGTCGGGGTTGGTGGCAGGGTTCACAGCGTCGAAACTCTCCCAATAGCCTTGCGAATCGTTGAGGCTTGAAGTGTGGCTCAAGAGCATTTCGAGCGTGATAGGCACATCGGGGTATTTAGGATTGCGCACCTTGAAATCAAGGTATTTGTTCACATCAGCCTTCAAGTCGAGTTTGCCTTTTTCCACCAGTTGCATGATGGCTGTGGCGGTAAACGACTTCGAGATGCTGGCGATGCGGAAAATGGTGTTGGGTGTCATTTCCTCGCCGCGTTCACGGTTCTTCAAGCCGAAACTGTGGGAGTAGATAATCTTGTTGTCCTTCACCACCACCACATTTGAGCCAACCACCTTCAGCGAGTCCATCATCGCCTCATAATCAGCCACAAAAGCAGCATCGTCGATACGAGCGGCAGCCTTGCCACCCTTCTTGTTTTTCGCGTTGGCAACGCTTGCCGCCAAAAGCAAGCACATTGCCAAAAACATAATTTTCTTCACCATATCTATATGTTCTTGCAACACTATTGTTTTAATATTTTTATAAGTATCTGAGCAACTTGTTGCTTAGGGTTATGCCATGTCAGAAATTTTACTTACTTTGGTGTTGCATTAGCAAAATAGTAAAATCTTTAATGACAGGGCAAAAATACAAATTAAATCCGATAAACTCGCCTCCATTTGGTGGAATATTTTCCGTCATTAGCTATTTGAGTTTCTAACGACAGACTCTACCTGGGGAAGATGTGTGGTTACAGGAACATTGCCATATATAGGGGCATGTAAGTAACATCGCCGGATTTCTCCACATTATTTTTACACAACACGATAGCGCGACCGATGCTGTCGGAAAAACTGTTGAGTGCAGCGTCAAGAGAAGCGTGCTTCTTGTAGTTGTCGCCCGACTTCACTTCCAAGATTGTGATTTTGTTGTTTTCTTGAATGATGAAATCCAGTTCCTGCTTGCTTTTCTTGTCGTAGTAATGCAGTGATTTTCCTTTGGCGGATAAGGCGCACGCCACAAAGTTCTCGGTGAGCGCTCCTTCGTTGATGTCGATATTTCCTTTCAGCACCTCAAATTGCATTTCGTTAATCATTTGCGAGCATAGCAAACCTGTGTCCACCATATACAGTTTATATAGTTTTCTGTTTTCTGTCGATTCAAAAGGCAGTTCAAAAGCCTTTGTGTTGAATGAATAGTAGGCAAGTCCGGCATCGATGAGCCATTGTGTGGGGGCTTCGTATTTGCGTAGTGATGCGCCCTTCTCAATCTCGGCAAGAACAAACCGCTTGTCCTGTTTTCCGAGTTGCGATGGCATGGCATCGAATACGCGTTTCACCAGCACCGCCGATTTTTCGGCATAATGCGATATGTCGTCACGATAAGTGGTGATGATTGATTTTTGCGCTCGGAAAGCGTTTGAGATATCGGGGTTGTCGATATACTTCTGCACCACTTCGGGCATTCCGCCAATCACCAAAAACTCTTGATATACCTTGCTCATCTGCTTGTGAACGAAATCTGGCACAGCCTTTTCCTGATTGTAGCATTTTCGCAGCACCTCCACCACATTTTCTCCGATGCCCTTAGCCCACAGAAATTCCTCGAAGTCGAGAGGGTAAAGCCTGATTTCTTCCTCAAAGCCCACAGGGTAGGATGTGACATCTTTATAGTTGATGCCAAGCAATGAACCTGACTCGATGTAGTCGAATCGGTTGTCTTCCACCAAAAACTTTATGGCGGTTCGAGCATTGGGGCACTCTTGAATTTCGTCAAAAAACACAAGCGTTTTTCCTTCAATGAAAGGTCCAAAACCCATCGCTGACAAATAAGTGACAATCGTGTTGGTGTCGAGGTCGGCATCAAATGCTTGTTTTGCCACAGGATGCTTCACAAAATTCACCTCCACAAAATGCGTATAATTTTCTTTTGCAAACTCCCGAATAGCAGTTGTTTTTCCCACTTGTCGGGCTCCTGTGATGATGAGAGCCTTCTTGTCGCCTCGGTTTTTCCACTCAATGAGGTGGTTATGTATCTTTCTTTTGAGCATAATATTTAGGTTTTGATGCAAAAACACAACTTTTTTCCACTGTTTACACAGTATTTTTGCAACTTTTTTCCGCCTTTTTGGGGTGATTTTTGCAACTTTTCGCAAGGTGGTGGGGGTTGTGGGAATGGGGGGAATGTATTAACTTTGCAGGCGATTTTTAAAATAACAGATCTTCAGGGCAGGGTGTGATTCCCGACCGGCGGTAAAGTCCGCGAGCCGAAAGGCAGAACCGTTGCAACTACGGTACCGACAGTAAAAGTCTGGATGGAAGAAGAAAAAATGAAAAAGAACATCTTTTTGCTGGGCATGATGATGTCCACACCACTCGTGTACGCAGGAGGCGTAGGCGAGAGCGAGCCATCTGGCTCTAATTCACTGAGTGCGAAACACGATTCCACGGTCACTCTTCAGGAAGTGTCGGTCCGTGCCAACTTCGCTAACGAGCAGGTCACTCCGCTCAATCTCACCACTATCACACCACAAAGTCTTCGTATTCACACCACCGCCCCCAATTATGTGGAGGTGATGCAGGGTGTGCCGGGCGTGTATGCCACTTCCACTTCGGGCAGTTATGGCGACGCGTCGCTCAATATCCGTGGCTTTAAGCAAGACAATGTGGCGATTATGCTCAACGGTATTCCTATTCAGGGACTCACTTCAGGCTCGATGTACTGGAGCAACTGGATGGGGCTTTCCGATGCCACCTATGCCATTCAAATTCAGAAAGGTATGGGCAACTCGATGCTTGCCGATTGTGCGATGGGCGGTCTGGTGAACATTATCACCAAAACGGCTTCGCATAGCCCTGCAGGGGAAGTGTCGGTTTCGACCACCCAGCAGGGATTGACGAAAACCGTGCTCAACTACAGCACTGGTCGCTTGGCGAATGGTTGGGCTGCCAACGCCCTTGTAAGCTACACCCGCGGCAGTGGCTTCGTGGAGTGCTCGAATGTGAACACGCTGTCGTATCTGCTTTCGGTGAGCAAGAATTTCGGCACCGACCACACGCTGCTGTTCACCGCCATCGGATCGCCCGAAACTCACGACCAACGCAACACCGAACTCTCGTATGAGGAAGTGATGAACTACGGCCGTGGCTATTCAAAGAACTGGGGCTACCTGAATGGCGAAAAATACTCCATCGGGCGCAACCACTATTTCAAACCTTATTTCACACTTCAGCATTTGAAGAACGGCGACCGCTTTTCGATGAAAAACTCGGTGTATGTGGCGATTGCAAGCGGTGGCGGACGCTCTACGGTGAGCGCCAACAGCGGCAGCAGCATCATTTCGCACCAAGATGCCACTGGGCATATCGATTTCGACGCCATCATGCAAGAAAACATCGCCAACAAAGACGCCGACGGCAACAGCATCGGGCAATATGCGATGATCGACTACCTTTCGGGGCATTTGCAGGCTGGCGCGATAGCTTCGGGCGAATACAAGTTGACCGAAACCACCACGCTGTTGGGCGGCGTGCAGTATCAGTATTTCGACACTTGGCAGAAGATGAAGATGCTCGACCTCTTGGGAGCCGATTATCTGCTCTACTATGGCGCACCCTACCGCTTGGGCGACTATATCGGATCGCGCTACGGCCGCACCACGCATCACACTTCCGCTTTCGTGCAAGGGAAATATGTGACCGACCGATGGAATCTGCATTTGGGTACCACCGTGTTTAACGGCAACTACCGTCGGCACAACGACCAGACTGGTGCCGTGAGCGACTGGGCCACTGGTTGGGGCGTGAGCGTGAAAGGCGGCGCACTGTACCATATTCTTCGTGCCACGCCAAACCGTAGCGCTGCGCTGTCGGTGTTTGCCAACGCCGGTTTCAACAGCCGCTTGCCTTACGCTGGCGTGTATTTGGCATCGAGCGACCTGTCGATTACCAACAATGTGACCAACGAGAAAAACACCCTCGGCGAAATGGGCGTGCGCGCGGCGTGGAATGGCGGTGGCTTGGAAGTGTCGGCCTACATCGCCTCGTGGCGCAACAAAACGCTCACCGTCAATATTGCCAAACGCGCGAATGAGGCAGCGGAAAAATTCCAAATCACCGGTTTGAACGCGCTTCACAAGGGCGTGGAACTCACCGCACACCAAAACCTGACTGACTGGCTGCGTGTGAAGGCTTACGCCATGCTCGCTTCGTGGAAATGGAAAAGCGGCGGCAAAGGCATCACCTACGACAGCTACAGCGGTGCCACGCTGAAGGAATATGCGGTGTATTGCAACAACTTGCACGTGGGCGACGCGCCACAAACCCAATATGGTGCCGAACTCAATGCCACATTCCCCATCAAGGGGCTGCTGAAGCGCGGCATGGGAAAGACCGACAATGTGTATGCGTCGGTGTCGTGGAACGCCAATGCCGACATGTATGCCGACTTCGAGCCATCGTCGCGCACCAAGGAGACAGATGGCGATGCCTACAAACTGCCATCGTACCACCTCTTTGATGCCACTGTGGGCTGGAACACGATGGTGGCGAAAGGCGTGATGATGAACATCTTCGCCACATGCACCAACCTGTTCGACGCCTTCTACATTCAGCGAGGCATCGACGGCAAATCGCACGACCTCGCCACCTTCCGAGGTTACTGGGGTGCCCCCCGCATGTGGAGCATCGGCCTCCGCCTAAATTTCCAGTAACCCACAAGTCAAGTACACCGAGAAACGAATTGGTACCAACGACAAAAAAGCCACTCGCCATAAAACGGCGAGTGGCTTTTATTTCAGATAAATATCTCTCGTTTATGATTTGGAAATCAGGGTGATGAGGATGGTTACATCGCTTGCGTCAACATTGCCGTCGCCGTTGAGGTCGCACATCTTTTCATCGTATGTGCTAGTGCTTAAAATGGCGTTGATGAGGGTTGTAACGTCGCTCACGTCCACTTTTCCGTCGCCATTCACATCACCAAAAACGCTACTATATTGGCTGGTGATGTCGGTTACGGTGTATTTGTTGGTGGTTGACGAAATTTCAAAATAGGTGTCCTTGGTCAGGTTTGTAATATCCACACTTTGGTGCTTGCCATCGCCTTGGTTGAAGATGATGTTGAACACATAATCAGCCGTGGGCTTGGTGAAGGTGCGATAGTAGAACTTCTCGCCTTTCACCATTTTGGTGTCGGTGACTGCCACACCGGGCCATGCGTCGGTGAGGGCTATTCCGCCATCCCATGCGTAGAAGTAGAGATTGCTCCACAAGTTGGGTGCCACCATTGGGTCTTTCAGATAGATGGTGGCGGTGGTGGGTTGCACTTCGTGGAAGATGTATTCACGACTCACCACATTGCGTACCTTGCCTTCGTGCAGAATGCCGGCAGAGAGTGTGGTGTTGTCGGTGAATGTGAGTTGCTTGCTACCTGTTGCCTGTGGGCTTGAAGTGGAGGGTGCAGTGCCGTCGGTGGTATATACAATCACTGCATCGGGCACACTTGCTGTAAGGGTGACGGTGACGCTGCCCTCATATTTTCCACTCTCCTTGTCGATGGTCACGGTTGGAGCACCAGCCACATAGTTGGTGATTTCCTTGCTCCAAGTGCCGTCGATGTAATATCCGTGGTTTTTATACACAAGGTCGTCGGATTGCTTGCCGTCAACCACAAAGATCACGCTACTTGGCATAGTGGTGAGTGTGCCTTCGTAGGTCCATTTAAAGATTTTGCGAGTGCTGTCGGCATTCACGCCCATCAGTTCCATGCTCTTTCCTGGCCATTTTTTTCCAGTAAAGTTGTCGGTGGTGTTCCATACCCATGCGGTGATTTTATTCACGTTCAATGGTGCTTCGTAGAACACGCTCTTGTCGTCTTGCTCCACAGCAGGGGTGTAGCGTTGGAGCGGAGTTGATGGGTCGGTAGTTCCACCTGTAGCACCGTGGCCGTTCGATTCGCCATCGTTGGTTGAGAGGTCTTCCTCGTGTCCGTCGTAGTCTTGTGGAAGGTCGGCGGCTGCACTTGTGGTGAAGAGGAATTTACCGTCGTCGCCAATCTTGCCTGGGGCTGGAGTTTTGTCGGTGCTCAACACATACACACGCATATTGCCCTGTCCGGAGCAAGCGGTGGTGGTGAGCGTGCCGTCGGTCACGGTTTTCACATCGCCGGTGACGCAGTCGGTGTAGGTGCCGTTGAGCACACCGGTGAAAGTGGCGCCGCTGTTGATGCTCACCAGCACATAACTGTCCACATTATCATCGGTGTATCTGCGCTTGAACGCATATCCGCCACTTGCCTTGCAGCCCTCCACGCTGTACTGTCCTTTGCGCAATGCTGGCACGGCGGCGCGGATTTTGTTGAGGCGTTGCAGGTGTCGTGAGAGTGGGGCGTTGAGTGTGGCTGCCACATTGCCGCTGGCATTTGCCACATCGGCAAAGTCGTTCACGCTCACATCGCCAGTGATGTAGCCGCCATAGTAGGCGCGGCCGGTTTCCTTCAGTGCCAAATTCGGACCCTTGTCGATAACTGCGCCTTTGCGGAACTCGATTTCGCTACCGTAGTAGAGGCAAGGAATGCCACGGAAAGTGAACATGAAGTCGAGGTTCTCAGCCCATTGTGCTGTTCCTTCGTTGAAGCGCTGACCATCGTTAGGACCAGGACCGTAGTCGTGAGAATCCACATACACCACATTATAGGTGGCATCGTTGTAGTATTTGTCGCCTTTGATGGCTGTGTTCCACACGCTGGCGATGTCGTGGAAAGAGTAGTGCAAAGGGAAGTCGATTATGCTCAGTCCCGAAGCCATGCTCACATCAGGTGTGTGATAGTCGTTGCCCTTCAGCAAGGCGTTGGCAGAGGTTGGCATTGCGGAATCAGTCTCGTGGCTGTTGTCGGCATACTGCTGTTCGCACGATGCGATATTGTCGAGCGAAGCAAGGCTGGTCTGCTCGTAAACTTCCTTGGTGTCCCAGTAGGTGGAATCGTAGTTCCATGCATATTCCTTGTTTTCTTTCCAAGTGTAGAAATATGGTGAAAGGCAAGGCTGGTTGCGATAGGTGACGCTGCCTTGGAAGCGTGCGCACACCTCGGTGTACATAAAGAATGGAGTGCCACCACGCATGTGCTTGTATTGCTCGGCAATGTCGAGGAATCGGGGCACAAACATCTTATTGAAGGTGAGGCGTGGAATGTGACCGCCTGTGTCGATACGAAAGCCGTCAACACCCATTTTGATAAACGAGCCGTAGCAGTTGATCAGATATTCGGCGGTGGCTGGGTTCTCGGTGTTGAGGTCCACGCAGTCGCCGGCTATTTGCGCATACCAGCGAGTGTTGTCGTCCCAGTTAAACTGTCCGAAGTGATGCCAATAGTTGTGCGAGTCGTGATTCTTTTTGTCGGTATTTTTCATCAGAGCCAATCGGCTGTCGTATTGCATTCCTGGAATCAGATCGGTGTAGTCGTCGGGGAGTTTTCCTCCGTCCTTTTGGGTGAAAGGAGTCATGCACGCGTCAATCAGATATTGGTTGGCGCTCCAGTCGCGGGAAAACTGCTTGCAGAGGTTTTCCTCGCCAAAGTTACCGGTGTGGTTGAGCACAATGTCGAGCACGATTTTCATGCCACGCTTGTGCGCCTCGTTGATCAAGGTTTGGAAACTCACGTCCTCGCTCTCGTAGCGATGGTCCACCTTGCTGAAATTGCTGGCGTGATAGCCGTGGTAGTCGAAGCCCGAAGCGTTTTCCACCACAGGAGTCACCCAAATGGCGGTGAACCCAAGTGCCTTGATGTAGTCGAGTTTTTCGATAAGCCCCTTGAAGTCGCCGCGCCAAGCGGGATCGCCGTGCATCGAGGCTGGTGCGTCCCAGCACTGGGCATTGTTGCCAGGGTCGCCATCATAGAATCGGGTAGTGATCACGAAATAGATACTTTCGTCGCGAAAGTCGGTTCTGCCGCCCACAAAAGCCGCTTGCATGGCAGCAAAGCCAAAGCAAATCAATGCGAGCAGGGCAAAAGCCTTACGGGAAAATAAGTTGTTCATTGTTTAAAGTTTATTATGAAAAAAATATTGTAATACAGTAAATGTAAATGGTGGGTGAAAATCACCTATGCAAAACAACTTTTCGCACAAAGAAAATGATAATCACACTGCAATTTTACGAATAAAAATTCCACATGTTACGCTCTTGCCTTTGAAAAAACTTATTTCCCAAATGCAAACGATTGCATACCCATGCTATCTGCCAATCCTCAAAATGTGGCATTGAAAAACTATAAATATACTGAATGAAGTAAAGGTTTTGTGGAGGCTTGTAGCTGTTGGAAACGGCTCTAAAATCCCACTTTTCGTATTTTGCAACACATTCAACACATCGCCTCGTTGACTCGTTGACTTTCAACAAAATTTGCACTTATCAGCATTTCTTTCGTCAAAAACATTTTTTGACACTTTAGATTTGTGGGGGGATATTTCTGTGTACTTTTGCCGAAATTTTGAACGCTCTTATATTAAAATGTATACTTTTTTGGGCTGATGCTTTGAATTAAACAGATGTTGCTACTACTCACAAGGCGCAGCCAAAATAGTATGACAGAACACAGTATTAGATATTTATAATTAGTTGTCAATTTATAAGTTTTTCACTTAATTATTATGACCAAATTTTATGGATTTGTCACGCTCGTGGTATGCATGATTTTCATGAGCATGACATCAGTAATGAACGCAGCCGTTTACCTGCTTCCAGGTGACTGCGCTCAAGGCAATGAGGAATGGTGGGCCTACACTTGGACCGACGGCATTCCTAACGACAAAGGCTAAGTTAGTAAATCCACTGAGTTTTGGACTCAAGGTGCTGTTGGAAGCGATGGCAAAGTGACTTTCGACCTCTCCGACAAAGGCTACAACCTTATCTTTGTGCGTATGAACCCCGAACGTGGCGGCAATGAGCCATCGTTTGACTATCGCTTGAACCAAACCGCCGACCTTAGCGTAATGGAAGAATCCACTTACGAACTCACAGGTTTTGGCGAAGGCAATCTCATGAACGGACAATGGCAAAAGGTTGCCAGCGTCACCAACAAGACTATTTGGCAACAGACCAATGCCAATGCAGCAAACTTTCTGAGCCACCGCCGTGCGCTCACTGGCCGTCACTGCATGGTCAACAAACTCGTGAGCGTGGTGGAAGTAGCCAACTGGGTAAAGGGGCTCGACAATATGACCGACGAAGACCTCACCAACGACGCTGTTTTTCCATCGGTAGCATCGGTGGGCGTGGGCGCAAAGCCTATCACCTCAATTCGCGACACCGAAAACCACTATGCTGAAGGCACCACCGCTGGTTTCACCATTGTGGCAAGCAGCGGCGCAAGCGTGCTCAAACTGGGCGTGGCAAATGCCTGGGCTATCAATTTCTATCTTGAAGGCAAACTAAAAGCCACCAAGGCTGTGTCGGCTGGGCAAAAAGTGGGCGGTGTGGGACTCACGCTTATCCAACTCCCTGGCTCAAAAGATGGGACTATCGACCTCTCGGCCACTGCGCCATGCGAGTTCGATGAAATCTCTCTTTCTCCTGTCGGCATTGCCGATGCAAGCGTAATCACCAACACTCGCATCAAATATGCGTTTGTGGGCGACTACAACACCAACACCATCACCCAAACCTCAATGAAGAACTACGCCGCCGCTAAAGGCCGTATGCCTTTCTCCCTCGACCAAGGCAAGACGCAAACAGAGGGCAAACCGGGTCTTGACTTTGCCACAGAAGGTGGTTACTGGGCTGGTAGCGACCTTATCGACGACAACTTGACCAATGGCGTGGCTTGGGGTGTGATTAGTATCGGCACCTCGCTCGACTGCCGTGTGGGTGCCGTAATTAATCGTGCCGACCCCGACCAAAGTATGCCATTCAAGGCTGGCTCTGCCGTGGGCTTCAAAATATCGTCGGCATCGCTTTTGAAATTGCCTGTGGGCGCAGCAGCCACCATTGAACTGTACAAGGGTGAATGGCAAGAAAAAACCAAGTGGGGCAAAACGTATTATGAATATGTGCAGACGAGAGTTCAAAAAGAAGTGATCGATGGCAGTGTGCTGTCGCTGAAGTTGATTAGCGGCGATGTGCAATTCCCCACCATTACTGCTAAGGAAGATTTCTCGCATGTTCGCATCACATTCCTTACCGGACTTGAATTGGATTTGGGTGGCACGAAAGCCCTCTACGCTTTCATCACCGACCCAGCCGAGACCACACACCAGTGCAACTTGGGACTTAGCGCAAATGCAAGCGTTTGCTCTACCGACACCGAATACCAACTCACCTCGGCTATGCCTGTGAAGTGGGAAATCACCGAACAACCAGCCGGCGCAAATGCCACAATCGACGAAAACGGCAAAATCACAGGTATGCCTGCGCACATCGACGGCAACTATGTGATTAAGGCTACTGCCAACGATGGCTGCACTGGCTTTGTGACCATCACCCACGGACTGGAATTGAGCGCAGAATCGTGCGACAATCCTATCTATAACGAAATCGACAAAAACGACTGGGCGCTCTCTGAACAAGTGTACGACAAGGGCGGTTCACTGATTACTATCGGTGGCAGCAAAATGCAAGACTCTGAAAACATTCTTAGCAAATCGCTGGAAGATTATGCCCTCTACACACAAATTCTCGACACACACGTTGTGGAAAACAAGCCTATCGTGGGCGTGAGAAAAGCCGAAGGCTTGATTAGCGACGGCACAAGCGCACACCGTATCGGCTTCGTGATTGAAGCACAATCCACTGGTTTAACTGCCGATGTAATCGACTTGTTCAACATTCGCACCTACTATCAGGGCGAACAAACCGATAGCAAGGTGATTAAGGAAACCAACTCTTTGAAGGTGAAACTCATTGGCAGCCGCCGTGCGCAGAAGTTGCGCTTCGCTGTGGATATTCCTGCCGGTGTACAGTTCGACGAGTTTGTGCTTTGGAAGAGCGGTGTGCTCGACCTGTCGATTGACAAGATGAAAATCTACTACGCATTCGACGAGCCTTTCGCCGACGAGGAAGCCCCATCGGAATGTTTCGACCCTATCGGCTGCGCCTCAACCGTGATTTCTAACCTCAGCGGCGCACGCATCAAAGCCAACGATATGCAATTTGCTGGCGCGGTGAATGTAGCAAATGTGGTCGACAACCTCACATTCCTCGTCGACGACGACATCAACACCGCTTTGACCCTTACCAACACCGTTTCGCTGGGCGATGGCTTGGTGGTGGCTGTGGATTTGGGTAGAGTGTATCCAAAGACACAACAAGTGGGTTTGATTATGGACTCTAAAACCTACTTGGCTGGTGTGAAGTTGGGCAGTTGGATTACTATCAAAACCTATCTGAATGGTGTAGAAAAAGACAAGCAAACCGACTGGAGCGTGCTTGGCGTGAATGCTATCGGATATGGTGACAAGAGTTACATCTTCTTCAACCCAACAAGCGAATTCGACGAAGTGCGCATCACTATCGCAAACGTTGCCAACCTGCTTGAATTTAATTCAAAATACTATGGCTTGTTCATTCGTGATGACCACGACGGCGACGGCACTCCCGACTGCAAGGACGACGACTCATGCGCCGAGGAATACACCCTCGACGAAGAAGCCACCGAACTGCGTAAGCCTAAGGACTACATCGAGGGCAACCTTGTGCTGCACCGCTCGTTTGAAATCAACAACTGGAACTGCATCACGCTGCCTGTTGACCTGACTTGGCTGCAAGTGCGCAACGCATTTGGTAACGGTGTGAGAATTGCCACTCCAGAAGGTTTCTACTATTCTCCATACATTGGTGCCGATGGCACTAAATATTCTGTGCTTTACTACAACCCTCGCACCGACAAGGATGGCGACATCGCATTGGAGAAAAACAAATACTACGTGATTTACCCAGAGCGTGAACCTGACCTTGCCGACGGCACCTACACCGCACAAGATGGCATCACCGTGAATGCGCCGATCTACTTTATTCCTAAGGTGACCTATCTGCGCGAAGCCGAGTTGGCTGGCGGTGTGGTTGAGCCTATGACTGTGAACTATAAAAAGTTCAACAACGGCAGCAACGCTCCAATGATGATGGCTGACGAAAACACCAACGAAGTGCCACAAATCATTCTCCACGGCTCACAAGTGTACCTCGATGACCATGTAAACAGCAATGTGGCGGCTGGCGACAACTATTTGCATAGTTACAACAACACGTTCACCCGTGTGTCGGACATCAATGGTGTGCCAATGCGTGGCTTCAGATTCTACGCTGAAAACCATACTCCATGTCCTATCACCCACGAAAGAGGTACGGATTTGGACACTCCAACCGGCATTGTGAATATCGTGTCGCCTGCTAAGATACCAGAAGGTGTTTACACCATCGACGGACGCATGATTCGCACCACCAACGACACAACCAACCTGCCTACAGGCTTCTACATCGTAGGTGGCAAAAAAGTGGTGGTATCAGCAAAATAACCCCACCCATCACTAAAAACTCCTCAAAATCCAGCTTTGAAATTTATAATGATATTTTTATAATGTATGGAAGAAGGTACAAAAACCATGTCAAAGTTCGCAGAATAAGGAATGATTTCTTGCACCGACAAACCTAATGTCAAAAAGTACGATTCCACTATGGTCACAAAAGTGTCAACGATGTCCTGATATACGATCTCTAATCCTCTAATATCTAATTTCTAACTTCTAATATCTGATTTAGAACATGGTGGAGACGCGGCGGACGGCTTCTACGAAGCGGTGCACTTCGTCGAGGGTGTTGTAGGCGGCGAATGATGCGCGCACCATGCCTTGCACGCCGTAGCGGTTCATCAGCGGTTGGGCGCAGTGGTGGCCTGTACGCACTTCAAAACCGAGTTTGTCGAGCAGGAGTCCCATATCGTAGCTGTTGATGTCGCCCACGAGGAACGAAATCACACCAGCCTTGTTTTCGGCAGTGCCAAAGATGCGCATACCGTCGATGGTGAGCAGTCCGCGTGTGGCTTCCTCCACCAGCGCACGCTCGTGTGCGGCAATGTTGTCGATGCCCAACTCATTGATATAGTCGAGCGCGGTGCCGAATGCGGCGATGCCCACATAATCGGGGGTGCCGGCTTCGAATTTGAATGGGAGTTCGGCGTAGGTGGTGCGCTCAAAACTCACTGTACCAATCATTTCGCCACCACCTTGGTAGGGCGACATGCTGTTGAGGCGGAATTTCTTGCCGTAAAGCACGCCCACGCCAGTAGGGCCATACATCTTGTGGGCAGAGAATGCGTAGAAGTCGCAGTCAAGGTCGCGCACGTCGATAGCGATGTGTGGAGCCGCCTGTGCGCCGTCGATGAGCACCGGCACGCCATGCTGATGTGCAATGGCAATCATCTCCTTCACGGGGTTGATGGTGCCCAGCACATTCGACACATGCGCCAATGCCACAAAGCGGGTTTGCTCGGTAAACAAGTCGGCATATTCATCTAAATTCACTTCGCCTGCATCGTTGATGGGCACCACACGAATGCGGATTCGCTTATCCTTGCCAATGAGTTGCCAAGGCACGATGTTGCTGTGATGCTCCATGGTGGTGAGGATGATTTCATCACCGTTGCACAGACGGTCGCCATAGGTGGCAGCCACCAGGTTGATTGCCCCGGTGGTGCCGCGTGTGAACACCACCTCTTCAACGGATGCGGCATTGATAAACGCACGCACCTTCTCGCGAGTGGCTTCCACCATGTCGGTAGCCTCGCCTGAAAGGGTGTGTACGCCACGGTGCACATTGGCACGGTGGTGGAAATACATATCTTCAATGGCTTTCACCACGCACATAGGGGCTTGCGAGGTGGCGGCGTTGTCGAGGTACACGATGGGGTGGCCCTCAATTTCGCGTTGAAGAATGGGGTAGTCTTTTCTAATAGAAGTGAGTTTCGAATCGTCGAACATATTTAGTTTGTAGTGATCTGTCAGATATTAAATGTTGTCTGTTATTTTGCTGCCGCACAGTTTGCCGCTGTGCAGTCGGCACACATTGCCAGTTGGCCACGGAAGCGTTTTTCCACCAAGTGGTGCAAGCGGTCTTTCAACGCAGGGAGGCGAACGGCGTCGATTACGTCGCTCATAAACGCCTGCATGAGCAATTGGCGTGCCTCTGCCTCGCTGATACCGCGCGAGCGCATGTAGAACATTGCTTCCTCATTGAGTTGACCTGTGGCAGAGCCGTGCGAGCACTTCACATCGTCGGTGTAAATCTCAAGTTGAGGTTTGCTGTACATCTTCGCGTCGGCCGATGCCACGATGTTGCGGTTGCCTTGATAAGCCACTGTGCGAGGGCAATTCTCCTTCACCAGCACCTTGCCTGCGAATGCGCCCACGGATTGGTCGTTGAGCACATACTTAAACATCTCGTTGCTTTCGCAGCGTGCCACATTGTGGCTGATGAACGTGTGGTTGTCGACGTGCTGACGGGCAGATGCCACGGTCATGCCGAGCAGGTGTGTTTCGGCGTGCTCACCGTCGATGTTCACATAATAATCGTTGCGAGTGATGCCGTTGAGCAGCGTGATGCCATCAATCAGTACATTTGAGCCTTCGGCTTGGCGCACGAAAATCGACGAAACGCGGTGGGTGCTCTCGCTGCTCTCCTCCAAATCGTAGTAGTCGAACATCGAGCCACGCTCAGCCACGATTTCCACCACTTGGCTTGCGAGGTAGCTGTGCTCAGCGTCTTGCGTGTGGTCGCACACCAGCATCTTAGCCTGTGCGCCCTCTTCCAGCACCACCAGAATGCGGCGAAGTGCCATCACAGGCGCAGCCGCCTTGAAGATGTTCACCAGCTGAATAGGCTTCTCCACCACCATGCCCTTCGGCACGTAGATGAGCATACCGTCTTGTGCGAGCAGGGTGTTGAGCGCCACTTCCGGCTTCTTCAGGTCGGCAAGTGAGCCAAGGTGCTTCTGGAGCACTTCGGGGTGATTTTTTTGCGCATCGGCAAAACTTTCAATCACCAGCCCGGCTTGCGTGTTGCGTGCGGCGGTGCGGCTTTCTGCAAATATGTCGTTGAAAAAGAAGTAGAGGCAAGTGCTCATGTTGGGCACATCGCAGCGAAACGAAGCCGCCGCATCGGGTGCGAAAGGCACACGATTGATGTTCACGCCATAGTCGGGCGCAAACACCTTTTCCAAATCAGTCGCCTCGTAGTCCTCCTGTCCCTTCTTGGGGAGCGTGGCGCCACCGAGAGCGGCAAGTGCGTCGGGGCGCAGCGCATTCATAGCGGCTGGCGCGTGGGCGCAGATGGCTTCGGCGTGCTGGGCGTAGAGGTCGATGTATTGAGTGAGTGAAGTTGTCATAGCGGCTTACTCTCCTTTTTTATCCACTTGTTCCTTAATCCAGTCGTAGCCCTTTTCCTCAAGTTCCATCACCAGTTCAGGACCGGCGCTCATCACGATGCGTCCCTTGTAGAGCACATGCACAAAGTCGGGCTTGATGTAGTCGAGCAGGCGTTGGTAGTGTGTGATCACGATGGTGGCATTGTTGGCGGTTTTCAGTGTGTTCACGCCCTCAGCCACAATGCGCAGCGCGTCGATGTCGAGGCCGCTGTCGGTTTCGTCGAGAATGCTCAACTTAGGCTCCAGCATAGCCATTTGGAAAATCTCGTTGCGCTTCTTCTCGCCGCCAGAGAAACCCTCGTTCACGGCGCGTGATGCAAGTTTGTTGTCGAGTTGCACCACTTGGCGCTTCTCGCGCATGAGTTTCAGGAAGTCGCTTGCACTCAGAGGCTCTTTGCCGTAGTATTTGCGTTTCTCATTGATGGCTGCACGCATAAAATTGACCATCGACACCCCCGGAATTTCCACAGGGTACTGGAAACTGAGGAACAAACCTTCGTGGGCACGGTCTTCGGGAGAGAGCGCCAAGAGGTCTTTGCCGTTAAATTCCACTTCGCCACCGGTCACAGTGTAGGCAGGGTTGCCGGTGAGCACTGCGCTGAGCGTACTCTTGCCAGAGCCGTTCGGACCCATAATGGCGTGAACTTCACCCGGCTTCACCGTGAGGTTGATGCCTTTCAAAATCTCCTTGCCCTCAATCGAGGCGCGTAAGTCTTTTATTTCAAGCATAATACTATTTTATGGTCGGTTTTGAATTTTTAAGTCAACGAGTCAACAGGTCAACGGGTCAACGAGTTTTCGAATCTTCGAATTATCGAGATTTCGAGTTGTCGAGGAAGCCGAAGCAATCGTCTTAACTTCTTTAACTTCTTTAACTTCTTTAACTTCTTTAACTTCTTAACTCCTTAACTTCTAAATTTTAATTTCAAAACCTCTAATTTCTAATCTCTAACTTCTAATCTCTTATCCAATGCTGCCTTCGAGCGAGATGCTGAGCAGCTTTTGGGCTTCTACTGCAAATTCCATTGGGAGTTTTGCCATCACTTCTTTGGCGTAGCCGTTCACGATGAGTCCCACGGCATCTTCGGTGCTGATGCCACGCTGGTTGCAATAGAATATTTGTTCCTCGTTGATTTTGCTGGTGGTGGCTTCATGCTCCACTACCGATGAGTCGTTGCCCACCTCAATCACAGGGAATGTGTGTGCACCGCTGGTGGGGGTGAGCAAGAGGCTGTCGCACTGGGTGTAGTTGCGGCAATTGGTAGCCTTAGGGGCAATTTTCACCATACCGCGGTAACTGTTTTGACTGTTGCCAGCCGAAATGCCTTTCGACACGATGGTGCTGCGGCTGTTCTTGCCCAAGTGAATCATCTTGGTGCCGGTGTCGGCCTCTTGACGGTTGCGAGTGAGCGCCACAGAGTAGAACTCGCCCACGGTGTTGTCGCCAGCCAGAATGCAGCTTGGGTATTTCCAAGTGATAGCCGAGCCGGTTTCCACCTGCGTCCACGAGAGTTTGCTGTGGTCGCCACGGCAGATGCCACGCTTGGTCACCAGGTTGTAGATACCGCCACGGCCGTCTTTGTCGCCGGGGTACCAGTTCTGCACGGTGCTGTATTTCACTTCTGCGCGCTCCTCCACAATAATTTCCACGATAGCGGCGTGGAGTTGGTTCTCGTCGCGCTGAGGTGCGGTGCAGCCTTCGAGATACGACACATAGCTGTCGTCGTCGGCAACAATCAGTGTGCGCTCAAACTGGCCGGTCTGTGCGGCATTGATGCGGAAATACGACGATAGCTCCATTGGGCAACGCACGCCCTTTGGAATATACACAAACGAGCCATCGCTGAATACCGCCGAATTAAGCGCGGCATAAAAGTTGTCGGTATAAGGCACCACCGTGCCCATGTATTTCTTCACAAGGTCGGGGTAGTCTTTCACCGCCTCGCTGATAGAGCAGAAAATCACGCCAAGTTCGGCGAGTTTCTCGCGATAGGTGGTGTGTACGCTCACGCTGTCCATGATGGCATCTACCGCCATGCCCGACAGGCGCATTTGCTCCTCCAGCGGAATGCCCAGCTTGTCGAAAGTTTTCTTCACCTCAGGGTCGATTTCCTTCTGTGGGGTACGCTTGCGTGGGGCAGCGTAGTAGCTGATGTCTTGGAAGTCGATGTCGGGAATGTTCACGTGTCCCCATTTGGGTTGGGGCAGCGTGAGCCAGTGGCGGAACGCCTTCAAGCGGAACTCCAACAGCCATTCAGGCTCGCCCTTGAGTGCCGAGATTTGGCGCACCACATCCTCGTTAAGCCCTTTCGGGATAACGGCGGTTTCGACATCGGTCACGAAGCCGTACTTGTATTCTTCACCAGCGGCTTCGTTGATGATTTTCTTTTCTTCGTCTTTCTTGTTTCCTTTAATCGGATTCATTATTGTAGTAATGATAGTGGTTTTCAGCGCATTCGGTGTGCCTACTCCCCACATTTCTATTATCTAATGTGTTTAGCCTACAAAATTACTACTTTTTTCACACAAATCGCGCATTCCCACACGCAATTTTGCATTTTAAATCCACGAGAGCTCACGAGAGTCAACAGGTCAACGAGTCAACAAGTCAACGAGTGCAGCAGGTTGCAAGTCGGATTGAAGTCTGATTTGGGTCTGCTTGGGTCTGTTATGGGTCCGAAGGGGCTGCTATAGGGGTGCGAAACACCGATTTAATCCATTAAAATCCGATTATTGCCAAAGGCATAGCCAATAGGTCAGATAAAAAGACGCCAACCACGAATATGGTAGGGATGCGATAATTCGCATCCGCGTCAAATTATTAGTATTCAACGTGCTATTGTGGTTATGGGCGGACGTGAAGTATCACGTCCCTACCAAAATATGGGTTTTTCGCTGTGAAATGGTGAGCTGTTTTTGTCTTTGAGGGGAATAGGAAGCCCTCGCAAATTTTTGGGGATTTGCGAGGGCTGGTTATTTGGATGCCTCTGTGGGTGTAAGTCTTTCCCTGTAGGTGAGGCTTTCCTCCATTGGGGAGGGTTGTTTTACTTCACTTGGTTGCCGAGCAGGTTGTATTTCTTGCCGTCTTTGATGATGAGCACCTGTCCGTTTTCAATCACCTTTTGAGCCTTAGTGTTGGCTGTGGTAGTGATGTCGTTGACACCTGTAGGCTTGGTAATCACATATTTTCCTACAACGGTAAGAGTGTTGCCGTCGGCAAAATTGACGAAAGCTGCGAGGTTGGTGCTTTCAGTGAGCACGATGCCCTTAGCGTCGTCGTAGAGAACTTGGTCATTGACATTGTCGTTGAAGAAGTATTTGATATTGGAGATTTCGCATGGTATATTTTGGCATTTCACACGCACGGTGAGAGGACCAGTGTATTCGCCTGGGGCTGGATCGAAACTCGTTTCTACTTTAGCCCAGCGCTCAGGAATAACCAGCACAACGTCTTGAGTTTCTGGGAAGTAGAAGAATCTACAATCTTCGCCAAGTTGAGGAGTGGAAAAGGTATGTGGCTCAGCAATCCATTTGCTGTTGGTGTCGTCTTCTTTGGCGTTGATGCTCACGCCATTGTCGCCCCACTTGCCGTTCACTACCCAGCCATATTCGGCAACTTCGCCATCACCATCGAACATGGCGAATTTTTTTTCGGTGTTCTTAGCCATTGGCTTCCAAGTCCAGTCGGCGCCGCCCCATGGGTGCTTCATGAAGTAGGTGAGTTCCGCAGGTTCGCTACCAGGAAGAGTAATCACGAATTTAGCGCCTGTGCGGGTTGCGTAGTCGAATTTTGAGAGGTCGAGGCGGAGCTTCACGGTGCCCGCTTTTTCAAGGTTGAACGTGATGTTGCCACTATTGTACATAGCGTCGCTTTCCTTGCCGCTGGCTTCAAAAAAGCCGCCGAAGTTGTCGGCCCAAGTGCCGTTGGTGGCGAATTTCACCATATAGTCTTCGCCCACAGGCACATTGTCGAAGGAAATTTCATACACCTTGTCGGCCACCTGTGTCATCTTGTTGGCGTCGGCATTAGGGTCCCAGTTCGCACCGTTGAGCCATGCACCTGCGCCATTGCCCACAGCTATCACCTTCTCCACGTTGAAAACGTAGGCCTGCACGCCGCTGCCGGTCACGGTCGATTTAAAAGTGGTGGCGTTGAAAGTGATGGTCACGTCGCAAGCGGTAGTCACATTGAAAGTGATGTTGTTGCCTGCTTCGTCGCCATACCATTCCGTGCCATTTTTCGTTACCTTGAATTGGTAGCCGTTCATGGCTGCCACGTTGGTGAAGGTTTTGGAATAGGTGCCATCGCCATTGTCGGTCATTTTGTTGTTGAGGTCGGTGCAGTCCCAAGCTGTGCCGCAAAGCTCTTCCGATCCTGCCACAATGTAAATGTCTTCAGCCATTGCTGAGAACGATGTTGCAATAAGCGCAACGAGCATCAGTAAGATTTTTTTCATAATGTTTGTTGGTTTATTTAAGTTAAATACTATACAGAAAATAGAGGTGAGAAAAGCAGGTGGTAGGGCATGTGCAAATGCAGCATAGAAGGAGTAAGAGCACGGAGCCCTTCAACAATCCCTTTGCCACCAAATACTCACCTCTTAAAATCTATATTTATTATTTTATTCACACTTAAAAAGAGTCCTCTTATTTTTTTAATTTTGCGCGGAGTTTTTCAATCATGTCGCGCGTCATTGCATCGAGGTCGTATTGTGGTTTCCAGTCCCATTCCACACGGGCGCAAGTGTCGTCGAGCTTGTTGGGCCACGATTCGGCAATCGCCTGACGCAGAGGATCGACTTGGAATTCCATTTCAAATTCAGGAATGTATTCCTTGATTTTTGCATAGATGATATTTGGGTCGAAACTCATGGAAGCGATGTTGAACGAGTTGCGGTGACGCAGACGCGTAGGATTGGCTTCCATAATCTCGATAGCCGCACGCAGGGCATCGGGCATATACATCATGTCCATGAAGGTGCCTGGGGCAATCGGACAAACAAACTTCTCGCCTTTCACTGCCGAATAGTAGATATCCACAGCGTAGTCGGTGGTGCCACCGCCTGGAGGGGTAACGTAGGAAATCAAACCAGGGAATCGCACCGAGCGGGTGTCCACGCCAAACTTGAGCGCATAATAATTGCTGAGCAATTCGCCCGACACCTTGGTCACGCCATACATGGTGCGTGGCTGCTGAATAGTGTCTTGTGGAGTGCCGTCTTTTGGCGCGTTGGGACCGAAAGAGCCAATAGAACTTGGAGTGAACACGGCGCATTTCTTTTCGCGCGACACTTCAAGCACGTTCATCAAACCATCAATGCCGATGTGCCATGCCAGCTGGGGCTTGTTTTCAGCCACAGCGCTGAGCAGGGCTGCGAGGTTGTAAATCGTGTCGATGTGGTATTTGTCCACCACTTCGGCGATTTGCTTCGCATTGGTGATGTCCACTACTTCTGATGGCCCACTTTCTGCCAACACACCAGTAGGAGGCGCACTTGGAATGTAGCCCGCCACAATATTACCTTCAGCGTATTCCGCTCTCAATTTCATTGTCAGCTCCGAGCCTATTTGCCCCGTAGAGCCAATGATTAAAACGTTTTTCATCTATAGTTGCTTTATAAGAAGTTTTCTTATTTACAAAGTTAATAACATTCAACAAATAAGTTTATCTTTCACGGCTTTTTTTTTCGCAAAATCAAAATTTTTCTTTAGCTTTGCCCTAACTATTACGCTTATGGTGTAAATTAACGAGTAATAATCAAAACAAACATCATAATATAATTTTCTTAAACTATTTTGAGCCATGTATGGTAAGATGAAAGATTTCCTCACGAAGGAACTTGCCGACATCAGAGAAGCCGGCCTTTACAAAGAAGAACGTATTATCACCACGCCTCAACGCGCCGACATTGAAGTGAAGCCAGAGGCTGAAGTGCTTAACTTCTGTGCTAACAACTACCTCGGACTGAGCAACAACGAGCAACTCATCGAGGGCGCTGTCAACGCTATGAAGCAACGTGGTTACGGAATGAGCTCTGTGCGCTTTATCTGCGGCACACAGGACATTCACAAGCAACTCGAAGCCGCTATCAGCGACTACTTCCAAACCGAAGACACCATTCTCTACTCAAGCTGCTTCGATGCCAACGGCGGACTGTTTGAACCTCTGCTGGGCGAAGGCGACGCTATCATCAGCGACGCGCTGAACCACGCTTCTATCATCGACGGTGTGCGCCTCTGCAAGGCAAAACGCTATCGCTACGCCAACGCCAACATGGAAGAACTTGAAAAGTGCCTGCAAGAAGCACAAGCACAGCGCTTCCGCATCATCGCCACCGATGGCGTGTTCTCGATGGACGGCAACGTGGCTCCAATGGACAAGATTTGCGAACTCGCAGAAAAATACGACGCTATGGTGATGGTTGACGAAAGCCACTCTGCTGGTGTGGTTGGCCCTACCGGTCACGGTGTGGCAGAGCAATTCAACCTCTATGGCAAAATCGACATCTTCACTGGCACACTCGGCAAGGCATTCGGTGGCGCTATGGGTGGTTTCACCACGGGTAAGAAGGAAATTATCGACCTTCTGCGCCAACGCTCTCGCCCATACCTGTTCAGCAACAGCCTTGCTCCTGGCATTGTGGGTGCAAGCCTCGAGACTTTCCGCATCCTGAAGGAAAGCAACGCTCTGCACGACAAACTCGCTGAAAACGTAAACTACTTCCGCGACAAGATGTTGGCAGCCGGCTTCGACATCAAGCCTACACAAAGCGCCATCTGCGCCGTGATGCTCTACGACGCACGCCTCTCACAAGACTTCGCTGCCGCTATGCAGAAGGAAGGCATCTATGTGACTGGTTTCTACTATCCAGTGGTGCCAAAGGGACAGGCACGCATCCGTGTGCAACTCTCTGCCGGACACGAACGCCAGCACCTCGACAAGTGCATCGCCGCCTTCGTGAAAGTGGGCAAAGAATTGGGCGTAATCAAATAACACAAACGTATATACGCATTCAATCATAGGGTTAAGAAACTGCTAACCTTCTTAACGCCACCGAGCCTCGATGAGAAATGTTTTTCCCGTCGGGGCTCAATTTTTTACCCATCCCCACCAGATTTCCACGGTATGAACGTGATGCAAACCAAAGGGACGGTTCTCGGTGAGGATGGTCATCGCCACGGTGAGGCCGATGCCAGGGATCCCCATCAGCAGGGCGCAGTCCTCCCGGTAGCGGTCGGTCATGCTCAGGGCCCTGACCCTGCGGGTGGCCTCGAGTAGGTTGGCGCGTAGTGTCTCAACCTGCAACAGCAGCAGGTCGAGCGACCTCCGGGTGTCAGACAGCAGCCTCACGTCCTCCATCAGCCAGGCGATGAACGCCCTCGACCAGTGCGTGCCCGACCTTGAGAAGCGCTCGGGCAACTCCACGCCGTTGCTGTGGAGCAGGTGCTTGATGCGCG